>NZ_LR134440.1:668206-1002309 GCF_900637855.1 Neisseria animaloris
CCCCACCGATGACGACGCGCAAAAAATCTTCCGCAGCCGTTTCCGCGAAGAAATCGAGGGCGACTACAACGCCGCCGCCGTGTACAAAGCCGTGAGCAACGGCCATTTCGGTGCGGGCGTGGAATATTATCTGCCGCTGTTTTTTGAAAACGAATGCGCCACATTGTTCGACTATATCGGCGAAGAAGCCGTTGTCGTGTGCCTCGGCGACGTGCACGCCGAAGCTGCGCGCTTTTGGGCGGACGTGAAAACCCGTTATGCGATGGCGCAGGGCGATGATGCTTACCCGCCTTTGCATCCACAGCATTTGTATCTCAGTGAAGACCAGTTTGCAGGCCGTCTGAAACCTTATCCGCAAATCCTGCTCGACTTTCACGGCAAGCAGCACCAATTGCCCGATGTGGCCGTGAACCGCCAATCCGAAACCCCGCTCGCCGCCCTGCACGGTTTTCAGACGGCCTTTGAAGGCAGGATTCTGTTGTGTGCCGAAAGCGCAGGCCGCCGCGAAACCATGCTCGGCTTTTTTGCCCAGCACGGTCTGAAACCGAAAAGCGTGGACGGCTGGCAGGCGTTTTTAAACAGCGATGCGCCGCTGTGTATTGCCGTCACGCAGTTGGCGTACGGGTTTCAGCTGCCGTCTGAAAACGCAGGCGGTGTTTCCGAATCGGCCGAACCCGTAGGTCGGATTCCCGAATCCGACAAAATACAATCGGCGCAAATGTCGCGGCCTACAACCGGCCTCGCCGTCATCACCGAATCCGATCTCTACCAATACGTCGCCCGCAGCCGCACCGCGCGCCGCAAGAAACACGCCCAAGTTTCAGACGGCCTTTTGCGCGATTTGGCCGAAATCAACATCGGCGACCCCGTGGTACACGAAGAGCACGGCATCGGCCGCTATATGGGCTTGGTCAGCATGGATTTGGGCGAAGGCAGCACCGAAATGATGCTGCTCGAATACGCCAACGAAGCCCAGCTATATGTGCCGGTGTCGCAGCTGCACCTGATCAGCCGCTATTCCGGCCATGCCTATGAAAACGTGCAACTGCACCGCTTGGGCACCGCCGCGTGGAGCAAAGCCAAACGCAAAGCTGCCGAAAAAGCCCGCGACACCGCCGCCGAACTGCTCAATCTTTACGCCCAACGCGCCGCACAAGAAGGCTTTAAATTCCAGTTCAACGAATTGGACTACCAAGCCTTTTCAGACGGCTTCGGCTACGAAGAAACCGAAGACCAAGCCGCCGCCATCGCCGCCGTACTCAAAGACCTCACCCAAGGCAAACCGATGGACAGGCTCGTGTGTGGCGATGTCGGCTTCGGCAAAACCGAAGTCGCCCTGCGCGCCGCCTTCGTGGCCGTGATGGGCGGCAAACAAGTGGCCGTGCTCGCGCCTACTACGCTGCTGGTGGAACAACACGCACAAAATTTCAGCGACCGCTTCGCCGATTTTCCCGTTAAAGTCGCCCAGCTTTCCCGCTTCAACAGCAGCAAAGAAACCAAAGCCACGCTCGCCGGCATGGCCGACGGCACGGTCGATATCGTTATCGGCACGCACAAACTCGTGCAAGACGATATTCAATTCAAAAACTTAGGTTTAGTTATCATCGACGAAGAACACCGCTTCGGCGTGCGCCAAAAAGAGCAGCTCAAACGCCTGCGCGCCAATGTCGATATCCTCACCCTCACCGCCACCCCCATTCCGCGCACCCTCAGCATGGCGCTCGAAGGATTGCGCGATTTCTCGCTCATCACCACCGCGCCCAGCCGCCGTTTGGCCGTTAAAACCTTCGTCAAGCCCTTCAGCGAAGCCAGCGTGCGCGAAGCCGTGCTGCGCGAACTCAAACGCGGCGGGCAAGTATTCTTTTTACACAACGAAGTCGAAACCATCGAAAACATGCGCGAACGCCTGCAAGAGTTGCTGCCCGAAGCCCGCATCGGCGTTGCCCACGGTCAATTGCGCGAGCGCGAACTCGAACAAGTGATGCGCGACTTCCTGCAACAGCGGTTCAACCTGCTGCTGTGTTCCACCATCATTGAAACCGGCATCGACATCCCCAACGCCAACACCATCATCATCAACCGCGCCGACAAATTCGGCCTTGCCCAACTGCACCAACTGCGCGGGCGCGTCGGCCGCAGCCACCACCAAGCCTACGCCTACCTGCTCACGCCCGAATACATCACCAAAGATGCCGAAAAACGCCTCGATGCCATTTCCGCCGCCGACGAACTCGGCGCAGGCTTCACGCTGGCCATGCAGGATTTGGAAATCCGCGGCGCAGGCGAAATCCTCGGAGAAGGGCAAAGCGGCGAAATGATGCAGGTCGGCTTCACTCTCTACACCGAAATGCTCAAACAAGCCGTGCGCGACCTCAAAAAAGGCCGCCAGCCCGACCTCGACGCACCGCTGGGCGTAACCACCGAAATCAAACTGCACAGCCCCGCGCTCTTGCCCGAAAGCTACTGCCCCGACATCCACGAGCGGCTAGTGCTCTATAAACGCCTCGCCACCTGCGAAACCGAGGGCCAAATCAACAGCGTGCACGAAGAACTCGTCGACCGCTTCGGCCTGCCCGAACAACCCGTCAAAACCCTAATCGAAAGCCACCGCATCCGCCTGACGGCCAAAGAAATGGGCATAGACGCAATCGATGCCACCGCCGAAGCCGTTACCCTTACCTTCGGCAAACACCACAACATCGATCCCGCGCAGATTATCCTGTTGATGCAAAGCAACAAAAACTACCGCATGGCCGGTGCGGACAAATTACGCGTAAGCGCGGTGATGGAAGATGTGGAAACACGGATTCAGACGGTGAAAGCGGTTTTGAAGAAGTTGGGGGAGAAGTAAAACAGGCTACCTGAAAAAAGGCCGTCTGAAATTCAAAATTTATATCACGATTAAACCGTAGGGCGTCCATCCCTACCCGCCGTTTGCTCGGCAGAGCAAAAAACCCAAGATGGCAAGTGGTAACAAGCTCATACAAGTGCACGACGGGCAAAAATGCCCGCCCTACCGACTTGCCTGTCTATAACACTGAGGCCGTCTGAAAATTTTTTTCAGACGGCCTCTTGCACTCGGAAACAACCATTAACCTGAATCCCAAATATTCAATCCTGAGCTACAAACTCTGCGGTTTCGCCTTGCTCGTTTTCCAAAATCAGGCGGTGGCCTTCTATCCGATAGCGGGTAAAGCTGCCGATACGGTTGCCGAAGTCTTGCTCCAAAGCCATTCCGTCGGCACAGAGCTTCCGGGTGGAGGCAATTACGCCGATTGTCAACCTTCCCTCTGTCGGAGAAGAGTCTGCTATATCGGCTTCAAACATCATGCGGTTACAGCCCATGTAGGCGGATACATTCGGTAAGCCGGTGAAATTCATTTCGGCTTTGGCCTGATGGAGTTGTTCGCGGCTAAAGCCGGGCCATTCGTCGAGCATCCATACTCTTTTCAGATCGGGAGCCGGTTCGGAAGAAGCGGCGCAACCGCCAAGCACGGTCAGGCAGGCGGCGGCAAACAGGGTTTTCCAATTCATAATTTTTCCTTTGTTTTTTGAAATTTGCGGGTTGTGAAGTTTAAACCTGCTGTTTTGAAATTTAAAGTGTTGCCGGAAGGCGTAATCAAAAACCGGCAGACGAAACAGCCGTCTGCCGGTGAGAATATGACCGGTATTTATTGCTTTCGATCAGAATTTATATTGCACGCCCACTTGTACGGAACGGTCGTTGTCTTTCTTGGCAAACGTGGTATCCGCGTGCAGATAGGCATGCAGTTTTTCGGTTAGGGCACTGTTCACGCCGATGCGGAATTTACCGTAGTCTTTGTCGTTATCGGCTTTATAGCGGCCTTCTCTTACTTTGCCGTCGGCAAACGATTTGGCGGTAACGCTTTCGATGCCTTTGTTATTGAATTCGTGCACATAAGCCAAGCGCGATTTCAATTCGACGGGTCTGTTGGCAAGGGTAAATTGGTGCTTGATTTGATAGCCAAGTTCCGAATCCAGTTGGTCGTCTTTGGTTTTATCAATGTGAAGAGCCGTTCTCGAAGTGTTTTTGCCGCTGTCGTAAGCGTTGACCACCGCGCGGTTGTAGTTCAGGCCGAGATAAGCGCCGTGCTTGGTTTTGGGCTGATGGATAAAGTTGTAGCCCAATTCGTTGCTCAGGCTGAACACGGTGGCATCGGTTTTGCCTGCTTCTTTATTGTGAACGATGATGGGGGTATTGCCTCCGCCCACTTTTACTTCACGCTCCAAATCTAATTTGTGTTTGTGCAAACCGATAACGGATACGTTCCATAACGGGGAATCGGAGCCGCCGTAGATCGAATATGCGTTCACGCCGTAGGCGTTGTCTTTATCGATGAAGTCGTTATTGCGGCTTTGCTTCAGGCTCACCCCTGCGCCTACCGCCCATTTGGGTTGTACGGCAAATTCTCCGTAAAGGCCGAGCTGCACGTTGTTGTTTCCTTCGTTGTCGTGCGTATCGTTATAGCGATAATTGCCGTCTACCCAGAAATTCGCGCCGCGCTCGGCCGCTGTGGGGCTGAGGGCAAGGTTGTCCGCATGGTATTTGACGGCATCGGTATCTTGGTTGATCGATCCTTTCAAATAACTGCTGATTCTGTTCTGATCGGCAGCCGCTGTTTTCATTGATTGGATAACATCGGCATTGGTTTGTTCGACAATCAAACGGGAAATGATTTTGGAAAAATCACGCATACGTTGGTCGATTCTCTCTTTGCCGAAAGCCTTGGTAAGGTATTCGTAGCTGTCTTTTTTCTGGTCGTGCCACGTTTTACCGCCTTCTATTTTCGGGTTATTGGTTTGGGTATAGCCGTCGAAATCGCCGATATCCCAGTTGGTCGCTTCAAAGCCCAAAACGGGAATATCTGCTTTATCGAAAGATTCTTGGTCGCTGCAGCAGCCTACGCCGAAGGGCTTATAGGGTTCTTTGGTGCCGGGGAAGTTTTTATCGCCTTTGTTAATCTGCAAGTCTATGCCCATTTCTTTTGCGATGCGCAAAGCATGCTCCCTCAGCTCGGAATATTTTTTAACCGGCATTTTTTTGGCTTTGTCATAGGCTCTGTCGCCTGAGTTGGCATACATCTTATCGCCGGTGATCAAACTGTCGAGGTTAATCATACCGATAGCGTTTTTCTTTTCTTGATCGGTCATTTGGCTGACGAAATGTTTTGAGCCGATCAGCCCGTATTCTTCCGCGCCGAAACCGATAAAGGTCAGGTTATGCTCGGTTTCGACACCGCTGAGGTTTCGTGCCAGCTCGGTTAAAACGGCCGCACCGGAAGAATTATCATCCAAGCCTTGCAGTTTGGAGCGGTCGTTGCTTTTATCGGTGGCTGCGGTATCGTAATGTGCACCCACATACAGGGTTTTACCTGTGTTGCCCACACCTTGCTTGGTAACCACGATGTTGTTGCTGGTTACGTTTTGACCGGCCAACACGCCGCGGCCTGCTTTGAAAGTGAATTGCTGTTTCTGCGGCGCACCGTTATACCCGCCGAACGTCATCCGCTCTTTCATATAGTCGCCGGACTTTAATTCTTTGTCGGTTCCCGAATATCGGCCTGCATATTGGTTGATTAAAGTGGATAATGTTTCTTTACCGTAATCGCCGAATTGGTTATTGGCCAATGCTTGTTCCGCCGCCAACAACGGGAATACGCCGATTAAAGAAACGGTTAACACAGACAGTTTCGCAGCCATGACAACTTCCTTCCTTTGAAATATTAAAATTAGAATATGAAACAACCTTTTAGCAAACTCAATATCAGATATGAAACGCACAATCCGAAATCAAAATCCATCCGGTTAGCAAACGTTAAAGCCTGTTAAACGGATACTCGGCATCATACCCTGCCCGTTGCCGCCTTTACAAAAATAAATACCGTTTTTTGCTGTGAATCAAAGATAACCTTCCTTACAAAACAAATTCATATAACAAAATCATCTTAAATTAAAACCAACCATTCTTTCCTTTTTTCAGACGGCCTGTTTACAGTATCCGCCATCAACAAGCCTTCTCCGGCCGTCTGAAAAAAGGATACTCCAATGAACGCAACCACCGCCCCCCTTCTCCGTTTCATCACCGCCGGCAGCGTTGACGACGGCAAGTCCACCTTAATCGGCCGCCTGTTGTACGACAGCAAAACCCTGCTTGCCGACCAGCTTGCCAAACTCGACCATGCTGCGCAAAACGGACAAACGCCCGACTTCGCAAGCCTAACCGACGGCCTTGCCGCCGAACGCGAACAAGGAATCACCATCGACGTGGCTTACCGTTATTTCGCCACCCCAAAACGCAAATTCATCATTGCCGACACCCCGGGGCACGAGCAATACACCCGCAACATGGTAACCGGCGCGTCTACTGCCGATGCCGCGATTGTGCTGGTGGATGCCACCCGCGTCGACTTCGACGGGAGCGAACCGACACTGCTGCCGCAAACCAAACGCCACAGTGCGGTGTTGAAACTTTTGGGCACGCCGCATATTATCGTGGCGGTAAACAAGCTCGACCTGCTCGGTTTCGATGCCGCAAAATATCAGGCAATCATTAAAGCGTACCAAAAACTGGCCGCACAAATCGGCCTAACCGCACAAATCCATTTTCTCCCCATCAGCGCACTGAACGGCGACAATATCGTTACCCCCAGCGGCAACACCCCGTGGTACGACGGCCTGCCGCTGCTGCCGCTGCTCGAATCGCTGCCCGTTGTCCACAATCGCGCCGATAACTTGCCCGCCCATTTCCCCGTACAGCGGGTCGCCCGCCAAGACGGCAGCAGTAGCGACGACTTCCGCGGCTACCAAGGCCGTTTGGAAGCAGGCCGTCTGAAAACGGGCGACGAAATCAAAGTGCTGCCGGGTGGCAAAACCGCCAAAATCAACGGCATTTACCATGTGGGCGGCAAAACCGATTCCGCACGGGCGGGCGATGTGCTGACGATTACATTAGACAGCGACATCGACATTTCCCGCGGAGACAGCATTGTGGCTGCCGACAGCAGCGTTGCGCCGAGCCGCGATTTTCAGACGGCCTTATGCTGGTTCGACGAAACTCCGCTCAACCTGCGCCGCAAATACTTGTTGAAACAAGGCACACAAACCACCGCGGTAAAAGTGAGCGGCATCGCTTATGTGTGGGACGTACACACCCTCAGCCGCGTGCAGTCGGCAGACAGCCTCAACCTTAACGACATCGGCAGCGTAAGCCTGAAAACACAACAGCCGTTAAGTGTTACCACTTATGCCGAAAACCCCGCCACAGGCGCGTTCATCCTCATCGACGAAGCCACCAACCACACCGTCGCCGCCGGTATGATCCGAACCACCGGCGAACCGGGCAATATGTTTGAAATCTGATTGTTTGCCCCGAACAATGCAAAAGGCCGTCTGAAACTTTTCAGGCGGCCTTTTCTCCAACGAAAGCCTTGATTTGACTCTTGATTTATCCGTTTGTGCCATTACCTCGAAAATATCTGTATCCGCAACGGCAACCGGATATTTTCCCGTAGCGACAAACATCCAACCCACTTAACAAACCGACAACGGAAAGCAAATATGGCAACCGAAAAAACCCATTACGAGGTGCTCGGCCTCTCTAAAGATGCCAGTGCCGACGACATCAAAAAAGCCTATCGCAAACTGGTGCGGAAATACCACCCCGACGTAAGCAAAGACCCCGATGCAGACAAGAAAACCAGTGAAATCAATCTGGCCTACAACACCTTGAAAGACCCTGAAAAACGCGCCGAATACGACGAAATGCTCGCCAACCCGTTCAAACGGCAGCAGTATGACGGCGGCGCATCAGGCTTCCACGGTTTCGAAGGTTTCGATCCCGCTCAGGGCGGCTACCGCTATTACGGTTTCGACGAAAACCGTTTCGGCGACGGCCAGCCTTTCGGCAGCGGCGATTTCCGCTTCGACGACATTTTCTCTGCTTTCGGACACGCCCGACAAAGCCGCGCATCCCGCTCCGCAGGCCCGATACGCGGCGAAGACCAACACGCCGAATTGAGCATCGACATTGCCGCCGCCTATCAAGGCGGCGAACGTAGCCTCAGCCTCGACATGCCCACCCTCACCGCCGACGGCCGAATGGCTTACGAACGTAAAACCCTACACGTCAAAATCCCCAAAGGCATCGGCGAAGGTCAGCAAATCCGCCTGCGCGGGCAAGGGCTGCCCGGATTCAACGGCGGCGGCAACGGCGATTTATATTTGAAAGTGCGCTTCCGCGAATCCGACACCCTGTATGTGAAAGACTGCAAAGACGTTTACCGGCGCATCGACGTAATGCCGTGGACGGCGGCCGTCGGTGGCAAAATCGAAGCCGACACCCCCGCAGGCCGTCTGAACGTCAACATTCCCGCCAACAGCCGCACCGGTCAAAACCTGCGCCTGAAAGGTAAAGGCATTCCCGCCAAAGAAGCCGGCGACCTGTATCTGACCATCAACATCGTTCTGCCGCGTGCCGACAGCGAAGCCGACAAAGCCGCATGGCAGCAACTGGCCGAACACTACGGCGCGAAAGGATAAGCCATGAACCAAGATCAAGACATACAACTGACTTTCAACGAAATCGTAGATGCCTGCGGCAACGATGCCGATTGGGTGGTAAGCGTGATTGAAGAAGAAATCATCTCCGTGAGCGGCAGCCCGCAACAAGCCAGCTTCAGCGGCTTCCAACTCGCCCGCATCCGACGCGCCCGCCGCATCAGCCGCGATTTCGAAGCCAGCGTGCCTGCCACCGCACTGATTCTGCAACTTTTGGACGAACTGGAAACGCTGCGCAAAGGCAAAGCGGATTAACCTTTCGCCCGACACCCGAGGCCGTCTGAAAAAAATTTTTCAGACGGCCTCTCCGTACTTTGGTTATAACCAAATAAAAAACCATTCTTTCCGCAACCGCGGCGGACGGCGGAAAATACGGCAAACCCACCCCGAGGAACCTCCGCCATGTCGTTATACGCCCCCAAACTCTGGCAGATTCCCCCTGCCGCCGCAGCCGCTTCGGGCCGTCTGAAAACACTGGAAACCGCGCTAAACCAACGTCTGCAACATATCGCCGACCGCTATCCGCATGCCGTTTTCGCCTCCAGTTTGGCGGTGGAAGACATGGTTGTTGCCGACCGGATAGGCCGTCTGAAACTGTCGCTGCGCATCATCACCCTCGATACCGGCAAACTCAACGCCGAAACCGTTGCATTGATTACAGAAACCAATGCCCGCTACCCGTTTGAAATCGAAGTGTACCGCCCTGCCCCCGAATCCGCTGCCGACTTTGAACGGCAATTCGGCAGTGCGGCCATGTATGAAAGCGTGGAACTGCGCCGCCGATGCTGCCACATCCGCAAAATCGAACCGCTCAACCGCGCCCTATGCCGCGCACCGGCATGGCTGACCGGGCAACGGCGTAGTCAGTCCGACACCCGCAGCGGCTTGGAATTTGAAGAACGCGACACCGCCCGCAACATCGCCAAGTTCAATCCGATTTTCGATTGGGAAGAGGCCGACGTGTGGGCATACGCGCACCGATACGGCGTACCGCTCAACGCCCTGTACCGGCAAGGCTATCCCAGCATAGGCTGCGAACCGTGCACCCGACCGGTAAAACTCGGCGAAAACATCCGCGCCGGACGTTGGTGGTGGGAAAATAAAGACAGCAAAGAGTGCGGCCTGCATAAATAACCGGCAAGCCGCCCGCTTCTTCCCGTATGCTTATCTGAACCGCATCACTAATAATTACCAGAGGCCGTCTGAAAACATCTTTTCAGACGGCCTCTATACAAATATCCGCACCCAACCCCACATGCGCGCCTTTCCCCCGCCCGAACCGGTAACCATCCGTCTGCTATTCCGTGCGAGAAGGCTGAAGCGAGGGCTACCCGCACCATACCCATGCCACCCAAACCGCAGCAACAACAATAACAAAGAGGCCGTCTGAAAAAGCGTTTTTCAGACGGCCTCCACACGAATATCCGCATTCAACCGCACAGCAATCTAACTGCCGCCAAACAAAGCCGCATCATAATTTTGTGGCTCTTTCACCGGCAGTTGCGGCCCGTCGCCGACGAACCAAACGGGCTTGTGAACCGCCGCGGGAGTCTGCACCGGTTCGGCGGACAAATCATCCAACAGCCGTTTGTATTCGGGCGACTGCGCCATCAACACCCGCGCGGCGGTTTTCAAATCGTTGATGTCGTTGGGGGGCAGGTAGAAACTGGTGGAAATGTTCAATACGTTCTTGCGCAACTGCGATTCCGGCAAATCGCGCAGATTCAGGCTCACGAAATACATGCTGACTTTGCGCCCGCCGGAGCCGGTTGCCACCGCTTCGTTCCATTGGTCGGTAAACGCGCGGAAACGGCGCAGGGATTCTTGCGAATACTGGTCGATGGGAATATTGATAATGGCGTTCAACACATCGTAAAAACCCGGCACGGCGGCGGTTTTGTCGATGGCCGTGCTCATCTGGTTTTGCGCGTTAACGTTGATCACGATGATTTTGTTGACTTTGCCTTCGATAAACTGCCGGTAAAGCACGTTTTTCGGATAAATTTCGGTAACGTCGAGCAAACTGCGCAAACCGAGGTTGTCGGTAAGGCCGCCGTCGATCAGGTGGATATACGGGCGCGCTTTGCTGTCTTCGTATTGTTTGAGATTTTCTTTAAACTCTTTGCGGGTATGTCGTTGCAGCTTGCCGCTATCCCTTTCCACCGCTTTTTCCAAACGCGGCGGCAAAGTATAGCCGCAGTTGCCGCCGTTATTGTTGAGCGTGATGGGGCTGAACACCAGCGGCACCGCGCTGGATGCCGCCACCGCCCGCGCAAGGGGCAGGTCGGAAAGGTTCAGGCACATCGCATCGAAATATTCCTGCGTGAAATCCAAACGGTTGCCTAGCGACATATCGGTGGCGGTAATCACGGCGAAAGGCCCTTTGCGGCGTTTTTCCAAATCGCCGAAGGTGGCATTGCGAAATAGCGTCGCTTCAAACTGCTCCTGCAACAAATCGCCGCGCCCGAACTCAGGCGAGGTAAGCCGCGGCAGATTGGCGGCCGAAAACACTTGCTTGGCAAACTGGCGTTGGAAATTCTGCTTTAGGAAGCGGCGCTCGAATGCAGGAATCGTGTTCTGCCCGTGCAGCGAAAAATATGCCGCCAGCACCGAACCGCCCGATACGCCGTAGGTCAGGTCGATACTTTCGCTCAATTTGATTTCTTTACCGCCTATATAGACTTTCTGCCTGCTCAATTCTTCCAAAACACCGTAACCCAGTGCGGCTGCCCGTGTGCCGCCACCCGAAAGCATCAGCACGATAAACGTATCGTCGCCCTCCTGCCGCTCCAAAGCATGTTGCAGGCGGTAGCCTTTTTCGGTATCGATCCGGCTGATGGCCGCCACAGGCGGATAACGCACCAGAGCGCAGGCCGACAGCAGCAACGCTGCCGATAACACACAACATTTTTTCAGGCCGTCTGAAAAAGAAATTCGCATGATGGCATTCCTGTCATATGGCAAAAAAATCGGATTTACACGTTATATTTTGCCACAAAAGCCGACAGGCAGCCCAAGCTGCCTGTTCCGTTTCCCGACTATTTTGCTATTCCGCTTTATCGCCGATTTTGCCTTCTTTGCCGCTGAGCAAGTTTTGGATATTGCTTTTATGCCGGTAAAGCACCAACAAGGCAATCACCGCCGTCGCCCACACCCACGAACCGTAAGGCATTAGAAAGTAAGCGGCAACCGGGCTGAGAACGGTTGCCGTCAAAGCCGCCAGCGAAGACACTTTGAACCCGAACGCCATCACCAGCCACACCACCGCGCAAACCAAAGCAGTCGGCCACGACAAAGCCAACAGCACACCAAAAGCCGTCGCCACGCCTTTGCCGCCCTTAAAGCCGAAAAACACCGGCCACATATGCCCCACCAACGCGGCCACGGCTACCAGCGCAATGGTGCTGTTATCCAAACCGAGCGGCTCCTGCACCCACAAGGCCAACAGTACGGCAACCAACCCTTTCAACGCATCGCCGAGCAGCGTTAACGCCGCCGCTTTTTTCTTGCCGCTGCGCAATACGTTGGTCGCCCCCGGATTGCCCGAACCGTAAGTGCGCGGATCGGCCATACCGAAAAGCTTCGACACGATTACCGCAAACGAAAGCGAACCGATTAAATAAGAAGTGATAACCGCCAATAAATTAAACATTACCGTTACTTTTGTTTTAGAATGAAAGCGTAATTTTAACGTGAAAACGGCGCAACACAAAATGGACAAAATCTTTTTGAACGGCATGAAAGCCGAAACGTTGATCGGCGTATACGATTGGGAACGCGAGCAAATGCAGACGCTGGTGCTGGATTTGGTTATCGGCATTCCCGAAAAAACCGCCGTTTCAGATAACATCGACGACACCATACACTACGCCGACGTATGCGATGCCGTGCGCAGCAGCCTGAAAAACCAGCAATTCCTGCTGCTGGAAGCCTTGGCCGAACATGTAGCCGAACTGGTATTGCAGGATTTCGGCGCACAATGGATACGTGTGCGCATCATCAAGCCCGGCATTTTGCCCGATGTGCGCGAAGTCGGTGTAGAAATCGAACGCAGCGCCGACAACGTATAACCGACTTTTTCAGACGGCCTCCCGACATTGCCCGTTTAACCGTTTGCACCCCGCTGTTTTATTGACGGATACCTTATGAACCATCAAACACATCCGATTCAAACCGTTGCCCTCGCCTTTACCGGCGCATCGGGCATGCCTTACGGCATCCGGCTGCTGGAATGCCTGCTGCACAGCGGCAAAACCGTTTGGCTGCTGTATTCGCAGGCCGCACAAGTGGTGGCCGGGCAGGAAATGAACCTTTCCCTCCCTTCCAACCCTACCGCCTGCCAAACGTTTTTATGCGAAAAATTCAATGTACCCGCAGAGCAACTGCGCGTATTCGGCAAAGACGAATGGTTTGCCCCACCCGCCTCCGGCACCAATCCCGCCGATGCTATGATTATCTGCCCCGCCAGCATGGGCGTGGTGGCGGCAGTGGCGCACGGCACTTCAGACCACCTTATCGAACGTGCCGCCGATGTGTGCCTGAAAGAACGCCGCCCGCTGATACTCGTGCCGCGCGAAACGCCGCTTTCATCACTGCATCTGGAAAACCTGCTGAAACTTTCGCAACTCGGAGCGGTTATCCTGCCGCCCGCACCCGGTTTTTACCATCATCCGCAGAGTATTGATGATTTAATTGACTTCGTTGTAGCACGTATTCTTGACCAATTACGCATTCCGCACACCTTGATGACTAAATGGGGAGAAAAATAAATCTTTCTATTACAATGAATTAAAAATTTATAAAGTATTTTTACTCTGGGTACTCGTTGACAGTAATCAATACTTTGTTTTAACCTGCCGCACATGAATACATCAAACAACCGCCCCTTTGCTTATTTTTATTGGTACCACACAACAGTGCGGTACTTTTTTGCGCTTGTCTGAAATACAGATAAACTTTAAGCAAACGCGAAATAGAGCCGCCCGAATTCACAGGCGGCCTTTTTATTTGCCGCCCGAGAGCCCAAGGAGTAAATAAAAATGAAAGCCGCCGTTATGTTAAACACCTCAAACCAAAGCAACCCGGCACCATTGCACCGCTGTAGTATCATTGTAGACGGCAATACCCACCGTCCTGATCTGTTTTCGCTGCAACTGCCCGAAACAGCCGGCACCGCACTGGTAAGTGAAGCCATGCTGCCGCAAATTCGCGCCGTCGCCGCGCTGATTGCCGCGATGCGCCATGATTTCAAACAGCCCAGCCCAAACGTATTTACCGAAGAAGCCGACTGGTTTGCCGCCCGCATTATCGTTTTAGGCGTGCGCCGCTTCCACCTCGACATTACCCTACTGCCGATGCTGAATCTGGCCAACCGGCGTGCCCAAGCCTTCGCCGCCGCCCGCAAGCTGCCGTTTGTGCCTGCCGAAATGCGCATGAGCCTGCATGCGGGCCGGCCGTCCAATCTTTTGATTGTGGAAACCGAATGCCATCTGGCAAGCAGCGGAAACATTGTGGCCGACAGCATTGCCCTCGCCGGCCGCCTGCCTAAATTTTCCGGCTGACTTCAGACGGCCTTCAGAAAAAAATCACATTCCTGATACCGTCTGTCCGCTCAAACCGTCAGTAGCCGTTTATTCACCGTCAGCCATTTACACTCCGGTATGGTATTAAGGCGGTTTTTAAGTGGATTAACTATACCGGTTTCGCTATTCCGCCTTTAACTCAACAAGCGAACCAAGGCCGTCTGAAAACAACAAAATGCTATAATCTGCCCCGCATTTCTTTCAGACGGCCTCTTCTATGAAACTCAATCCCCAGCAACAACAAGCCGTGCAATATCTTGGCGGCCCCCTGCTCGTTTTGGCAGGTGCGGGCAGCGGCAAAACCGGTGTGATTACCCAGAAAATCAAATACCTGATTACCCAAGTAAATTATCCCGCCCACCACATCGCCGCCATCACGTTTACCAACAAAGCCGCTAAAGAAATGCAGGAGCGTGTGGGCAAAATGCTGCCGAAAAGCCAAACGCGCGGCCTGACCATATGTACTTTCCATTCGCTCGGTATGCGCATTTTGCGTGAAGAAGCCGCCAACATCGGCTACAAGAAAAACTTTTCCATTCTCGACGGCACCGACAGTGCCAAAATCATCAACGAGCTGCTCGGCAGCACCGGCAAAGAAGCGGTGTTCAAAGCCCAGCATCAGATTTCTTTGTGGAAAAACGATTTGAAAACGCCCGAAGAAATTTTTCAGACGGCCTCCAACGAGTGGGAAAGCCAAATGGCGAAAGTGTATGCCGGCTATCAGGCCACGCTGGAGAGCTATCAGGCCGTTGATTTCGACGACTTAATCCGCCTGCCTGCCGTGCTGTTGCAGCAAAACAGCGAAGTGCGCCACAAATGGCAGCTCCGCCTGCGCTATCTGCTGGTGGACGAATGCCAAGACACCAATGCCTGCCAATACACTTTGATGAAGCTGCTCACCGGCGCGGAAGGCATGTTTACCGCCGTGGGCGACGACGACCAATCCATCTACGCATGGCGCGGCGCAAACATGGAAAACCTGCGCCAAATGCAGGAAGATTATCCGCAGATGAAGGTAATCAAGCTGGAGCAAAACTACCGCTCCACCGCGCGGATATTGAAAGTGGCCAACAAGGTGATTGAAAACAACCCCAAGCTGTTTAAAAAAACCTTGTGGTCGCAGTTCGGCATGGGCGAACACATCAAAATCGTCGCCTGCCAGCATGAACAGCACGAAGCCGAATGGGTGGTAAGCCAGATTGTGAAACAAAAACTGGTGGGCGGCGACAAAACCCGATACGCCGATTTCGCCGTCCTCTACCGCGGCAACCATCAGGCGCGGGTGTTTGAAGAAGCCTTGCGCAGCGCGCGCGTGCCTTACCAGCTTTCAGGCGGCCAGAGTTTTTTTGATAAGGCCGAAATCAAAGACGTATTGTCCTACATCCGCCTGCTCGCCAACCCCAACGACGACCCCGCCTTTTTACGCGCCGTTACCACACCCAAACGCGGCATCGGTGAAGCCACGCTCGGCAAACTTAACGCCTATGCCCACAGCCACGAATGCAGCCTGTATGAAGCGGCGTTAAACCCCGAAGCACAGGCCGTCTTAAACGCCCAAAACCGCGAGCACCTGCAACAATTCATGGCCTTGATGGAAGATTACCGCGCCCGTGCCGAACACGACGACGCGGGCGAACTCGTCAACGACCTGCTGGCCGACATCGCCTACGAAGCCCATCTGCTCGGCAGCGAAGAAGGCAAAGCCGGCGAAATCAAATGGCGCAACGTTACCGACCTCACCGACTGGCTGGCGCGCAAAGGCGAGCAAGACGGCAAAAACATCATCGAAATCGCCCAAACCATTGCCCTGATGACGCTGCTAGAAGGCAAAAACGAAGAAGAAACAGATGCGGTTAAACTTTCTACCCTCCACGCCTCCAAAGGCTTGGAATATCCGTATGTGTTTCTTGTAGGCTGCGAAGAAGGCATGCTGCCCCACGCCGACAGCATCGAAGAGAGTAACGTCGAGGAAGAGCGGCGCTTGATGTATGTAGGCATCACCCGTGCCAAACGCCAGCTCACGCTCACCCACTGTGTGAAGCGCAAACGGCAAGGCACATGGCAGTTTCCCGACCCCAGCCGCTTTATCGACGAAATGCCGCAGGAAGATTTGAAAATCCTCGGCAGAAAAGGCGGCGAGCCGATTGTGAGTAAGGAAGAAGGCAAGAGCAATCTAGCCGGTTTGCAGGCGATGCTGGCCTCGAAAGCCAAAAGCGGCAATACGCGATAACCGCCGGCAGGCCGTCTGAAAGTTTGTTTTCAGACGGCCTCTTCCCTACCCGCTACCGCCCGCCGCTTCCCCTTAACTTGCCTTACATCAAAATGCCGTCTGAAAAAATTGCCTGCGCTTTTTCCGCAACTTTATAATTCCGGCTGTAATTTTCTTTCCCATCAAAGGTAAAACCATGAAGCAATACACTCTCGATCCCCACGCCTTAATCGGCGGCGTGATTGCCGAAGACAACGACCAACAAATCGTGCAGCTTTCCCTTCAGAAAGACAACGAAATCCCTACCTACGAAACCGATGCCATCCTCCTGCTGATCGTGCTCAACGGCAGCGCGCAAATCATCACCGAAAAAGAAACGCTCGATACCAAAGGTCTGCAAGTGGTGCGCTTGGAACCGCACGAAGCCCACAGCATCCGCGCACTGGAAAACAACACCAATATTCTGGTGTTCAAACAGCTCACCCACGAGCTGGTGTTCAGCAAAAAACTGCGTTTCGGCAGCTGCTGCATGTAAGCGTCTGTAATCCGTAAAAAAGGCCGTCTGAAACTTTTCAGACGGCCTTTTCACATTATTCGGCACTTACGCGTTTTCGGCTTCGGTTTTACGCAAAATAGCGTATAACTGGTCTTTCAGATGCAGTTTTTGTTTTTTCAGCACCTCGATTTCATCCAAACCGCCGGTAACGGGATTATTGGTCAAACCGGTAATTTTGTCGTCCAAATCGTTGTGCTCGTCAAACAAACGGGCGAAGTGTGCGTCTTCCCGTCTCAGTTTAGCAATCAAATCACGGTATTCTGGAAACATTTTGTTTTCCTTTTTGAAATAACAAATTAAAAATAAAGCAGTTATGCCCTTCTGGTTTCAATTACATTTTATAACAAAGCAAGGATTGCCTGCCAGCTTTATTTTATTTCAGACGGCCTCTGCCGCACGCCGCCCAACTGGACGTTTCCCCCTGCCGCGCATACAATCGCAGGCATCATCTGCAAAGGAAACTTCCATGAAAAACGCCGTCGAAACCATCAAAAACCACCGCACCTACCGGCATTTCAAAAGCGGCTCCGCCCTGCCGGAAGAACATCTGCAAACCATTATCGACTGCGCCCGCCAAGCCCCTTCGTGGATGAACGGCCAGCACTACACCATCATCAACATCACCTCGCCCGAACTGCGTGCAAAAATCACCGCCCTGCAACCGGCCAACCCGCAAATCGGTACATGCAGCACCTATCTGGTTTTCGTGGCCGACCTGCACCGCGCCGACTTATCCAGCCGCGCCTACAGCGGCACCTTCAGCGCGGCCGGCGAACCCGACAGCCTGATTACCGCCGTAACCGATACCGCGCTGGCCGCCCAAAACGCCGTGATTGCCGCCGAAAGCCTCGGCTACGCCACCTGCTACACCGGCGGTATCCGCAATATCGCCGCCGAATTAATCGAACTGCTCAAACTGCCTAAAAACACCTTTCCGATTGTCGGCCTCTGCATCGGCATCCCCGACACCGACATGCGCATCAAACCGCGCCTGCCCGAAAGCGCCGTTTACGCCGAAAACGAATACCCGTGCGACCAAACGCTTTCAGACGGCCTCGAACAATACGAACGCACCATGACCGCATTCGGCGAAGCGCGCGAAAAATTTCCTTTCCGCGAAAAATTCGCCCGTTATTACAGCAGCACTTACGCACCGAAAAACATTCCGTTGCTGCAACAACAGGGCTGGCTTACCAAAACCGTATCCGACAACTGAAAAGGCCGTCTGAACCTTGAGAAAATTCAAACACGTCTACGGCCTGAACGGGCAGTTTGTCAAACTCGAAAACCGCCCTTACTGGCTGCAAGTCAATGATGCCGAATACCACCCCGACCATGCCGCGAGCACCGCATTCGGCTTGACGGGCGAAAACCTCTACGCACTCGAAGGCGACATGCCGCCCTTGAAGCTGCCCGACAACGTGCTGACTTTTTCCAAAGAAGCCGATGCCATCGAACGCAAAAAACTGGAAGCCGCCGCCTTAGCCGAAATTGCCAAAAATCTGAGTGCGGCGCAGGCGGAATACGAGCTGGAAAAATTGATAGAATCGATAGAATACTATCTTAAACAAGATGATTTATTTAAATAATTCGATTTTCCCGTTTTCAGACGACCTCTGCCGGCATGAATGGATTTTGTTGACAATATCGCCGTTTTCATAAGCATAAAACACAAAACTCGGCTACAATGCAGTCTTTCCGTTTAATCAGTTTTCAGATGGCCTCTGCGAGCCGGATCGAGGCCGTCTGAAATGTTCCCCACCCCGCCATCCCAAAGGAACCAACATGTTTTCAAAAAGCGTAACCATTGAGAAATACGACCCCGAACTCGCCGCCGCGATTGCCAAAGAAGTGCAACGCCAGCAAGATCACGTTGAGCTGATTGCTTCGGAAAACTACGTCAGCTGCGCCGTGATGGAAGCGCAAGGCAGCCAGCTTACCAACAAATACGCCGAAGGCTACCCCGCCAAACGCTATTACGGCGGCTGCGAATACGTGGACATCGCCGAACAACTGGCCATCGACCGCGTGAAAAAACTCTTCGGTGCCGAATACGCCAACGTACAGCCGCATTCCGGCTCGCAAGCCAACCAAGCCGTGTACGCTTCGGTACTGAAACCCGGCGACACCATCCTCGGCATGAGCTTGGCACATGGCGGCCACTTGACCCACGGCGCATCGGTCAACATTTCCGGCAAACTGTATAACGCGATTACTTACGGTTTGGATGAAAACGAAGTGCTGGATTACGCCGAAGTAGAACGCTTGGCTTTGGAACACAAACCGAAAATGATTGTGGCCGGCGCTTCCGCCTACGCTCTGCAAATCGACTGGGCCAAGTTCCGCGAAATCGCCGACAAAGTAGGCGCATACTTGTTTGTAGACATGGCGCACTACGCAGGTTTGATAGCCGGCGGCGAATATCCCAACCCCGTGCCTTATGCCGACTTCGTTACCACCACCACCCATAAAACCCTGCGCGGCCCGCGCGGCGGCGTGATTTTGTGCCGCGACAACACGCACGAAAAGGCCCTCAATTCCGCTATTTTTCCGAGCCTGCAAGGCGGCCCGCTGATGCATGTGATTGCCGCCAAAGCTGTGGCCTTTAAAGAAGCGTTGGAGCCTGAATTCAAAGAATACGCCAAACAAGTGAAAATCAATGCCGCAGCCATGGCGGAAGAGTTGGTGAAACGCGGTTTGCGCATCATTTCGGGCCGCACCGAAAGCCACGTTTTCTTGGTAGATTTGCGCTCGAAAAACATTACCGGCAAAGCCGCCGAAGAAGCCTTGGGCAAGGCGCACATCACCATCAATAAAAACGCCATTCCGAACGACCCCGAAAAACCGTTTGTCACTTCCGGCATCCGTGTCGGCACCGCCGCGATTACCACCCGCGGTTTCAGCGAAGCCGATGCCCGCGAGCTGGCCAACTTGGTTGCCGACGTGCTGGAAAATCCCGAAGACCAAGCCACGCTGGAGCGTGTAGCCAAAGCCGCCACCGCCCTGTGTGAAAAAAATCCGGTTTACGGCGCTTGATTCGATTGAAGCGGATAATGTGAAAGAGGCCGTCTGAAAACATGTTTTCAGACGGCCTCTTTATATAAAGCATCAATAAATACTAAACAAATACCAGCCCAATGCCAACACCGCCGCCACCAAAAACACCCACGCGCTAATCTGCACCACTTCGCGCAGCGCACGTTTCTGTTTGCGGCTGAACAAACGGTTCACCACCAATCCGATTAATGCGATAAAAAAAACAATGCGTAAAATACGGCCTATCATCTATCTTTTCCCACAGGCCGTCTGAAAACAACGGCCGGCAATTGCGGCTGTCCGGCATAAACCAAAACCGCCGCCGTTGGGCGGCGCGGTGGAATTATCCGGTTTCTTCACTATATAATAACCGCTTTCCGTCTTTTCCGCCCGACTGCCATGACCATACTCCCCGACGATCCATGGATTGTTACCCCGCAGAAAATACCGTTTGAAACCCCGTTGGCATTGCAAAACGGCCAAGTGCTGCCCCGTTTCGATTTGATGGTGGAAACCTACGGCACCTTAAACGAGCAAAAATCGAATGCCGTCTTAATCTGCCACGCCCTTTCCGGCCACCACCACGTTGCCGGACGGCATCATCCCGACGACAAACACCCCGGCTGGTGGGACAGCATGGTCGGCCCGGGCAAACCTATCGATACCGAACGCTTTTTCGTCGTCGGTCTGAACAACCTCGGCGGCTGCCACGGCAGCACCGGCCCGTTGAGCATCAACCCCGAAAGCGGCGAAGAATACGGTGCCGATTTTCCCGTGATCACCGTGAAAGACTGGATAAAAAGCCAAGCCCTGTTAGCCGATTATTTCGGCATCCGCCGATGGGCGGCGGTTGTCGGCGGCAGCTTGGGCGGCATGCAGGCATTGCAATGGACGATAGACTTCCCCGAACGGGTGAAAAACGCATTGGTCATCGCCTCTTCCACCCGTTTATCCGCCCAAAACATCGCGTTTAACGACGTGGCCCGCCAAGCCATCATCACCGACCCCGACTTCCACGACGGCCACTACCGCCGCCACAACACCGTACCGCGCCGCGGTCTGCGCATCGCCCGCATGATGGGGCACATCACCTATCTCGCCGAACAAGGCTTGGGCAGAAAGTTCGGCCGCAACATGCACAGCGACGGCTACCAATACGGCTACGGTGTCGAATTCGAAGTGGAATCCTACCTGCGCTACCAAGGCGACAAATTTGCCGAACGCTTCGATGCCAACACCTACTTGCGCATGACCAAAGCCTTAGACTACTTCGCTCCCGCCGCCGACTTCGGTAACGACTTGACCGCCGCCTTAAAAACCGTGCAGGCCAAATTTTTTGTCGCCAGTTTCAGCACCGACTGGCGTTTCTCCCCCTCCCGCTCGCGCGCGCTGGTGAAGCATTTGGTGAAAGCCGGCAAAGACGTTCAATACATCGAAGTCGAATCCGCCCACGGCCACGATGCCTTTCTGATGACCGACGAACCCTACATCCGCGCCGTACAGGCCTATATGAACAACGTAGCCGAGGAATGCGCCCATGACTGAATTACGCGACGATTTACAACTGATTTACGACTGGATTCCCGCCGGCAGCCGCGTGCTCGATTTGGGTTGTGGCAACGGCGAATTGCTTTCCGCGCTGATCAAACATAAAAATTGCAGCGGCTACGGCGTAGAAATCGACACCGACGGCATCATCGCTTCGATGGAGCGCGGGGTAAACGTGATTCAGGCCGACTTGGAACAAGGTTTGCAGGATTTCGACGACAACAGCTTCGACATTCTGGTGCTCAGCCAAACCATACAGGCCATGCAGAACACCGAAACCATCCTGCGCGACCTTACCCGCGTGGCGAAACAGGCGATTGTGTCTTTCCCCAATTTCGGCTACTGGCGCAACCGCCTGCAAATCGGCCTGCTCGGACACATGCCCGTATCCGAACGCATGCCCTACCAGTGGTACAACACGCCGAACATCCATTGGTGCACCCTGCAAGATTTCGACCGCCTGTGTGCCAAAAACCACATCCGCGTGCTGGAACGCACCGTGATGACGGGCGGCAAACGCATCAACATGCTGCCCAACCTGCTCGGCAGCTTGGCCTTTTACCGGGTGGGATAGTTTGCATAGTCGAGAGGCCGTCTGAAAATACTTTCAGACGGCCTCTTTCAATATGTTAGTGCCGGTACGGCAAAACCGTTAACGGAAAAAGTCGCCCATTCCGGCAGGCAGTCCTTGGGTGAACGCGCCCATGGTTTTGTTGGTGGTTTCTTCGGCTTTATTGCCTGCGTCGTTGATGGCGGCCAGCACCAAATCTTCGAGCATTTCTTTATCGTCGGCCGCTTCTTTAATCAAATCTTCGCTGATGTCGATTTTGCGGACAACGTGGTTGCAGGTCATGGTTACTTTAACCAAGCCGTTGCCTGCTTCGCCGTTCACTTCGGTTTCAGCCAGCTTGGCTTGCGCTTTTTTCATGTTTTCCTGCATTTGTTGAGCCTGCTTCATCAGGCCGCCTAATCCGGCTTTTCCGAACATGGTTTTACTCCTGGTTAAAAAGGGTTTGATGATACCTTTTGAATGGGAAGACGGCAATACGGCGCGGCTTTTCAGAAGGGTTTATATAAGCCTGCACACGGCAGCCGGCAAACCAACAGTAATATCAAACAGAATATGAACGTTTCAGGCCGTCTGAAAGTGAGCTTTGCGCACTTCGCTAAAACTTTTAAATGCTGTTTTCAGACGGCCTCGATGCTTTATTCCTGCGACTCGGCCAGTTTGAGTGTGTCGGGCAGCCACTCGGCTTCAAAAAGGTCGAGAATCTGCCGTGCGGTTTGGTCGGCCTCAAGCAGGTCTTGCGCTTTTTGGCGGCCTTCGAGTTGCAGGCGTTTGCTGCGCATGGCAGGGGTTTCCCAACCGGCATCGTCGCGCCACGGCTCGGTTTGCAGCTTCAGTTGCAAACCGTAGGCATCGGCAAGGGTGTTTTGGATTTTGTCGAGACGCTCTTTATTGGTAACGGCGCGAGCCTCGCCCGATAGTGACAACAGCATCAAGCCTTTTTCGGCATCGTAGCCGGTCCAGGCGGCGTGTTGGGTCAGCATTTGCGCCGCGCCGAGTTTGGCGGCAAAGCGTTTGGCGATGGCCGCCCAGTTTTCGGGGGCGAACTCGGGCAGCGGGGTGAAGCCTGCTTCGTCTTCATCGTCGGGCGGCGTTTCGTCCTGCTCTGTTTGTGCATTATCCGTTTTTTCGTGGTGTTCAGACGGCATCACCGGCGCATCGTATTCGGGATAGCCGTATTCTTCGGGAAAATACGGCGGCTCGTCTGCATCGGGATAAGGCGGCACATCGGCATATTCGGGCGGATAATCCGAGGCCGTCTGAAAAGCGGTTTCGGCGGTTTCAGACGGCATGGTTTGCGGGCTGTGCACTTCGCTTAACGGAGAGGCCGTCTGAATATGGGCCGTGCTTGCTGCCGGTGTTGCCGCTTCGGCCTCAAGGCTTTCCATGCTTTCAGACGGCATGGCGGCTTCGGGTTGGCCGGTTTGAGGCGTTTCAGGTGCGGTTGGTTCTTGTGCGGCAATTTGTTCGCCTGCCGTTTCAGACGGCTTTACTGTCGGCATTGAGGCCGTCTGAAAATGCTCTGTTGCCACGGCAGGTGTTTCCTGCGCGTGATTGTGCAAAGGTGCTTCTTCTGCCTGAGCCGCTGTTTGCGTTTCAATTTTTTCAGACGGCCTGATCTCTTCGGAAGCCGTCTGAAAGCCGTTCTCTGCCGTTTCAGGTGTTTGCGGTGCATCTTCCCACGGCGGGGTGTCTTCTGCCTGAACAACCGCATCAGGCTTTTCAGACGGCCTCACAGCGGGTGCGGGCGGTTTTTGGGCGGCAGGCGGTGTAGTTTGTGTTTCAGGCAGAATCAGCGGCTTTTTTGCGGCAGGTTCCGCCGCTTCGGGGTTGTGCAGTTGCGTGCCTTCAATCACGCCGTCGGGGTCGTGCGCTTTCGCGGCAATCGGGGCGAACGCGAGCATACGCAACAGCGTCATCACGAAACCGGCGTATTCGTCGGGCGCAAGGCTCAAATCCTGTTTGCCATGGATGGCGCACTGGTAGTAAAGCTGGATTTGTTCGCCGCTTAAATATTGCGATAAGCGCAGCAGCGTTTCGTGTTCGGGGTCGTCGGCAATGGCGGCAGGAACGGTTTTCGCCAAGGCCAACCGTTGCAGCAGCATAGCCAACTCGCTCAGGGCGTTGTCGAAACCGATGGCGCGGGCGGCCATTTCCTGTGCTTTGCGCAGCAGTTCTTCGCCGTCTTGGTTCACGATGCCTTGCAGCAGTTCGTAAAGATAGCGTTTGTCGACTGCGCCAATCATCTGGCGGACATCATGTTCGGTAACGCTGCCCGAACCCATCGCAATCGCTTGGTCGAGCAGGCTCAAGGCATCGCGCATCGAACCCATGGCGGCGCGGCCGAGCAGTTGCAGCGCGGGCGGCTCGAACGGAATCTGCTCCTCCGTCAGCACATGCGCCAAATGGTCGGCCACTTGCTGCGTGGTCATGTTGCGCAGCACGAATTGCAGGCAGCGGCTCAATACGGTAATCGGCACTTTGTGCGGGTCGGTGGTGGCGAGAATGAATTTTACATGCTCGGGCGGCTCTTCCAGCGTTTTCAGCATGGCATTGAACGCGCTTTTGGAAAGCATGTGCACTTCGTCGATGATATAGACTTTGTATTTGCCGGCGGTGGGCGCGTATTGGGCGTTTTCGAGCACTTCGCGGATGTTGTCGATGCCGGTGTTGGAAGCCGCGTCGATTTCGAGCAAGTCGACGTAACGCCCCGCGTCGATTTGGGTGCAGCTTTGGCACACGCCGCAAGGCTCGCCGTGGTTGGCGTTTTCGCAGTTGAGACTTTTTGCCAGAATGCGGGCGATGGTGGTTTTGCCCACCCCGCGCGTGCCGGTAAGCAGATAGGCATGGTGCAGGCGGCCTTCGTCGAGCGCATTGCGCAGGGCTTTGACAACGTGTTCCTGTCCGACCAAATCGGCAAAGGTTTTAGGCCGCCACTTACGGGCGAGAACTTGGTAAGCCATAGATTATCTTTTGTTTGAATTCGCTGAAGGAAGGCAGGTATGCGGCCGCACGGCAGGCAAGGATGCACGCGCTGTTTTTATAATCGGGCCGTCGGTTTCATGCCTTGAAGATTCGGTATTCTAACATTTTTTACCTGCCGCCAAACACATGAAAACCGCCGCCGTTATCGCACGGGCAGCGGTTTTTTTATGCACGGCGGCAATATCGAACCGTTACAAACGGTAGTTGCCGCCTACGCCGTTGGCAATATCGCGCACGGCGGTTACATACATGCGGCTGTGGTTGTATTGCCATACGGTGTAGAAGTTATTCAGGCCGATATAGTATTCATACACGCCCGGCGCGGTTTCAAGTCGGTAGAGCACGGCTTTTTCATTGTCGGCCACCACTTCCTGCGGCATCACGCCCAAACGTTTGAGTTCACCCACTGTACGGGTGAGCGCGGTTTTTTCGTCGATGATGTTTTGCAGTTCTTGCGTGATGGTGAGCGTAACCGGCACCACCATTTTGCCGTTGGTTTGCCAGCCGTGTGCTTTCATGTAGTTCGCCACCGAAGCTGCCACGTCGCCGACGTTGTTCCAAATATCGCGCAAGCCGTCGCCGTCGTAATCGACCGCATATTTACGAAAGCTCGAAGGTATAAACTGCGGCATGCCCATTGCGCCGGCATAGCTGCCTTTAAAACTGAATACGTCGCGCTTCTCTTCTTTCGCCATCAGCAGAAATTCATGCAGTTCTTTTTGGAAAAACTCGGCACGGCGAGGATAGTCGAATGCCAGCGTACTCAAAGAATCCGCCAAACGGAAGCTGCCCATATTGTTGCCGTAGTTGGTTTCGATGCCGATGATGGCCACAATCAGCTCGGCCGGTACGCCGTAGCTGCGCGCCACGGCATCGATGGTGGTTTTGTGCTGTTGGTAGAAGCGCTTGCCGTTATTGATTTTGGCTTCGCCGGAGTTGCCCGTGCGGAATTCATACCACGGGCGCGACGTACCCGGGCGGTTCATGATGTTGATAATGTTGCCTCTGTAAATCACGCCGTCGAAAAAGCTCTGCAATTCGCTTTCGGTAAACTTGCCGCTTGCCACTTCATGCGCGATAAAACGCTGCACGTCGGCGTTACCGTTGAAACCGCTGATGGCCACCGAGTCGGCCGCTCGGTCTAAAGACGGGCGTTTGGGAACGGGTTTGACTGGTGTTTCCGGTGTCGTTTGCGTGGCAGTACATGATGCCAATATCAAAGCGGCGGCCAGCAGAACTGCATTTTTTTTCATTTTCATCGAGGAATCCGTTTTCATTATCAGATGGTGTGAATGCGGAGTTTATCAAATTTGCAAAGCCCGTTAAAGCAAAGATTTTATTGCCGTTTCTTTTGAAATTTTATGCTCTTTCAACAGCCAGCCCGCAAAAATCAGATTGAACGCCACCCCTGCCGCCACGCTGATGCCGAATGCGGCCACGGCAGGCGTGCCGCTCATACCGAGCAAGGCAAACGAAATGCCCGTGGTCATGGCCGCCAACATCATCCCGCCGAGGCGGGCGGGAGCGGAATGCTTGGCGGCTACGGCGTAAACGGCATAATCCACCCCGATGGCGGAAACCAGCAGCAGGCCGAACATGGCGAACAGGCTGATCGGAATGCCCAGCCAGCCGAGCACGGCAACGGTGCAGCCGGCGGCGGCCAGCGGCACGGCCAAAATCTGTATGCTGCGCTTGGTGCCGAACATGCGCCACAGCAAAAACCACGCCAGCGCATAAGAAGCCAGCTTCAGCCACACAGCCTGATTGCGGGTGTGCAGAAACAGTTCGTTCAAATGGGCGCGTTTATCCGCCCAATGTACCCCTTCCATATTTTTTAAGACGGCCTGAACGGAAGTCGCGTCCCGAATACCGTTCAGACGCACGATAGAGGCAAAGCGGTTCGGTGAAACTTCTCCTAGATACAGCAGCTGCCAGCCTTCGGAAATCTGCGTTTGCAGGCCGTCTGAAAGCGTTTGCGCGGGCATTTCGGCAGCTTCCTGCAAGGCTGCACTCATGGCTTCGTCGGGCACGCCGATTTCACGCATGACCGCCCATGTTTCCGACCGTTCAGACAAGCCGCGCAAACGGTTTTGCAGCGATTTCTGCTCCGACACCGGCATTATCCATTGGTCGAGCGATTGGATACCGGCGAGTTTCCGTTGCGCCATCAGCGGCTGCAAACGGCTGTGCACTTCGGCATTGCGTTGCAGCAGCGCATCTTGGTTTCCGGCCTCGACCAGCACATATTGGCCGCCGAATTCCGTGCCGCTCAACTCGCCGATTCTGCGTGCCTCCGCAAGCATTTCAGGCGACAAAGCCGTCCATTGGCGGATGTCGTCGCGCCAATCGCTGCGCCACAACCCGAACGCAGCCAACACCAGCAACACTGCCAGCGGCAGCGGTTTGAACACCATGTTTTTCAGACGGCCTACCGTTCGATCGAGGCCGTACATCATTGCCGTAAACGGCACTTCTTTGCTGCGGTAATGCTTAAACAGCACCGGCAGCCACAGCACTGTCGCCCCGAACGCGCCCACCAGCGCAAAGCCCGAAAACACGGCAGTCTGGCGTAACACCGGCAGCGGCGTAAACCACAGCAAAGCATAGCCTAGCACGGTAATCAGCAGGCTCACAGCAAAAGTCGGCAGCACATGGCGCATGGCAGGCACCGGCCGCCAACCGCTTTCAGACGGCCTTCCGGCAAACACCGACGGAGTCAGCCAATGCAACGGAAAATCCGCCAGCATACCCACTAAGCTCGTGCCGATCACAATCGTTAAAATATGCACTTCGCCGAACACCAGCAAAGCCGCCGCCAGCCCCGTGAGCAACCCTGCCGCTAAAGGCAGGGTAAGCCAAAACACACGTGCGCTGCGGAACACCCACAGTAACAGCGTAAACGTCAGCAGCAGCCCCGCCACCGCCATCAGGCGGCTTTCACGTTCCGCTCCCGCTTTGGCCGCTGCCGCAAACACCGCCCCGCCCGCACTCAGCGTTTCCACTCCACGCTGCGCCGCCATTTCACGGCTGCGTTCCAACAGCGACAACAGGCCTGCACTGCCGTTGGCGATGTGGTTGCTTTCTGGCAGCCTGCCGCGCAACCATACCCATGTTTTGCCGTTTTCTTCGCTGAACAACATGCCGTTGTCGGCGTTCCACTGCAAACGGCTCTGCGGTGCGGCACGTTCCATCACAAACCGCCCGAAACCCAGCCAATCCTGTTCCAAGGGCAGCGGCGACACAGCGGAAAACGGATTCACCACCGCCTCGGCACGCGCTTGGAAATACTGCTGCGGGTTATCCGCAAGCAATTTCCGCTGTTCGGGCGGCAGCACCGCCAGCCCCAACCGCCGAACATCTTGGCGGATTTGCGCCAAGTCGGGCGAAGCGCTGCTGTCCACCTCTGCAAATACCCCGCTTTTGCGCCATGCTTCGGCAATGTCGGAGGCCGTCTGAAAAGCCTTTTCCGCATCATCACTGCCTGCAAGCAATACCACTTGGCCGTTCAACTGCTTTTCGATAAATTTGTCGGCCGTTTCCAGCAGCACGTCCGGCGTTTGCTCCGCCGGCAGCAAGGCGGTCAAATCGGTTTGCAGCCATGTGCGGGTAGCAAAGGTATAAGCGAGAAAAGCGGCAAGCAGCAGAATGGCAAGCGTGTAAAGATAGCGGAATTTCATATTGGGCAAAGGCCGCCTTTTCAGACGGCCTCAAGGCTTGGAAAGGAAAACAACAAAATTATATAGCAAAGAAACTTAAATTTTGCCACGGCGTTGCCGCACCCGGCTTAAATAAACCCTTCAAACGGCCCGAACTCTTTACTTCGCTTGTAAACTTCTTGACCCCGCCCCTATATTAAGGTTTATAGTTCTTCAGAATCACTCAACGATATTTATCAGGAGAATTTCTATGGAAACCATCAACATCAAAATCGGCGGTATGACCTGCGGCGGCTGTGTGAAAAGTGTTACCAAAGTGCTGGAAGCATTGAACGGCGTAACAAAAGCCGAAGTGGATTTGGCATCTTCCTCTGCACAAGTCACGTTTGATCCGGCAAAAGTGCAAACTGCTGCTTTAATCGAAACCATTGAAGATGCAGGATTTGACGCGGCTTTATAAGGCCGCCTGAACATATCGATAAAGAGTTTCCGCCATGCAACAAAAAGCCCGTTTCCAAATCGACGGCATGACCTGCCAAGCCTGTGCCAGCCGTATCGAAAAAGTGTTAAACAAAAAAGATTTTGTTCAGACGGCCTCGGTGAATTTTGCCGGCGAAGAAGCGCAGGTCGTGTTCGACGACAGCCGCACCGATGCCGATGCGCTGATTCATATCATTGAAAAAGCAGGCTTTAACGCTATGCTGAAAACCGACGCTCTGCCGCGAATCGAAGCAGAAACGCATATCGGCTGGCGGCTGTGGTTGTTGCTGGCGATTAACGTGCCGTTTTTGTTCGGCATGGCGGGCATGATGATCGGGCGGCACGATTGGATGATGCCGCCGGTGTGGCAGTTTGTGCTGGCGAGCATCGTGCAGCTTTGGCTGGCCATTCCTTTCTATAAAAGTGCGTGGGCGAGCATCAGGGGCGGGCTGGCGAATATGGACGTGCTGGTAACGGTCGGCACGGCGGCGATTTACCTCTACTCGGTATTTATGCTGTTTTTCCACCCGCACGCGCATCACGGCGACATGGCGCATGTGTATTTTGAAGCGGGCGTGATGGTGGTGGGCTTTGTGAGCTTGGGCAAATTTCTCGAACACCGCGCCAAGAAAAACAGCCTCAACAGTTTGGGATTGTTGTTGAGACTCACGCCGCAGCGGGTCAGCGTGCAGCGCGGCGGGCAATGGCAGGAAACACCGCTCGACCAAGTGCAGATAGGCGATTTAATCCGTGCCAACCACGGCGAACGCATTGCGGCGGACGGCACGGTGGAAAGCGGCAACGGCTGGGCAGACGAAAGCCATCTCACCGGCGAATCCAACCCCGAAGCCAAAACCGTGGGCAGCAAAGTGCTGGCAGGTGCGGTGATGACCGACGGCAGCGTGGTTTACCGCGCCGAACAGCTCGGCAGCCAAACCCTGCTCGGCGACATGATGGCGGCTTTGTCCGAAGCGCAGGGTAGCAAAGCGCCGATTGCGCGCATTGCCGACAAAGTGGCGGGCGTGTTTGTGCCCGTGGTGGTAGGAATTGCCGTGTTAACTTTTTTGATTACATGGTATGTGAAAGCAGATTGGGTGACTGCGTTGATAAACGCCGTGGCCGTACTGGTCATCGCCTGCCCGTGCGCGCTCGGCTTGGCCACGCCCGCCGCAATGATGGTCGGTATGGGCAAAGCGGTGAAGCACGGCATTTGGTTTAAAGATGCCGCAGCTATGGAAGAAGCAGCCCATGTGAACGCGGTGGTGCTGGATAAAACCGGTACGCTCACGCAAGGCAAACCGCAAGTGGCGGCGGTGTGGTTGAGGCCGTCTGAAAAAAACGCCGCGATAGACGAAAACGAACTCTACCGCCTTGCTGCGGCAGTCGAACAAAACGCCACCCATCCGCTGGCCGCAGCGATTGTTCAGACGGCCTTATCGCGCGGCATCGACATTCCCGAAGCCCGAAACGCACAAACCGCCGTCGGCGCAGGCATTTCCGCCGAAATTGACGGCGCGGGCTTAGTGAAAGTGGGCAAACCCGATTACTGCAATCTCGTACTGCCCGACAACCTTGATTCCGTATGGCGCATTGCTACCATCGTGGCCGTGTCGGTCAACGACCGGCCCGTCGGCGCGTTCGCCCTTGCCGACGCGCTCAAAACCGACACACAGGAAGCCATAGGCCGTCTGAAAAACCACGGCATCGACGTTTACATCATGAGCGGCGATAACCAAAACGTGGTCGGCTACATCGCCGGACAGCTCGGCATCGCCCACGCCTACGGCAACATGAGCCCGCGCGACAAAGCCGCCGAAGTGCAAAAATTGAAAAACGCCGGCAAGGTGGTTGCCATGGTCGGCGACGGCATCAACGATGCCCCCGCGCTCGCCGCCGCCAACGTGAGCTTTGCCATGAAAGACGGCGCCGATGTCGCCGAACACACTGCCTCCGCCACACTGATGCAGCATTCCGTCAACCAAATGGTCGATGCCCTGCTGATCTCCCGCGCCACTTTGAAAAACATCAAACAAAACCTGTTTTTCGCCTTTGTCTACAATACTTTGGGCATACCGTTGGCCGCACTCGGCTTTTTGAATCCGATTATCGCAGGCGCGGCAATGGCGATGAGTTCAATATCTGTACTGGGGAATGCCTTGAGATTAAAGCAGGTGAAAATCCGATAACGCATCGAACGATGTTTTCGTGCCTCAAACGCCGCCGGTTAAAAATAAGCATCTTTACGGTTGCTCTTGCCGAACACCGCTTCATGCGCCCGTCGGATACACAAGCGGTTGTAAACAATACGCTGGGTATGGTTGTTATCGACCACCGTAACCGGTATATCGGCACGCGGACGAAGCCGTTCGGCAAAATTTTCTTCAATGTTGCGCCAATGCAAGCTTTGCAGATGCACAATCGCAAACATATCGGCGGCAACACTCACGCCCACGCTGAGCGTTTTTTCCGAATACTGCAAACAATAGCTGCTGTCGGCAAAAAAACAGTAGCCCGATTGATCGGGATAACGGTATAGCTCGATTTTTACCGCTTCGGGTTGGGCAAACAGCGCGGCAAACAAACGTTCAAACAGCGACGGCTGCAATACGCCCTCGCTGAGCATGCCGTAGAGATTGGCCAACCAGCGCGTGTAACCGTCGGGCGTAAAGGCAAATTTTTTCAAAATCTTCCTCAAACGCGGTTGCGGCCTCTGTGCAATCAGCGTAACAAATTCGGTGCTGATGTGCGGCAATTGCGCAAGAATGGCCTGATGCAGCCTGTGCACAAACAGATTATTGTGATTGTAAGGATTACGCAGAATGCCGAGCAATTTGAGCTGCAACACGCGCCATAAGGTTTTCGGCACTTTCTGCCTGCCCTGTTCGAGATGGCGCAAATAGCAACAGGCTTCTTCATAACCGCCTTCGTGGCGGCTGAACCAGTCTTCCAGATTATATTGAATGCCGCCTGAGCCTTCGACGAAAGCCAGCGTATAAAGATTGTTTACTTCCAGATTGTTTTCGATGTTGACGCTGTCCGCCCTGCCGCGGCAACGTTCGCTGAATAACGACAACGGCCAGCGGTAAACGTTTTGGTTTTGCGGGTTGACATGGGAATTGAACGCATGCTGCCGCTGCTCGGTTTGTGCAATGAAATGGTGGCCTTTGGTGGGATTGGCCGTCAGCAGCGCATACGGCTTCTCCTCGCTTTCGGGCGGTTCGCAATCGCTGAGAATAAAAGCATGTTTCATCATTTTTTCAGACGGCCTTATTATCCGAACAAAACATCATAACAAAATGATTGGTTATCTTACGGCATACCGCTACCGTTATCTGCTATAAGCCTTTTCACTGCACCGACATCACTCCGACAGGCCGTCTGAAAAATAATTCACCGACAAAACAATACCTTCAAAAAGTTTTTAAAATTTCCGCCAAAACAGCTTGCCAAAACCAAACAAGATAGGCATAATGCGCACTTCTTCAGCCGGTATAGCTCAGTTGGTAGAGCAGCTGACTTGTAATCAGAAGGTCCCGAGTTCGACTCTTGGTGCCGGCACCATAAAACAAAAACAGCCTGATCCCAGCGGTCAGGCTGTTTTGCTTTGCTTGAAATTTTGCCGGGAATCTCCATAATTAATCCCGTTTAAATTAAACGCCGTCTGAAACGGAGCCTCATGATGATTACTGTCAACACACTGCAAAAAATGAAAGCAGAAGGCGAAAAAATCGCCATGCTCACCGCCTACGAAGCCAGCTTTGCCGCCTTGATGGACAATGCCGGCGTGGATGTTTTACTGGTAGGCGATTCGCTCGGCATGACCGTACAGGGGCAAGCCTCCACCCTGCCCGTTTCCCTGCGCGATATGTGCTACCACACCGCAGCCGTCGCCCGCGGCACGAAAAACGCCATGATCGTGAGCGATCTGCCCTTCGGCGCATACCAGCAAAGCAAAGAGCAGGCGTTTGCCGCCGCTGCCGAACTGATGGCCGCCGGCGCGCACATGGTCAAGCTGGAAGGCGGCGTATGGATGGCGGAAACCACCGAATTTCTGCAACTACGCGGCATTCCCGTTTGCGCCCATATCGGCCTCACGCCGCAATCGGTACATGCTTTCGGCGGCTATAAAGTGCAAGGCAAAGGCGACAAAGCGCAAGCGTTGCTGAATGATGCCAAAGCGCACGACGAAGCCGGTGCCGCCATTATCTTGATGGAATGCGTGCCCGCTGCCCTCGGCAAACAAGTTACCGAAACCGTGAGCAGCCCCACCATCGGCATCGGCGCGGGCGTGGATTGCGACGGGCAAGTATTGGTGATGCACGACATGCTGGGCGTATTCCCCGGCAAAACCGCCAAATTCGTCAAAAACTTTATGGAAGGCCAAACCAGCATACAGGCTGCCGTAGCCGCTTATGTTGCCGCAGTCAAAAACAAAACCTTCCCTGCCGCCGAACATACTTTTTCATAATGTGAACAGGCCGTCTGAAACCTTACTTTTCAGACGGCCTTATTCAGTTGAAGGATAAATCCTCCATGAAAATCATCCATACCATCAAAGAATTACGCGAATGGCGCAAAACCGCAGGCCGTGTGGCGTTTGTGCCTACCATGGGCAACCTGCATGAGGGCCATCTGGCTTTGGTACGCGAAGCCCGTCAACGCGCCGATCATGTGGTGGTCAGCATCTTCGTCAACCGCCTGCAATTCGGCCAAGGCGAAGACTTCGACAAATATCCGCGCACTTTGCAGCAAGACGCCGACAAGCTGTCTGCCGAAGGTGTGAGCGTGGTTTTTGCTCCCGATGAAAAAGAACTGTATCCGAACGTAGAACAACGTTACAACGTTGAGCCGCCTCATCTGCAAAACGAATTATGCGGCAAATTCCGCCCCGGCCATTTCCGCGGCGTAGCTACCGTGGTGAGCAAGCTTTTCAATATCGTCGAACCCGATACGGCCTGTTTCGGCAAAAAAGACTACCAGCAGCTTGCCATCATCAAAGGGCTGGTTGAAGACTTAAACATCAACGTGGAAATCGTGCCCGTCGATACCGGCCGCGCTTCAGACGGCCTCGCCCTCTCCAGCCGCAACCAATATTTAAGCGAGCAAGAACGCGCCGAAGCTCCTCGCCTCTACCGCGAGCTTCGCACCATTGCCGAAGCAATACGCAACGGCAATCTGGCCTACGCCGAATTGGAAAACGCGGCCATACAGCATTTAACCGATACGGGCTGGTCGGTCGACTATGTTGAAGTCCGCCATGCCGGCAGTCTTGAAATCGCTCATGCCGGCGATAAAAATCTAGTGGTTTTGGCCGCCGCGCGCTTAGGTTCTACACGCTTGATCGACAATATCGAAATACATCTGTAAACCAACAAAAAAGGCTGTCTGAAATCTTATTCAGACGGCCTTTTGTTATTGGTGCCGAGCTTATTTGCCCGCAGATGCTTTTTCTACTTTCAACAGTTTCACATCAAAAACCAAGGTCGAATTCGGGCCGATTTTTTCGCTGACGGCATTCTCTCCGTAAGCCAGCTCGGAAGGGATGAAGAATGTATATTCACTGCCTTCTTTCATCAACTGCATACCTTCGGTCCAACCTCTGATTACTTGGTTCAGAGGGAAAGTGGCCGGTTGGCCGTGCTGTTTGCTGCTGTCGAACACCGTGCCGTCGATCAGGCGGCCTTCATATTCAACAGTAACCAAATCGGCGGCTTTCGGCTGTACACCGGTGCCTTCGGTTTTAACTTTATACTGCAAACCCGAAGCTGTGGTTTTCACGCCTTCTTTAGTGCCGTTTTCTTTCAGGAAGGCCTGACCTTTTTCCAAATTGGCTTTGGCATCCGCAATTATTTTAGCCTGTACTTTCTGCTGTTGCTCGGCAAGGAAAGCCATCATCACTTCCTGAGCTTTTTGTTCGGTCAATTTCGGCTCTTTGCCGTCGAGCATGGTTTGCAGAGCTTCGTTGAACGCTTTGAGATCCACTTCCGTGCCGGCATCTTTCACCTGTTTCAACGAACGGCCGATGTCCATACCCATTGCATAGCTGGTTTGCTGGATAGACGAGCTGAATTCGGATGCCACCGCAGTTTTGTCTCCCGAAGCCGCCTCACCGCCGGTCGGTTTGTTTCCGTCTTTATTACATGCTGACAATGCAAATACGGCAGCCAGCGCCACCATACCCAATTTAAAAGTTTTATTCATGCTGTTCGCTTTCTGAGTAAATGAAAAGATGAAATGGTAATTATAGCGGAGTTTCTGTTAATTAAAATTAAGGCCGTCTGAAACTGTGTTTTTTCAGACGGCTTTTACAAAACGGTTATTTTTCAAACAATCGGGCGGATGGCCGCCGTTCCCAAAAGCCGGCACGGATATGCATTTACTCTAAATTTTAGATGGCTTTTCAAACACTTGAATATCAACGGGCTGCTGCCCCTGCCGTCTGAAACCACCGAAATATTGCCACTGAACCTGCATATTTTCCATTTGCCAAACGCATGCGGCTACCCAATCGGCACACACACAGGAAACGCCATGCCAATTTCCGTGAGGCGTTTGCAGGCAAACCGTTCCGTCCGGCAGCCAAGCCATGCCCGCTTGCGGCAAATCGGCGGGGAAATCCAAGCCGGCGGCTTTCACCAACGCTTCTTTCAACGTCCACAAACGGTAAAAATCAACGGCCCGCCATCCGCGCTGTGCCAACCATTGCCGCTCCCCGTCGTTGCACACCCAAGCAGCCAAAGCGGGAAAATCGCGTATACGGATTTTTTCAATGTCCACACCGATTTTTATATTTTCCTGCGATGCCGCCAGCAATGCCGCACCTTTGCTGTGTGATAACGACCGTACCGGCGCTTCGGCCTGCTGCTTCAAAAAACGGCTTACCCGCCAATCCGCCCGATTCTCCAATGCGGGCTGCCTGCCGACACGGGCGGCATCGCTTTCATTGAGCCGTGCGGTGCAATAACGGGCGGCACATGATTCGTCCGCCAACATCAGGAAAACGGTAACGGGCGGTTCGTGCGGACGGTTGTCGAGGCCGTCTGAAAACGCTATGTCAACTGCCACACGCTCTCCACACAGTTTTTCAGCAGGTTCAATACCGGGTCTTCATCGTATTCGTCCAAATAAATAAAGTGCAACGGCAGTGCTTGGCGGTATTCTTCAATGATTTTTATAGGCCTGCCGCTCTTGCGGGCGGATTCGGCTTTGTGCTCCGGTACCATGGCCACACCCGTGCCTTCGCATACGAGGTCGATGATGGTTTGCGGGTAATCGCAAATAATCTGATGTTTGGGCGAAATTTTATGTTCGCGCCAAAACTGCTTCATGTGTTTGCGGCTGCCGGACACGCCCGACATTTCAATCCATGCGCATTTTTCCAAGCTGGCAGGCAAGTCGGCGCACACTTCTTTTGCCTTTTCCGCCGGACAAATCAACGAATAGTGGATGTCTTCAAGAAAAATGCTGCGCAGGCTGCGGTGGATAACGGGGCCGAGAAAAAAGCCGCCGTGCAGTTGTTTGTCGAGCACGCGCTGTTCGATTTCTCCGCTCATACCGTATTGGATATGCAGTTGGATATCGGGTTCGCGTTTCAGAATCTGCCGGGTGAGGCGGGTGATTTTTACGGGTGAGGCGGGATGGATCAAGCCTAATTCGGCATGCTCGACATAATGTTCCGAAAGGGTTTTGGCAAAACAATCGAGCTTATGGTGATGTTGCAGCAGAGATTCGGCTTCGGGCAGGAACACTTCGCCGGCAAGGGTGAGAGCCATGCCGTTGGTGGTGCGTTTAAACAGGGTAACGTCCAGTTTTTTTTCGAGCGCTTTGATTTGGGCCGATACCGCCGGTTGCGAAAGATGCAGGCGGTCGGCCGCCTGTGTGAGGTTGCCGATGTGGGCGACAACAGTAAAGGTTTTCAGTTGTGTGTAGTCCATAGTTCCTCTATCAGATTTCTTTATTATCTACTGATTTGATAATGACTTTGTAATGCCTGCGGTGTTCCGCATGTTTTGTTCTTTGCGCTTTTTAACATATTTCGAGGCCGTCTGAAAGCTTTTATAGGGTAAATTTTCTTTTCAAATCAAATTACTTACTGTTTGCTATCAGCAAAACGGATTGAATCTATCAAAAAATAAAATTAGCCAGCCGTTTTATTTTTCATTTTTAATGGCCCTACGTTTGATTGCCCGAATGCATATCTTTGCAGCTGTTATTCCAACAATTTCAAAGAATAGCAAAGGGTTTTTACAAGGAGAAGAAAAATGGATAAGCAAACAGCCGAAAGGGTGCTCCAACACCCTAAATTCCGCCGCATGGCACACCAAAAGGCTCTGATCGGATGGGGTTTTTCAGCAATCGTTTTTTTTATGTACGTTCTTTACATTTGGATGATCGGCGAATCGCCGGAAACATTTGCCCGCCCCGTATCCGAAGGCAGCATCACCACTTGGGGCATTTACGCCGGTTTGTTTGTGATTATCTTTTCGTTCATCACCACAGGAATTTATGTGAGCATTGCCAACGGCAAATTTGAAGACATGACTAAAGAAGTTGTGCGGGAAGTTGAGGGAGAATAAACGCATGAACAAATTATTAATCACCTTATCCGGTCTGCTGGTTTCGGGCAGCGTATGGGCCGATGCCTTCAGCGGCGAAGTGGAAAAACAACCTTTAAACATCGCGGCCATCGTGATGTTCCTGATTTTCGTGGGTGCCACCCTGTTCATTACCAAATGGGCGGCCAAACAAAACAAATCCACCAAAGACTTCTACACCGCCGGCGGCGGTATTTCCGGCTTTCAAAACGGCTTGGCGATTGCCGGCGACTACATGTCTGCCGCATCGTTTTTGGGTATTTCCGCCATGGTGTACACTACCGGTTACGACGGCCTGATCTACTCCACCGGCTTCTTGGTGGGCTGGCCGATTGTATTGTTCCTCGTGGCCGAACGTTTGCGTAACTTGGGCAAATTTACCTTTTCCGACGTAGTTGCCTACCGCCTGAAACAAAAACCCGTGCGCGTGTTTGCGGCCAGCGGCTCGCTGCTGGTGGTGATTCTGTATCTGATCGCGCAAGTGGTGGGTGCGGGCAAACTGATTCAGTTGCTGTTCGGCATGAGCTACACTTCCGCGGTGATTATCGTGGGCGCGCTGATGGTGGCGTATGTATTGTTCGGCGGTATGTTGGCCACCACTTGGGTGCAAATCATCAAAGCCGTGCTGCTGCTTTCCGGTGCGACTTTCATGGCATTCATGATTCTGAAAGCCAGCGGTTTCAGCTTGGAAGGTATGTTCCTGAAAGCCACCGAAATCCATGAAAAAGGCACGGCGATTATGGCGCCGGGCGGCTTGGTGTCCAACCCGATTGATGCGCTCTCGTTGGGCTTGGCCTTGATGTTCGGTACGGCCGGTCTGCCGCACATTCTGATGCGTTTCTTTACCGTACCCGATGCCAAAGAAGCGCGTAAATCGGTGTTCGTGGCCACCGGCTTTATCGGCTACTTCTACCTGCTGACCTTTGTTATCGGTTTCGGTGCGATTATTTTCGTTACCAAAGACAACCCGCAATTCTTTACCACCATGATTCAAGACGGCAAATCCGTTGTGGAAATGATCGGCGGCACCAATATGGCGGCGGTGCATTTGTCCGGCGCATTGGGCGGCAACCTGTTCTTGGGTTTTATTTCGGCCGTTGCGTTCGCTACCATTTTGGCGGTGGTTGCCGGTTTGACCCTCTCCGGTGCCTCTGCCGTCAGCCATGACCTGTATTCTTCGGTTATCCGTCAAGGCAAAGCCACTCAAGAAGAAGAAATGCGCGTATCCCGCTTGGCCACTTTGGGCTTGGGTATTTTGGCGATTATCTTGGGCATTGCGTTTGAAAACCAAAACGTAGCGTTCATGGTGGGCTTGGCGTTCGCACTGGCGGCTTCGGCCAACTTCCCGATCTTGGCTTTGTCGATGTTCTGGAAAGGCCTGACCACACGCGGCGCGGTTATCGGCGGTTTCTTAGGCTTGTTGGTTGCTTTCGTGCTGATTATTTTAGGCCCGACCGTTTGGGTGAAAGTGTTGCACAATAAAGAAGCCATCTTCCCGTACAGCAACCCTGCCCTGTTCTCGATTCCTCTGGCCTTTATCGCAGCTTGGTTCTTCTCGATTACCGACAAATCGAAACAGGCCGAATTGGATAAAGCAGGCTTCGAAGCTCAATATGTACGCTCGATGACCGGTATCGGCGCGGCGGAAGCCAGCGACCACTAATAAACATCTTTCCATAGCATAACAGGCCGTCTGAAAACGATATTTCAGACGGCCTCAATATTGAGTACAATGCCGTCTGAAACAAACGCCCGTAAGGAAACTTCATGTATTTTGTAGACCGCACCGCCGTGGTGCTGAAACCCACCGCACACTTTCTGGCATGGCTCAAACAGGCCGACGACAACATGCCCGATTTAACCATCGAACAAATCCGCAGCAACTGCTCGGTATTTCTCGTGCCGCAATTTGACGAACCCGAAGCCGTGGTTTCCTATTTCGACGAGCGTTACCAGCAGATCTTTGAAGCCGAAATCGCCGGTTGGGACATCCCCAAAAACAAATGGCCCGAAGACATGAGCCTGAAAGCATTTTGGGAATATTTCGAAGTGGAAATCCACGATATGGTGCTGGACATGGAAGATGCCGACATGACCATCAGCCCCGTGTTCGACAACATGATGTAAACCATGCAGGCTTTTCAGACGGCCCTCAAGCCCTCGAAAACCGGCCTCGTGCTCACCGTTTTACTGCACATCTGGGCGGCCGCCGCCTGTTTGTTTGCCTTTTACGGCGCGTTCCGCATCGTCGGCCTACTGCTTTTATCCGCCGCATTCGCATGGGCTTGGCAGACGCAAAAACTGCGCCGACACGATGCCGTACACAAAATCGCCGTCAGCAGGCAGGGAAAAGCCGCCGTTTTCGTCGGCAGCGAACAAACCGCCTTTACCGCCGGCCTGTGCGCAGGCAGCCTGATTTCCCGCTACGCCCTGTTTTTAAAATGGGACTTGGGCGACCGGCAGATTCGGCAGTTCATTCTGCCCGACATGACCGACCGCGAAAGCTACCGCCGCCTGCTCGTATGGGCGCGCTGGGGGCAACCGAAAACATAAACAGGCCGTCTGAAACCCGCTCTGCGTGTTTTCAGACGGCCTCACACACCAACGCAACACCATCATGAAAACACTCAACGACTGGTTATCACATCTCGAAACCGCACACAGCGCAGGCTTGATCGACATGGGTTTGTCGCGCGTGGGCGAAGTCAAAACCGCCATGAACCTCAACCCGCAATGCCCCGTGATTGTTGTGGCAGGCACCAACGGCAAAGGTTCGGTTTGCGCCTTTCTCACGCAAATCTACAAACAGGCGGGCTTCAAAGTAGGCACCCTCACCAGCCCGCACCTGCTCACATTCAACGAACGCATCGCCGTCAACGCCGAGCCGGTGAGCGACGAAACCATCGTCGCATCGTTCGAGCGCATCGAAGCCGCTCGCGGCGATATTTCGCTGACTTATTTCGAGTTCAACACCTTAGCCGCCGTCGATATTTTCATGCGCGAACAAGTCGACGTGATGGTGCTCGAAGTCGGCTTGGGCGGCCGCTTGGATGCCGTCAACATCTTCGATGCCGACTGCGCCGTCGTTACCAGCATCGATTTAGACCACCAATCCTTCTTGGGCGACACCGTCGAACAAGTCGGCTACGAAAAAGCAGGCGTGTTCCGCAGCGGCAAACCCGCCATCTGCGGCCAAAACCCGCCGCCCGAATCCCTACGCCGACATGCCGAAAACATCGGCGCGGAACTGCTGCTGATCAAGCGCGATTTCGATTTCAGCAAACTCGAACAGCAGCAATGGTCGTTCCATTTCCACCCGCAATCCGGCCAAGTGTTTTCAGACGGCCTCAAACGCAACCGCAACGCCCTGCCGATTCCCGCCCTGCGCGGCGCATACCAATTGAACAACGCCGCCTGCGCGCTGTCCGTTATCGAATGCTTAAACGACAAACTGCCCATCGACATCGGCTCTATCAAACGCGGCCTGCTGCTGGTGAGTAACCCCGGCCGCTTCCAAGTGCTGCCCGGCCGCCCGCTGGTGATTCTCGACGTAGGCCACAACCCGCATGCCGCCCGCGCCTTGCGGCAAGGGCTGATGGCGTTGCCGTTCGCCCAAAAACGCACCGCCGTGTTCAGCATCTTGGCCGACAAAGACATCGACCAAGTGCTCGACATCGTTAAAGATCAGTTCGACGAATGGTACATCGCCCCGCTGCACCTGCCGCGCGGCATGGATATAGATTCATTAAGCCGGAAACTGGCCGAACACAACATCGAAAACATAACCTGTTTCAACAATATTCAGACGGCCTTCCAAGCAGCTTTGGCGGCTTCTTCGGAAAATGATAGAATTACCGTTTTCGGTTCATTCCACACCGTTGCCGAGGTTATGGCAACGTTGTAACAGGGTTCAGATATGGCAAACCACCGCAACCGCTTAAGCTCTTTGAGCGAATACGAACAGCTGAAACGCAAAAACCGCCGCCGCTTGGTCGGTGCTTCGGTATTGGTTGTGCTGGCAGGTATCCTGCTGGCAAAAGTTTTGAACCAAGACAGTGAGCAGGATGAAGCCGCCCGAAACATCAGCATTGAAAAACCCGCCTCATCTGTTCAGACGGCCTCAGAAGATGTGCCGAAAATCTCCATTGATAACCGGCCTGCCGCCGAAGACGACGCTTCCGATTTATCACCTGCCGTCGTGCTGGAGCCCGCTCCTGCCGGCAACACCAAACAAACCGAATTGAACAACCCTTTGCTTGAGCAGCATGAAACGGCACAGCCCGCACCCGAACCGGTGTCGGAACCTATGCCTGATACCGTTCCGGAAAAAACGGTTCCCTCCAAACCAACCGTACCACCGGAAACCGCCGAGCAAGCCGAACCGGTCAAACCGCCCAAACCGAAACCCGTTGAGCCTAAACCTGCCGAAGCCGAGGAAGACAACGCGCCTCCGCCGGTAGTCGTTATCAATAACCGTGTAGAGCCGGACTCAAAAGCACAGGCGGAACACAAAGCCGCCGAAGCAAAAAAAGCCGCCGAACGCGCCGCAGCCAGAAAACAAGCCGAACAGAAACAGGCGGCAGCCGCGCAACAAAAATCAAACGGCCAGAAAAAAGCCGAAGAAGCCAAACAGCAAAAAGCCCGGGAACAGGCAACCAAAGAAGCGGAGCGCAAAAAACAGGCCGAACGCGAAGCAAACCGCCTGAAAGCGAAAGCAGAAGCCGACAAACGTGCAGCGGAAGCCGCCAAGAAAAAACAGCAGGCGGAAAGCCGGAAAAACGCAGAAGACGCTTTAAACAACAAATCCGGGCCGTCTGAAAAAAGCGATCCCAAAACCATTTTGGAAGGCAAACAGGCTTCAAGCGGCAAAGCCATCATTCAGGCCGGAGCATACAGCAACCGCGATCAGGCCAAACACATACAGCAAAAACTCGCCGATGCCGGTGTAAGCGCATATGTCAGCGAAGCCCAAACCAGCAAAGGTAAAATCTACCGCGTACGCACGGGCAGCTACCCCGATCGGGATGCGGCAAACCGTGCCCTGAGCAAACTCCGCCAAAAAGGGTTGGACGGCATCGTGATTGGTCAATAAAAATGGCAATATTCGATATTCTCGCTTTGGGTGTGATCGCCGCCAGCATCATCGTTTCCATGGTGCGCGGCGTAATTACCGAAATAGCCTCGCTGCTCACATGGATTGCGGCTTTCATCATCGCTAAAATGTTTGCCGCGCCTTTTGCCGACATCGCCTTCAGTTCGGTAAGCCCGCACGGGTTGGCTGTAGCCTTATCTTTTGTATTATTGTTTTTTGCTGCATGGCTTGTGCAGCATTTTTTACGCTCGCTGCTCACTTCTGCGGTATCGGCAATGGGTTTGGGTAGCATCAACCGCATGCTCGGCGGGGTTTTCGGCGCGGCCAAAGGCGTTTTGCTGGTTACTTTGGCCGTCTTAATCTGCTCGTTCACCGATTTGCCGCAAACATCCGACTGGCAGCAATCGTTCAGCGCAGTATATTTCGAAGCCTTGGCGCAGCTCGCCGTGCCTTATCTGCCGCCGGCGGTGGCCGATAAAATTCAGTATCCGACGCTTTAACCTTTGGAGAACCTTAAAAAATGTGTGGCGTATTAGGTCTGGTAGGACATCAACCCGTAAACCAAAGCCTGTATGACGGCTTGCAAATGCTGCAACACCGCGGCCAGGATGCGGCAGGCATCGTTACTGCCGAAGGCAATATTTTCCACATGCACAAAGGTAAAGGCATGGTGCGCGATGTCTTCCGCACCCGCAATATGCGCGAATTAACCGGCAATGCAGGCATTGCCCACGTCCGCTACCCTACTGCGGGCAATGCGGGCAGCAGCGCAGAATCGCAGCCGTTTTACGTCAGCTCGCCTTTCGGCATCGTGCTGGCACACAACGGCAACCTCACCAACACCGACGAGCTGTATGAAAACGTCTGCAACAAACATCTGCGCCATATCAATACCCGCTCCGATTCCGAAGTACTGCTCAACGTATTTGCCCACGAATTACGCCGCGAGGTCAGCGGGTCGGCCGGCAACATATTGAGTGTGGATAATATTTTTAATGCAGTGTCCGAATTGCACAAACGGGTACGCGGCGCATACGGTGTGGTGGCCTTGATTGCAGGCTACGGCATGGTAGCCTTCCGCGATCCTTACGGTATCCGTCCGCTCACTTTAGGTACGCAAACCGACGAAAACGGCAAAATATCTTATGCTGTTGCGTCCGAATCGGTAGCATTCAACAGCCTGGCTTTCGACTTGGAACGCGACATTGCCCCCGGAGAAGCCGTGTTCGTCACTTTCGAAGGAGAATTTTTCTCACGCCAATGTGCTGAAAATCCCAAACTCAGCCCTTGTTTGTTTGAATATGTTTACTTTGCCCGCCCCGATTCGGTTATCGACGGCGTATCTGTATATCAGGCGCGCTTGAATATGGGCGTTACACTTGCCGAAAAAGTAAAGCAAGAGCTGCCTATCGATGACATTGATGTCGTTATGCCCGTGCCCGACACCAGCCGTCCCAGTGCAATGGAGCTCGCCCACCATTTGGGTAAGCCTTACCGCGAAGGGCTGATTAAAAACCGTTACATCGGCCGTACCTTTATCATGCCCGGCCAAGCCACCCGCAAAAAATCGGTACGCCAAAAACTCAGCCCGATGGAATGCGAATTCAAGGGCAAAAGTGTTTTACTGGTCGACGATTCCATTGTCCGCGGTACCACCAGCCGTGAAATCGTAGAAATGGTGCGCTCATCCGGTGCACGCAAAGTTTATTTTGCTTCCGCCGCTCCTGAAGTGCGCTTTCCCAACGTTTACGGCATCGATATGCCTACCCGTGAAGAATTGATTGCCAACGGCCGCAGTGTCAGCGAAATAGCACGTGAAATCAGTGCAGACGGCTGTGTGTTTCAAAATTTGGATGAGTTGGAACAAGTAATCCGGCAGCTCAACCCCGATATTGACGGTTTCGATGCATCATGCTTCAGCGGCTGTTACTTAACCGGCAACATCGATGAAAACTACCTGCAACGATTGTCGGCAGGCAGATTGTCGGCTGTTGTTACCCATCAGCCCACGGGAAAAGTTGAATCCGGCATCCAGATCAGCAATGAAATTGATGACGACGAATAAATGCCGTATCCGGCGCCCCGTTTACCAATCCCGACCTTTTGCCTGACAAAACGCCAGTTGCATCCGCATACTGGCTTTTTAATATTAAATTTCGTCAACTTCCTTTCGGAAACAGACTGAACACTTGCCGCAACAAACCATAAGCCAGATAAAACATCATTATGGCAATCAGGCTGTCGAGTATCCGCCAAATCCGCTCGCGGCGGAACAAAGGTTGTAATAGGCGTGCTCCGTAGCCCAGTCCTGCGAACCACACCCCTGAAGCCGTTACCGCGCCAATAAGGAATTTCAATTTATCCGCTGCGGACAAACCGGCCGCACTGCCGCCAATCAATATCACGGTATCCAAGTAAACATGCGGGTTAAGCAAAGTCAACGCAAGCGTGGCGGCTGCCGCCTGCAGCGCCGACGGAGTAGCCGTATCCGCCTCGCCCGCTATCGAAAGATGCCCGCCACCTTTGTAAGCACGTCTGAAGCTGAGTGCGCCATAACCCAGCAAAAACAATCCTCCGGCCAGCGATAAGGCGGCAGTTGCATATACGTTATCGGAAAGCAGCGCGGAAATACCGAATACCCCCAAACCGATAAGTGCCAAATCGCACAACCAGCACAAGGAAACCACCACGCCTACATTTTGTTTCAGCAGCCCTTTTCGCAATACAAACGCATTTTGTGCGCCGATGGCAACGATCAAACCTGCCGAAATCATGAATCCGTTTAAAAAAGCCGTCATCTTAAAAGTTTTCCTTCTAACCTGTTTTACCGTCCGGCTCTCTCGCCGTTTTCCGCATAATCTGCAAAGCGTTCGGCTATCATTTCACGCAAAGCACTCCGCCTGTTGCAGCTTTCCCGGCAGGCCGTCTGAAAACCGTCCTGAGTGCCCCAAAACACAAACCGCCCGCGGGCACGGGTAACGGCGGTATAAAGCAAGGCTCTGGAAAAACCTTCTGCACTGCCGCGATTTTCTACCGAAGGCGGCAACAGCCACACTTCGCGATACTCCGAACCTTGGCTTTTATGCACGGTAAGCGCAAATGCGGTTTCGTGTTCAGGCAGACGGCTGAGGGCGATTTTGCGGTAGCCTTCCACACTTGGAAAATAAGCTGCCAACATGTCAGGAGCGGTATCATCAGGCATTACCAAACCGACATCGCCATTAAACAAGTCCAGTGCGTAATCATTACGCGTAATCATCACCGCCTGCCCCGCAAACCACGGCACATCGGCACCGGCACGCCCGTAGCGTTGCAGGCAGCGGCGGTATTCCTCGTTAAAGGCCGCCGCATCATCGCGCCATGCCGCCAACACTACTGCGTCGGTTTGATGTTCAAACGCCTTTTTCACATCGCCCGCGTCGACAGCCTGCCAATAATCGGCGTGCTTGTCGCACAGCCATTCCGCCTGCTGCCTGCTGCTGCCCGTGCATACTTCCAACTCGTCAGGGAAACGGGCAAACTGCGCCCATGCGGTTTCAGCATCACCCTCCACTACCGCCCGAGCCAAACAGCCGATACCGCTGTTTTCACCAAAACGGTGGCTGGTTTTCAGACGGCCTACGTTCTGCGACAACGGCGGCGGATGATCGGCAACGGTAAATCCGTGCTGCGGCAACATGGCGGCAAGCTCTTGCGCCGTATCCGAATCCAGCACCGTTTCTTGTGCCAATTCCGCCAGCACCGCACCCGCACCCACCGAAGGTAACTGGTTTTCATCGCCCAGCAAAATCACACGACACCCCTGAGGCACGGCACGCAGCAAATGCAATAGCAGCGACACATCCAACATCGAGGCTTCATCTACCACCAGAATATCCAGCGGTAACGGTTGTTCACCATTAAACAGCGGCTGCATCTGCGGCGGCCTTAACTTGAGCAGGCGGTGAACGGTTTGGCCTTCGAGTTGCAGCAAATGCCGCTTAGCTTTTTCGGGCAGTTCAAATCGGTTTAACGCTTTATGCAACGCCCGTGCCATGTGCGCGGCAGCTTTACCCGTGGGTGCCGCCAGTGCGATTCGGGGCAGTTGCGTATTGCTACCGCACAAAAGGCCGAGCAGCTTAGCCACCGTAGTGGTTTTACCCGTGCCGGGGCCACCACTGATCAGCATAAACGGCTGTAATAACGCCAAAGCCGCTGCATCGCGTTGGCCTTCGCTGCCTTTTTCACCGAACCATTCCGCCAAGTTCCGCCCTGCCTGCAACCAGTCTACCGCTTCAACTTCCGCTACCGCCAACCGCACGATTTCCGCCGCCAAATCGCGTTCGAGCTGCCACATTCTGCCGAGAAAAAGCCGTTTTCCTTCCAACACCAGCGGCATGCCCTCTCCCTTGCCGACCACATTTGAGGCCGCTGCCAACTCCGCCGCTTCGCGGTTGTCCAACCAAATAAAGGAATGTCCGTCCTGCAAGGCGGCAAACAGGCGCGGAATATAAGGAGCGGCAACGGCGGTATCGGCGGGAGCATGGCGTTCGAGAAAAGCAACGGCAGCTTCGGCGGCGGCTTGGTCGGAATCGGATGGCAAAGCAGTAGTCATTTCTTTATCTCTGAATACAAAAGGCCGTCTGAAAAGTTTCAGACGGCCTGAATTATAGCTGAAGAAGGCAAGGTAAAAGTTAGCGGAACAAATCCATCACTTTCGCAAACACCATCACTACGCCATAGCTGAGCGGCACGGCAGCCAACGCCCAGCGCGACCATACTTTCATGCCGCCGTGCGATACCCTGTCTACCGCCAGATAAGCATCGGAAAGCGTGGTTTCATCGGAAGGATTATGGCTTTCCGCCGCTTCTTTCACGCTTTTATCGTGGTGTTTTTCATGCACGGGTTTTACCCACAAATTGCACAGCAACCCGGCAACCAACAAAGCCGCCATAATATACATGGTAATGCTGTAAGCCTGTGCCGCAGGTACGCCGCTGTCAATCTGGCTTTGGCGGATATAGTTCACCAGCACGGGACCGAGCACGGCGGCGGCAGACCATGCCAGCAATAAACGGCCGTGAATCGCACCTACCTGCAACGTGCCGAACAAATCTTTCAGATAAGCCGGAATCGCCGCAAACCCGCCGCCATACATCGACATAATCACGCAGAAACCGATAACGAACAGCGTTTTGTTTCCGCTCTCGCCCAAAGAAGGCACGGCGAAATACAACAGCGAACCCAGCACGAAAAACACCGTATAAGTATTTTTACGGCCGATTTTGTCGGAAATACTCGACCAGAAAAAGCGGCCGCCCATATTGAACAGACTGAGCAAACCTACAAAACCCGCCGCCGCTGCCGCACTAACCGCCGCACTTTTGCCGACCGATGTTTCGGAAAACAATTCCTGAATCATCACCGAAGCCTGCCCCAACACACCGATACCGGCAGTTACGTTCAGGCATAAAATCCAAAACAGCAGCCAAAACTGTGGGGTTTTTACCGCTTGGGCTGCATTCACATGGTTTTTACTGACCAATTTTTTGCTCTTTACCGGCGGCACAAAACCTTTAGGCCGCCAGTTTTCGGCAGGCACGCGGATGGTAAACACGCCGAACATCATAAAAACAAAATAAAAAACCCCCAGCACCACAAATGTTTCGGCCACGCCGGTGGAAACCGGGCTGCCAAAGAAATTCATCAACGCCACAGAAAGCGGCGAAGCCAGCATCGCGCCGCCGCCGAAGCCCATAATGGCCAAGCCGGTTGCCATGCCGGGTTTGTCGGGAAACCATTTCATTAAGGTCGACACCGGCCCGATATAGCCCAACCCCAAACCCACGCCGCCGAGCACACCGTTACCCAAATACAGCAGCCAAAGATTATGCGTGTGCACGCCCAAAGCGGCAACCAAAAAACCCGAGCCGAAACAACATGCAGCCACAAACATTGCTTTACGCGGACCTACACGCTCCATCCAAGTGCCGAACAACGCAGCCGACGCACCCAACACCGCCAGCGCAATACTGAAAATCCATCCCACAGTAGCCAGCTTCCAATCACCGGAAGCCGGTTCGGTGATACCGATGATTTTGGTTAACGGTGCATTGAACACGGAATAGGCATAAATCTGCCCGATGGATAAATGAACCGCCAATGCCGCGGGCGGAACCAGCCAACGGTTGAAATCCCCTTTGGCAACGGTATTTTCCCTGTCTAAAAAAGACATGATTTTCCTTGTAAAAATGTGTGTGTAAACAAAAGGCTTTGCGAAACGGCAGAAATTTTACCAAAAACCGACTAGCCTCCGCACAAAAGCGGGCTTGATTTATTTGCACTTCCAACGCGCAGAAAATTCATATTCGGCCGTGAAAAACTAAATCGAGCAACCGTAACAGCCACACCGTTCACACGGAGGCTGTCGTTATAATCGTCAACAAACTTTTATCATGGTCTATTATGCCGGGCTTGCCCCGAAGATGGCGTATGTTATTTTCAAGCTGCCTCTCTCATAGAGGCCGTCTGAAAACCCGCCGCCTTTTCAGACGGCCTCGAATCACGTTATATTTACACTTTTACCGCTTACCGCCCGAAAGGAACACCATGCAAACCCAAGCCGTTATCGACCACATCACCGGTTGGTTGAAAGATTATGCCGCCGCAGCCCGCGCCAAAGGCTTTATCGTCGGTGTTTCAGGCGGCATCGATTCTGCCGTGGTATCCATTCTCGCCGCCCGCACCGGCCTGCCTACGCTGCTTTTGGAAATGCCCATCCGCCAAAAAACCGACCAAGTCGACCGCGCCCAAGCGCATATCGACGATTTGAAACGCCGTTTTCCCAACGTGCGCGGCGAACGCATCGACCTCACCCCCACCTTTGATACTTTCGCCCAAACCGTGGACGTGGACGAAACCGACTATCCGGCCAAACAGCTCGCCCTTGCCAACGCCCGTTCCCGCCTGCGTATGGTTACACTTTATTACTACGGCCAAATCAACGGCCTGCTCGTTACCGGCACCGGTAATAAAGTGGAAGATTTCGGCGTGGGCTTCTTTACCAAATACGGCGATGGCGGCGTGGACATCAGCCCGATTGCCGACCTGCTGAAAACGCAAATCTACACGCTGGCTGCCGCACTGAACGTTATCGAATCCATCCAAACCGCCGTGCCTACCGACGGTTTGTGGGATACCGAACGCACCGACGAACAGCAAATGGGCGCAAGCTACTCCGAGCTTGAATGGGCGATGACGGTTTACGGCAAATACGGCCCCGAAGAATTTGAAGGCCGCCAACGCGAAGTGCTGAAAATCTACACCCGCCTGCACCGCGCCATGCAGCATAAAGTCAACCCCATTCCCATTTGCCCGATTCCGCCCGAGCTGCTGGCCTGACCCATCAAACATCGAAACAGCCCTCAGGCCGTCTGAAAACATATCCGCCAACCCATCTTTTTCAGACGGCCTCAAACCACTTCAAACAACACTCCCGCCATGCAGCTCACCACTCCGCCCCTTGCCCCCAAAACCCTGCAAACCCTCCGTACACTCGATATCCGCACACTTGAAGATTTGCACAAGCACGGAGCGGTACAAACTTTCCTGTTGCTCAAAGCAGCAGGGCTAACCGTTACCCGCAGCACCTTATGGCAGCTTGCCGCCCTTTCGAACGAAACCCGCCCCCAAGATTTAAGCCTTGCAGAAAAAAACGACCTGCTCGAAGCCGTCCGCCGACACCCGCCCGTCGACATCTTCCCGATGCCGTCTGAAATGGAACACTTTATGCAAACGGCCCTGCAACAAGCAGGGCAATCCGCCGCCTTGGGCGAAATACCGGTCGGTGCCGTCGTCGTAAAAAACGGCACACTAATCGCCGCCGCACACAACACCTGCATTCACAGCCGCAACATCAGCCATCACGCCGAAATACGCGCCCTTGCCGCTGCGGGAGAAGTTTTGCAAAACTACCGTCTCGACGGCTGCGATGTCTACGTTACGCTCGAACCGTGCAGCATGTGCGCCAGCGCCCTCATCCAAGCCCGCGTGCGGCGTGTGATTTACGGTGCGGCCGAACCGAAAACCGGAGCCGCCGGCAGTATCATCAACCTGTTTGCCGACACACGGCTCAACCGACACACCACCGTAAAAGGCGGCATATTGGCCGAAGAATGCGGCGCATTACTGCAAACATTCTTTCAAAACCGCCGCTAACCCGGTTCTTACCCGCCATATGAAAGAGGCCGTCTGAAAACTTTTCAGACGGCCTCTCCCGATCGATTCGATTCAAACCAATCAAATATATTCCACAGCCACAATATCATACTCGCGCAAACCGCTCGGAGCCTGCACCTCGGCCACATCGCCTTCTTCTTTACCGATTAAAGCGCGGGCGATAGGCGAACCGACATAAATTTTATTAAGTTTGATATCGGCTTCATCCTCACCCACGATTTGGTAACGTACCTGCTCTTCAGTATTCAAATCTTCCAAAGTAACGGTTGCGCCGAACACCACCTTACCTTCGGCATGAATCTCGGCAGGATTGATGATATGAGCGCGGGCAAGTTTATGCTCCACATCGGCAATACGGCCCTCAATGAAACCCTGACGCTCCTTAGCAGCCTCATATTCGGCATTCTCCGACAAATCACCATGCGATCGCGCTTCTGCAATCGCCTCGATAACAGCTGGACGCGCCACACTTTTCAGATGTTGCAATTCTTCTTTCAATAATTCGGCACCACGCACGGTTAAAGGAATTTTCTGCATGTTTCTCTCCAAAAAAACGGCTTCATACCCGAATAAGAAAGCACAACCATCATGCAAAGCAAAATGCTCTACAATCAATCTGCAACCTTCCCCGATATACGCCGTAATCAATCCGGTTCTGTAAATAAAAATACAAGCCGCCCGAATCCGGCGGCTTGTTTGACTTTTGTTAAACGGCATTGTACCAAAGAAGGCAGAAAAAGCAACATCGTTACCCGCTTTAAGAGGCCGTCTGAAAAAACCTGTGGGCTTATCTATACAGTTTTCAGACAATCAACCCTGTCAGGTTGATAACTACCTATAGTAAAAAGAGAAACTTTATGCCGTTCCGGTTTCTCTTTTTGCGGTATCCTTCTATATTTTATGCTGAAGAAAATTCTAGAACGGAATATCGTCGTCAATATCATCCACAGGAGCTGCCGGCGCAACCGGAGCTTGACGGCGTGGCGCGGCAGGCGGTGCGCTTGGCGCTTCCTGCTGGTAAGCAGGAGCACTTTGATAAGGCTGCTGCGAAGCAGATTGCTGATAACCACCTTGCCCGCCGTCGTATTCAGCCGAGCCGCCGCTGCGCGCGCCCAGCATTTTCATTTCGCTGCCGATAATATCGTAAGCCGTGCGCTCGATTCCGTCTTTGCCTACATATTTTCGGCTTTGGATACGGCCTTCGATATACACGGAACTGCCTTTACGCAAGTATTGGCCTGCCACTTCTGCCAAACGGCGGTAAAGTGTGATGTTGTGCCATTCCGTGCGTTCTTGACGTTGGCCGCTGTTACGGTCATTCCAAACTTCGCTGGTTGCAATGCTGAAATTACACACGGCTTCGCCGTTCGGCATATACCGCACTTCGGGATCGCGCCCCAGATTGCCGATAAGAATCACTTTATTTAATGATGACATTACTTTACTCCTGAGATAATTTTTTCGGCGGCTGTCTGGTCGAATCCTTTCTGCAACGCCTTGATATAAACGGTTTGTTCGTCCACGCTGAAGCTCACGGCTTCCGTGCCCTGCAAGGTGGCGAGTGCGGCATGCAAATCTGCTGTACGCCCTTGCCACTCTGTCGGCACGGTAAATGCGATATTCTTAACAGGCTTGGGAGCAGGCGCGAACATTGCTATCAACATCCACAACAGCATCAACGATGTACAAAATGCAAACACCCCGCCGAAACCGTAATGCTGGAAAATCCAACCGCCCAATGCCCCGCCTGCAAACAGACCTACTGACTGCATAGTATTGTAAACACCCATTGCCGTGCCTTTTAAATCCGCTGGGGCGATTTTCGATACTATCGAAGGCAAGCTTGCTTCCAATACATTAAATCCGATGAAGTAGATAGTCAGATATACGGCAATCATCCATATTGATTCCAAACCATACAGCAATCCCATTTGCGCGGCGGCAATACAGCCGATACCGCCCAAAAACACTTGCTTTAACTTATTGCGCGTTTCACCGATGATAATCAACGGCACCATCAAAATCAGCCCGATAATGGTTGCGGGCAGATAGATTTTCCAATGTTGGATTTTATCCAGCCCTAAATGTTCCAAAGCGAAAGGCAACGAAATAAACAGAGCCATTTGTGAGGCATGAAGGGCGAAGATACCGAAATCCAAACTCAGCAACTGGGTGTTTTTTAATACTTCGCCGATTCGGGAAGGCTGTGCTTGGGTGTCTTCATGCAACTTTGATTTAACCGGATCGGGTGTAACCCATGCGACGACCGCAATGCTTATTACCGTCAGTACGCCTGTCAGCATAAATAGACCAGGTACACCGATAATCCCTGATAATGCGGGAGCCAACACCAAGCTGGCTGAGAATGTTAAGCCTATACTCAACCCTATCATGGCCATACCGCGGGTGCGTACTTCATCGCGGGTTAAGTCGGCCAGAAGCGCAGTAACCGCCGCACTGATGGCACCCGCTCCCTGCAAAGCCCGCGCCACTACGAGCATTTCCAAAGTATTGGCGGCGGCAGCCAAAAAACTGCCTGCTGCAAACACAATCAACCCGACGTAAATTACCCTTTTGCGCCCGAACTTATCCGAAGCTATCCCCAAGGGCAGCTGCAAAGCGGCTTGCGTCAAGCCGTACATGCCCATCGCCAGACCAACCAAGGTTTTGTTATTTTCGGCTCCCGGCAAAGTGGCGGCATAGAGGGCAAGCACCGGCAGTACTAAAAACATGCCGAGCATACGCAATGCATATACGCCCGCCAGAGAGCTGCTGGCACGCCATTCGAGAGGGAGCATCTGTGTGCGGTTTTGTTTTGACATAATGATATTGTATTGTTGAGGCCGTCTGAAAATGAACAGGTTGGTTAATGGGGCGATTATACAACGATTGTCTGTTTCTGTTTCAGACGGCCTGAAGATTAAACAGATAAACTTTTATCGTTGCTGCGAAATCCGATGGCCTTGCAGAGCCGTCCGCCACAGCCTTAAACAGGCGGTTTTATAAACCGCGGCACGGTAGCGGAATCGGTATGTCCGCCGCTTGCAGTCCCATACTTGTCATGATTATTTGTGTTTCACGGATTATAAAGCCGTCTGAAAAACTGCTTTTCTTTCAGACGGCTTCTCTTGAAAATACTTACAACATTATCCCCACTGCCAACGGTTGCGCCATGCGCCCAAGACTGCGTTCGGATATTTGTTGCTGCCCAAACTGCCGTTAAAACGAGCTAGTGCCCGTACCAAATTGCCTCGCTCGACATTATTGTAATGGCGCAAAATAGTACAGCCGTAACGCAGGTTGGTGCGGATATCGAAAAGATTATGCGAAGGCTTGCCGATATAGTTCTTCCAAAACGGCATTACCTGCATCAATCCGCGTGCACCGACGTTACTGATGGCGTATTGGCGAAACGCGCTTTCTACTTCAATCAGACCCAATACAACCTGTGTATCCAAACCGGCACGGCTTGATTCATATTGTATGTTGATAAGCAAACGCCGGCGTTCCCCTTCATCAGGCACATAGCGCGCCAAACGGGACGACATATCTTTCAACCAACGCTCTCCGTCTTCGGCACGGGTAAAAACCAAGCGCGGCGGATTTACATTGTTGATGGAACTGCGCATCACCGAAGCCACGTCGTCAGACAAGGTTTCTTCACGCTGCGCTCCGGCCAGCAGCAATTTCGGACTCAATAAACATGCACCGCCGGCAATCAGTAAGCGGCGGCGGTCTACGGATTCGGGAAAAAGAATAGAGGTTTTGCCATTCATAATGTGTCAGGTTTACGGTTGGTACAGGCCGTCTGAAAAGTTTCAGACGGCCTGTACGGTTCATTTTTTATTCAATACAAAAGCATTCCGATATATTTCAGACGGCCTTCTTCCAAGAGGCCGTCTGAAACCATTAATCAAGGTGTTCGCTACTTTGCGCCAATACGGTACGGTTGCCGTTGGCCTCCGGAGCCGAAACGATACCGTCGGCTTCCATTTGGTCGATCAAACGGGCGGCACGGTTGTAGCCGATGCGCAAATAACGCTGCACCGATGAAATGGTTGCTTTACGGGTTTTAATCACACAGGCAACGGCATCGTCATACATCGGATCTTGTTCTTCATCACTGCTTCGTCCGCTGTTGGCATTGCTGAACAGATCATCACCGCCCACTCCGGCAGTCAGAATATCGTCGATATAATTCGGCTCTCCGAACTGTTTGAGATATTCGACAACACGATGAACTTCATCATCCGCAACAAAGGCACCGTGCACACGCTTCGGGTAACCGGTGCCCGGCGGCAGAAACAGCATATCACCTTGCCCCAATAGATTTTCAGCCCCCATCTGGTCAAGAATCGTGCGGCTGTCGACTTTGCTGGAAACCTGAAATGCAATGCGCGTCGGAATATTGGCTTTAATCAAACCGGTAATCACATCCACACTCGGGCGCTGGGTAGCCAAAATCAAGTGGATACCCGCTGCGCGGGCTTTCTGCGCCAAACGTGCAATCAACTCTTCGATTTTCTTGCCTGCCGTCATCATCAAGTCGGCAAACTCATCCACCACCACTACGATAAACGGCAGTTTTTCCAACGGTTCGGGTTCGGAAGGCGTTAAGCTGAACGGATTAGCCATGATTTCACCGCGAGCCGCCGCTTCGGCCACTTTTTGATTAAAGCCCGCCAAATTACGCACACCGACATGGCTCATCAAACGGTAACGCTTTTCCATCTCGTTCACACACCATGTCAGCGCATTGGCGGCTAGCTTCATATCGGTAACCACCGGTGCAAGCAGATGGGGGATTCCCTCGTAAATACTCAGCTCCAGCATTTTCGGGTCTATCATAATCATGCGGACTTCATCAGGCGTTGCTTTAAACAACATTGATAAAATCATCGAATTCACGCCAACCGATTTACCCGATCCGGTCGTACCCGCCACCAATAGATGCGGTGCTTTGGCCAAATCGGTTACCACCGGTTCACCGGTAATGTCTTGCCCCAAAGCAAGCGTCAGTTTGGATTTGGATTCCTGAAAAGCAGGCGAATTGAAAATTTCACTCAAACGTATCATCTGCCGCTTGGGGTTTGGTAACTCCAAGCCCATGCAGGTTTTGCCCGGTATGGTTTCAACCACACGGATAGAAGCTACTCCTAAGGAGCGTGCCAAATCTTTTTCAAGATTCAATACAGCATTCCCACGTACGCCGACATCCGGCTCAATTTCATAGCGGGTGATAACAGGGCCAGAATAAGCATCCATCACCTTCACTTTTACTTTAAACTCAGCCAACTTTTCTTCAATGGTAATGCTGTTTTCCAACAATGCTTCTTCCGTTTGCGTTGCTGTCGGATCAAATTGCGGCGGTTGCAGCAAGTCGACTGCGGGCAAATGAGATTCGCCTTTTGAAACGGTAACGACACGCGGAATCGGCCTTACAGAGGCTGCTGTAACTGTTGTCGTTTCAGACGGCCTCACCAAATCTTCTGCCGATTGCTTCGAGGCATGCTCAAAAACTGCAGCAGTCGCTTTGTCTGTTTCATCCGAGGCCGTCTGAAAACCTTCTTTATCTGTAACTATCGGAGCGGATTCACTGATCAAACGGTCTGTAATCGTCCAGTGCGGAGCATCACTGATGTGAGCATTGACCGCAGACACTTCTGCTTCTTCATATAACATCACTCGCGGAGAAGAAACAGCAGCAGTGTTATGAAATACCGGTGGCTCGGGAATATCAATCACTTGTCGTTCCACTTCAGGCATGAAAGGAGGTTCCACAACGGTTGTCATTGAATCGGGCGCAGCAGCATAAGGCGTAAAACGGGTAGATATGGGAGATGTTCCGGCTATTTTCGGCGGCTGGAGTTTGGCCACATGACTTTGTTCGACACGCGCTGCATCAGGAATCACGCTTTCACGCATTGCCATATTAATGCGGCGGATACGTTGACGATTAACAGGTGAATCGGTTTTTGCCAAATTAGCAAACACTTCACCTTCCGGAATCACTTTCGGCTGAAGCACTTGCACTGGAGTTTGAGCCGCAACTTGACGGCGACGGGCTAAACGTTGACGCAGCAAATTGGCACGGATATCTTCCACCCCAATGGTTTCGGGAGAATTTAATGCCTGTTCGACCGATTGTATTATTTCAGTACGAGGTATCGTATGCGAAGAAATTTGTCGTACTTCTGACAACACACGTTCACGCGTCCGTTTTAACGCAGGATCATCCAAACCAATTGTTTTTAATTCAACCACAGGTTTAGGTGGCTCGATTTCTTCCAATGCGGGTCTGAACTGCCAATTAATCTCAACCACTTCCATGTCAGACGTAGGTTTGGAAATAGACGGTTGCAGTTTCGTTTCCTGCGGTTCGATATCTATCAGCGGTGTTTCCCGCAATGCACGGGTAGCCTCTTCCAAGGTAATAACCGGCAAGGAAGAATCTGTCATCTTGGCAGGGAGATATTCCCCATCTTCAAAATCCAAATAAGGTGCGGGAGCAATTGATTTTCCCGTTGCACGCAATGGTTTCTGCTCTGAAGAAATGGGCACTTCCGGCAACACTGCACCAAACATTGGAATATTATTTCCTTCTTCATCATCCGAATCAGACTGAATTGCCTCGTTTAATGAGAAAACTTGTATTTTTTCAACCTCATTCACATCCGCAAATTCATGTTGACTATCTTCTGTTATTTCTACAACATGTTTTACCTCAGACGCAGAGGCAAAGATAGGCAATTCATTCAAACCATCATCTTTATTTCCATCACGAACCATTCCTGACGTAGCATCCAACTTACGGCTGTGCTTCGGAGACAAAGCCCGAAATTTCTCTACGGTTTTATCGTACACCGCCTTAGCCTCTTCCGCCGCCTTATAAATTTGGCGTGTGTTTTTCAGATTTGGATCAACACCTCGCAATGCTTTCAGTTGTTTTCCATCCGAGGTATCAGATTCAACACCGTTATCTGTTTCTTCATGACGGCTAAGATAAGTAAGTTCCAGTAGCCACTCTTGTTCTTGGCGACGACGGATCCACAGCATACCGGCAATAGCACATAACAGCAAAATCAGTAAAAATGTCCACAACATAAACACAATGGCCTTGATTGGTTTCGGCAAAGTTGTTATTTTAACTTGTTTCAGCCTTCACTTGAAGAAATTGTTTTTATTCAAATTACTATTGGTGCATAGTGTAGAAAAATATGGCAATCAGACTTAAATAATCCCATAACACTTTTCCTAAATACATAAAATATCCGGCATGAAAATTAATCATGCCAGATAAATTTCATACCCTCTATATTGCATGCTTCGTCCATACGGTCAGGTCGGGTGTTGAGCCCGCTTTCATGACAGGACTTCATCAACACCCACGACATTATCCCTCCCAACCTCCATTATCACCCTCTTTCCTGCCACATCGGCCTCTCCCACAAACGCCAAAGGCTGCGGAGTCACCCCCACAGCCCCAACATCCTTCCAGGCTTCCTTACTTCTTCAGCACCGGCTGCGCCTTCCCTTTCGCCGATCCATGACCGGATACCACCGCCTCCACTTTCAGCTTCGACAATATCCCCTCACCGATTCCCTTTACATTCTTCAACTCGTCCACACTCTTGAACTTGCCGTTCTGCGTCCGGTATTCCACTATCGCCGCCGCCTTCGACGGCCCGATTCCCGGCAGTGCCTTCAATTCTTCCGCCGTCGCCGTATTGATGTTCACCGCCGCCAACGACCACGCCGATACCAGCAGACCCACCAGAGCCAATACATACCGTTTCATGTTTTCCCTTTCATAATATGAATTCAAATAATCTTATTGCTGTCAATAACCGCACGAATCCGGAAACATACTTCCATATCGCAGAAACAGCTGCGCTATCATAAGCATATTTCCCCTCCCGCTCAAACATTTTCAGCGCAACGCTGCCGACCCACTCCCCCACTGTCGCCCTCCCGCGACAACACCCACGTCCCTCCCCTCCAAGTAAAAACCCCCGATACTTCTCAGTATCAGGGGTTAGCAATGAGTGTCTGGCAGTGACCTACTTTCACATGGGTATCCACACTATCATCGGCGCTGAGTCGTTTCACGGTCCTGTTCGGGATGGGAAGGCGTGGGACCAACTCGCTATGGCCGCCAGACGTAAACTGTACAAATCGGGAAAGCCGTCAGGGAAATGCATCCCTTCTCTTTATTCTTCAATCAACGGTGATGGGTATCGTCTTCAAGACTGATATAAGCTTTATTTTCGAAGCCTCAACACCCACTACGGTGCAAAAGTCCTTCAAATGATAGAGTCAAGCCTCACGAGCAATTAGTATCGGTTAGCTTCACGCATTGCTGCGCTTCCACACCCGACCTATCAACGTCCTGGTCTCGAACGACTCTTTAGTGCGGTTAAACCGCAAGGGAAGTCTCATCTTCAGGCGAGTTTCGCGCTTAGATGCTTTCAGCGCTTATCTCTTCCGAACTTAGCTACCCGGCGATGCGACTGGCGTCACAACCGGTACACCAGAGGTTCGTCCACTCCGGTCCTCTCGTACTAGGAGCAGCCCCCGTCAAACTTCCAACGCCCACTGCAGATAGGGACCAAACTGTCTCACGACGTTTTAAACCCAGCTCACGTACCACTTTAAATGGCGAACAGCCATACCCTTGGGACCGACTACAGCCCCAGGATGTGATGAGCCGACATCGAGGTGCCAAACTCCGCCGTCGATATGAACTCTTGGGCGGAATCAGCCTGTTATCCCCGGAGTACCTTTTATCCGTTGAGCGATGGCCCTTCCATACAGAACCACCGGATCACTATGTCCTGCTTTCGCACCTGCTCGACTTGTCGGTCTCGCAGTTAAGCTACCTTTTGCCATTGCACTATCAGTCCGATTTCCGACCGGACCTAGGTAACCTTCGAACTCCTCCGTTACTCTTTGGGAGGAGACCGCCCCAGTCAAACTGCCTACCATGCACGGTCCCCGATCCGGATCACGGACCTGGGTTAGAACCTCAAAGCCACCAGGGTGGTATTTCAAGGACGGCTCCACAGAAACTGGCGTCTCTGCTTCTAAGCCTCCCACCTATCCTACACAAGTGACTTCAAAGTCCAATGCAAAGCTACAGTAAAGGTTCACGGGGTCTTTCCGTCTAGCAGCGGGGAGATTGCATCTTCACAACCATTTCAACTTCGCTGAGTCTCGGGAGGAGACAGTGTGGCCATCGTTACGCCATTCGTGCGGGTCGGAACTTACCCGACAAGGAATTTCGCTACCTTAGGACCGTTATAGTTACGGCCGCCGTTTACTGGGGCTTCGATCCAATGCTCTCACATCTTCAATTAACCTTCCAGCACCGGGCAGGCGTCACACCCTATACGTCCACTTTCGTGTTAGCAGAGTGCTGTGTTTTTAATAAACAGTCGCAGCCACCGATTCTCTGCGACCCTCCAATGCTTACAGAGCAAGTCTTTCACATCGAAGGGCATACCTTCTCCCGAAGTTACGGTATCAATTTGCCGAGTTCCTTCTCCCGAGTTCTCTCAAGCGCCTTAGAATTCTCATCCTGCCCACCTGTGTCGGTTTGCGGTACGGTTCTGATTTAGCTGAAGCTTAGTGGCTTTTCCTGGAAGCGTGGTATCTGTCACTTCTTGTCCGTAGACAATCGTTATCACTTCTCGGTGTATAAACATCCGGATTTGCCTAAATGTTCCACCTACCGGCTTGAACGACCTATTCCAACAGGCCGCTGACATAACCTTCTCCGTCCCCACATCGCACTAAATCAAAGTACGGGAATATTAACCCGTTTCCCATCGACTACGCATTTCTGCCTCGCCTTAGGGGCCGACTCACCCTACGCCGATGAACGTTGCGTAGGAAACCTTGGGCTTTCGGCGAGCGGGCTTTTCACCCGCTTTATCGCTACTCATGTCAACATTCGCACTTCTGATACCTCCAGCAACCTTCTCAAGTCACCTTCATCGGCCTACAGAACGCTCCCCTACCATGCACTAGGTGCATCCGCAGCTTCGGTTATAGATTTGAGCCCCGTTACATCTTCCGCGCAGGACGACTCGACCAGTGAGCTATTACGCTTTCTTTAAATGATGGCTGCTTCTAAGCCAACATCCTGGCTGTCTGGGCCTTCCCACTTCGTTTACCACTTAATCTATCATTTGGGACCTTAGCTGGCGGTCTGGGTTGTTTCCCTTTCGACAACGGACGTTAGCACCCGCTGTCTGTCTCCCATGATTGCACTTTCCGGTATTCTTAGTTTGCCATGGGTTGGTAAGTCGCAATGACCCCCTAGCCATAACAGTGCTTTACCCCCGGAAGTGATACATGAGGCACTACCTAAATAGTTTTCGGGGAGAACCAGCTATCTCCGAGTTTGTTTAGCCTTTCACCCCTATCCACAGCTCATCCCCGCATTTTGCAACATGCGTGGGTTCGGACCTCCAGTACCTGTTACGGCACCTTCATCCTGGCCATGGATAGATCACTCGGTTTCGGGTCTACACCCAGCAACTCATCGCCCTATTAAGACTCGGTTTCCCTACGCCTCCCCTATCCGGTTAAGCTCGCTACTGAATGTAAGTCGTTGACCCATTATACAAAAGGTACGCAGTCACCTAATTAATAGGCTCCCACTGTTTGTATGCATCAGGTTTCAGGTTCTATTTCACTCCCCTCCCGGGGTTCTTTTCGCCTTTCCCTCACGGTACTGGTTCACTATCGGTCGATGATGAGTATTTAGCCTTGGAGGATGGTCCCCCCATATTCAGACAGGATTCCACGTGTCCCGCCCTACTTGTCGTATACCTAGTACCACTGATGAAATTTCGAATACGGGGCTATCACCCACTATGGCCAAGCTTCCCAGCTTGTTCTCCTATCTCAACAGCTATCATATACAGGCTCCTCCACGTTCGCTCGCCACTACTTGCGGAATCTCGGTTGATTTCTTTTCCTCCGGATACTTAGATGGTTCAGTTCTCCGGGTTCGCTTCGCTTATCCTATGTATTCAGATAAGGATACCGTACAAAATACGGTGGGTTTCCCCATTCGGACATCACCGGATCATAGCTTTATTGCCAGCTCCCCGATGCTTTTCGCAGGCTTACACGTCCTTCGTCGCCTATCATCGCCAAGGCATCCACCTGATGCACTTATTCACTTGACTCTATCATTTGAAGTACCTTTTTGACTTCGTTGCTACAGCGTTGACTACCTTCGCAACTTAAAGGCCTCTACTTTGATAAAACTTACTGCTTGTTGTGTACCGAACTGTGCCTTTTGTCTTTCACAGCCCGGTCGATACAATCATCACCCAAATACTGCGGCTTACCTGTTACGGCAAGCCGACATTGTCTTTGTTTGTTGATTTCGGCTTTCCAATTTGTTAAAGATCGATGCGCTTCTTAAAAAAAGGAATAAGTAAACTTTTCCTTCTCTAACCTACACAAATTAAAATATTCTTTACTTCATCTTTATCTATTCAGATGCCAAACATCTAAAGACTAAAGACAAACAAAAATACTTTGATTTGCAAAGTATTTGGTGGAGGCAAACGGGATCGAACCGATGACCCCCTGCTTGCAAAGCAGGTGCTCTACCAACTGAGCTATGCCCCCCAATCTCTTGGTGGGTCTGGGAGGACTTGAACCTCCGACCCCACGCTTATCAAGCGTGTGCTCTAACCAGCTGAGCTACAAACCCAGATTACTCCAACTTCGTCGGGATTCTCCCAACCAGTCTTGCATCTTTAATACACAGTTTACCGATAAGTGTGAATGCGACCAAACCTCTTTTTTCTCTAGAAAGGAGGTGATCCAGCCGCAGGTTCCCCTACGGCTACCTTGTTACGACTTCACCCCAGTCATGAAGCATACCGTGGTAAGCGGGCTCCTTACGGTTACCCTACCTACTTCTGGTATCCCCCACTCCCATGGTGTGACGGGCGGTGTGTACAAGACCCGGGAACGTATTCACCGCAGTATGCTGACCTGCGATTACTAGCGATTCCGACTTCATGCACTCGAGTTGCAGAGTGCAATCCGGACTACGATCGGTTTTCTGGGATTGGCTCCACCTCGCGGCTTGGCTACCCTCTGTACCGACCATTGTATGACGTGTGAAGCCCTGGTCATAAGGGCCATGAGGACTTGACGTCATCCCCACCTTCCTCCGGCTTGTCACCGGCAGTCTCATTAGAGTGCCCAACTTAATGATGGCAACTAATGACAAGGGTTGCGCTCGTTGCGGGACTTAACCCAACATCTCACGACACGAGCTGACGACAGCCATGCAGCACCTGTGTTACGGCTCCCGAAGGCACTCCTCCGTCTCTGGAGGATTCCGTACATGTCAAGACCAGGTAAGGTTCTTCGCGTTGCATCGAATTAATCCACATCATCCACCGCTTGTGCGGGTCCCCGTCAATTCCTTTGAGTTTTAATCTTGCGACCGTACTCCCCAGGCGGTCAATTTCACGCGTTAGCTACGCTACTAAGGCATCAAGTACCCCAACAGCTAATTGACATCGTTTAGGGCGTGGACTACCAGGGTATCTAATCCTGTTTGCTACCCACGCTTTCGGGCATGAACGTCAGTATTATCCCAGGGGGCTGCCTTCGCCATCGGTATTCCTCCACATCTCTACGCATTTCACTGCTACACGTGGAATTCTACCCCCCTCTGACATACTCTAGTCACCCAGTTTCAAACGCAGTTCCCAGGTTGAGCCCGGGGATTTCACATCTGACTTAAGTAACCGTCTGCGCCCGCTTTACGCCCAGTAATTCCGATTAACGCTCGCACCCTACGTATTACCGCGGCTGCTGGCACGTAGTTAGCCGGTGCTTATTCTTCAGGTACCGTCATCACCCAAGGGTATTAACCTCAAGCTTTTCTTCCCTGACAAAAGTCCTTTACAACCCGAAGGCCTTCTTCAGACACGCGGCATGGCTGGATCAGGGTTCCCCCCATTGTCCAAAATTCCCCACTGCTGCCTCCCGTAGGAGTCTGGGCCGTGTCTCAGTCCCAGTGTGGCGGATCATCCTCTCAGACCCGCTACTGATCGTCGCCTTGGTAGGCCTTTACCCCACCAACTAGCTAATCAGACATCGGCCGCTCAAATAGCGCAAGGCCCGAAGGTCCCCTGCTTTCCTCCTCAGAGAATATGCGGTATTAGCCATCCTTTCGGACAGTTATCCCCCACTACTCGGTACGTTCCGATGTATTACTCACCCGTTCGCCACTCGCCACCAAAAGAGCAAGCTCTTCCGTGCTGCCGTTCGACTTGCATGTGTAAAGCATGCCGCCAGCGTTCAATCTGAGCCAGGATCAAACTCTTATGTTCAATCTCTAACTTTAACTTCTGGTCTGCTTCAAAGAAACCGACAAAGATATTTATCTTGTCTGTTTTTGTCGCAGTGTGAGGCCCAATCGCACTCACACTTATCGGTAATCTGTTCTGTTAAAGAGCGTCCCGAACATCATCACAACCAATACTGCCTAACGCAAAATCTGTTATAATGAATATTCGCTTTCAAACACCGCCGAAGCAGCGAAGAACCGAACTATACCCGCCCTCCCCCAATAACGTCAACCCCACAGCAGAAAAATCCGACCGAAAAACAAACAGACCACTGTTTTATCAAGAAATTTTATTTAGCATAGATTTTATACAATTGATTTTTTACTCTTTAAAAAACTAAACCACTTACTTTTACCTTTTACAAAATAATTTTTAATTTGCTAACTTCTTTATTATTAAAGGAACATACATGAATTTTCCTTTCCGCCTCTTCACCTCGACTCGCATGCGACGTATGCGTAAAGACGATTTTTCTCGACGTCTGATGCGCGAACACACTCTAACAGTTAATGATTTGATTTATCCTGTTTTTATTTTAGAAGGACAAAACCAAGAAGAAGCAGTTGCATCCATGCCTGGAATTAAGAGGCAAAGTCTTGATAAACTTTTATATACTGCAGAAAAGGCTGTTGAATTAGGTATTCCTATGTTAGCCTTATTCCCAGTAATCACACGAAACAAAACCGAAACTGCTGAAGAAGCTTACAATCCAGATGGATTAGTTCCTACCACAGTAAGAAAATTACGCGAAACCTTTCCTGAATTGGGTATCATGACCGACATTGCCCTAGATCCCTATACCATTCACGGGCAAGACGGATTGATTGACAATACTGGCTATGTTTTAAATGATGAAACAATTGATGTTTTGATTAAACAAGCTTTATGCCATGCTGCCGCAGGAGCACAGGTTGTTGCGCCTTCCGATATGATGGATGGACGTATTGGCTTCATTCGTGAAGCATTAGAAGATGCAGGACATATTCACACGCGTATAATGGCTTATTCAGCCAAATATGCTTCTGCTTTTTACGGGCCATTCCGCGATGCGGTAGGCAGCTCTGCCAATTTAGGCAAAGCCGATAAATACACCTACCAAATGGATCCTGCAAACACCAATGAAGCCTTGCAAGAAGTTGCCTTGGATATACAAGAAGGAGCTGATATGGTAATGGTAAAACCGGGTCTGCCTTATTTGGACATAATACGCAGGGTAAAAGATGAATTTGGCGTACCAACTTATGCTTATCAGGTATCGGGAGAATATGCTATGTTACAAGCTGCCATTCAAAATGGTTGGCTTGATGGCAGCAAAGTGATTTTGGAAAGTTTATTAGCGTTTAAACGAGCAGGTGCGGATGGTATTTTAACGTACTACGCCATTGAAGCAGCGAAACAATTACATAAAATATAACTGCATTTTTCTTGAAATTTGGAAGATATTATTTAATTATTTAAGCCGTCTGAAATATTGTTCCGACGGCTAAATTAATCTTTATTTCTTATAATATTAAGGAAGAGTAAAAATAAGCCGCCTAAATTTTAGACGGCTTTTAGAGAATCAATAGCAACTTTCCATAAACTGATTAATGTGCGGCACTGGCAGTACTATTTCCTGCCGACAATTTTTCTACTCTCACAGCAGTCTGCTTTTCAACTGTTTCCGTTGCTTGAGCAGCCTTTGCAGCATTGGGAACTACGGTGCCTTGCGCCTCAGCATTAGCTACTGCATTATTTTTTGCCGCTGCATTTCCGCCCACTGAAACAATTTCCGTTTGAGTCGGTTTTGCAGGAGTAGACTGCTCAACAACATTAGCCTCACTTTCAGCATTCATTTGCGGCCAGAACTGCCATACACCAACGGCTACAGCCAATATACTGGCAGCCACAGCAAAACCGCGGAAAGCATGATTAGACGCAGAAGCGACAGGGCGTGCAACAAAAACCTGTTTGCCTTCTGCCGTAGCAGATTGTGTTAAAAGAATTTTTTCATTTGTCAATTCAATATCTTTACCTACAGCCGATTTAGCATGTTGCATATAATCGCGAATCAAATGATATTCATACCATTTTTGCTGAGCATCACTATCAGATAGCAATTTATCAAGTGCTTCTTCTGATAAGTTGTCATCATCCATGGCGGCAGATACAAATTCGAAATCTTTGTTTTGGTTCATTATTTTACCACCTTTGGTCTTCAGACGTATCCAACAACGGCCTTAAATCTTTAGCGATTACCTCGCGTGCTCTAAAAATTCGCGAGCGTACGGTACCGATAGGACAGTCCATTATCTGAGCAATTTCCTCGTAAGACAAACCTTCCATCTCTCGCAAAGAGATGGCTTTCCGTAAATCATCCGGCAATTTGGCAATGGCTGCCTCTACCGTTTCTAAAATCTCCCGATTCATCATCTCAGCTTCCGGTGTGTGATGATCGGCAAGCTGATCGGCTAAATCGAGAACATCCCCTTCGTCATTTGCGACATCGGCGCTTACAAAAGGCCGTTTGCCGGAAGTAACCAAAAAGTTTTTAGCCGTATTGATACCAATACGATAAAGCCATGTATAAAAAGCACTTTCACCTCGAAAATTAGGCAAGGCTCTATACGCTTTTATCAAGGCTTCTTGTGCCACGTCGTTTACTTCGTGCTCGTCCTTAATAAAACGAGACAATAAACGGGTAAGACGACGCTGGTATTTTGATACCAGTAATTCAAACGCTTTATGTTCGCCTTTTTGCGCACGCTCTACCAATGCTTGATCGATTTTACGATCATTCATGTCAGACCTTTATTTTACGAGATTACAAACATAGAAAAGGTAAAGCACACATTGTTGAACATAAGACACTTTACCTCTGCTTTGGTTCCAAAACAAAGCAATTAAATTTGTCGAAAACAGGCAGTACCCCATTTTGACAGCCATAATGAACGCTTACCCAAATATTGGCAATAGCCAAACATTTATTTTGGCTATCCGTTACAATCGGCCAATATTTCCTCACAAAGGATGGAATCTTGCATTCTTGTAAAATTTTCCGAACACTTTTATGACCAACGGTCAATGCAATGACATCATCGGCATTTGCCGCTCTAATGCACCCTTGACCATCTAACAATTCTTCACAAATTCCAAACAAATTACGCCTCAAGGTAAAACCGTTTTCCGGCAATATTTTTTTCAGACGGCCTGCCAAAATCTGCTCGTTTCCAATCCATGCGCATTCTTTTTCCCAGCCGTTTTTTTGAACAAACAAACGGTTTTGATAGGCATAAATCCGCCCGTCCGGCAGTTGCCATTCCGCAGAGGCTGTCTGAATACTATTTAGTACACGTGAAAAATCGGCGATACTTTCTGCTGTCGGCACACCCAATTCGTGAATCTTGGCAAAATACCATAATTGTTGCCGACGACGCACTTCACTCAAACTGCGCCAACGTTGCAAATCAAATGTTCCTGTGGCGCAGATATATTGATGATCTTGCTGCACAATTTCATCCAACAAGGCAAGCTCATTCTGCAATGACGCGATACTGCCGATTATATGGTTGTCGAGATGCGGTAGGCGGGAGCGCCAAACGGGCAAAGCATCGTTACGTAACCAATTGCGTAGAAAGCCCGAGTCTTGGTTGCTGGAATCTTCAACATAAATCAAATCGTGCATGTCGGCATAGTCGGCCAGTTGTTCACGTGTGAACCCCAGAAGCGGCCGCCATATTTGCGTGCGTTCATTCAACGCCCTCCACTCTGGCATGGCCGACAACGCACGCAATCCTCCGCCGCGCATGGCTGCCAACATAAATGTTTCCACTTGATCGCCGCGATGATGGGCCAATGCCACGATATCGCTCCGGCCGTCTGAAAAAATACGATAGCGTTCTTTTCGCGCTGCGGCTTCTATGCCCAAGCCGTTTTTCTCAACGCACACTTTTTCCAGCCGAAGCGGAATATCCAACCGATCGCATAAGGTGTTGCAAAAAGCAGCCCATTCGTCTGCTTTTTCATTCAACCCGTGGTGGACATGCACTGCCTTCAAAACAAATCTGAACCGTTTGCGCATACATGACAATAAATGCAGCAACACAACGGAATCCAAACCGCCGCTCAATCCGACTTCAATCACCGTCTGAGGCGGCAAATGCTGCGGCCATGCGTCGGCCACCTGTTCCAACAGGTTATTTGCATGGGGATGTTTACACTTTGTTTGGGAGTTGTTCATGAATCGGAAACAATGGTTTGGGTGTTAAGCCGGTATTATATCGTGGAGGCCGTCTGAAAGATGTTTTTCAGACGGCCTGCTTTCATGCTGCAAGCTGCTCTTTCGATGAGAAATCCAAATCGGCCGTATGGATAATTTCCTGCATTCCCCAACCGATACGGCGTGCATAGTTGATATCATTCATCAACGAAGAAGTTTGCCAGCCGCTAATTCGCTTATTACGCAGTTTTACCAATATACGGGCGCGGAGATTTTCCAAAGAATCAATATGTTTGGAAAATTTATCCACTTCTTCCTCCCATTCCGGGGTATTGATGGGCAATGCCGTAACACGGCGGAATAAGATTAACGTTTTAAACAAATGGCGGCGCAAACGCATATAGTCGTTAAATGCCGGCGAACCGGGCTGCTGCAAATAAATCTGCATATTCTTCTGCAAATGCTTGCTTTCTTTAACAATTTCCACCATTTGAAACGCTGCCATATGTGCCGTAGTGAGCCGTTGCTGCTGTTCTGCACCGTCAATATCGATTTTGCTGGTAAAGTCCAACACATCACTGTATAGAGGCTTCACTTGGCTTTCATAATACGCCTGAACATCCAAATGTAGCGGCGGCTCGGGGGGAGGCAATTCTTCATCCGGATCGACATTACTCTGATATAACCGCTCCACCGATATAAACAGCACATGGCAGATAACTTCCAAGCTCAACGCGCTCAGGTGGTTAATTTCCTTAAACACTGCCCGCAAAGCCGTATCTCCTGCACGCAGCATATTGTCGTTCAAATAACGGGCACGGACGGGCTTGCTGTCTTCCGGTAACAATTCGGCTTCTGCTCTTTCCGGCAACCATCTCAGAAGTTTTTCCGCAAGTTGATTTTGCAACTTCCAAAATACCGCGAGTCCCAAGCCGTTGAATAACGTGTGAAATAAAGCCAGTTGCAATAGCACGCCCATTCCTGTCCATGCAGCAAGCAAAGTAACGAATTTGGTTAGCGGCAACCACAGCAACAATGACAACACCGCGGTAACCACATTAAATAGCAGATGTGCCAATACCAAACGCTGGCTGCTCCGTTCACTGCCGAGCATGCCGACAAAAGCGGTTGAAATGCTACTGCCCACGTTAGAACCGACCGCAATGGCAAAACCTTGCACCAAGCTGATTTGTCCGCCGGCCAAAGCCGCTAAAGTAAGAATCAATGTGGCATGTGAAGATTGCAAAACAATCGTCAACAGCAAACCTATACCACTGAAAATGGCAATTTCTGCCACACCGCTTACCTGAATAGAAGCAAAATCGACCTGCCCGCCCAAATCTCGGAAGCCGTTTTTAATGGCATCAATTCCGATAAAAATCAGTGAAATACCTACCAACACTCTTCCGACGGCTTTGGCTTTGTTATTAAAGAAGCCCGCCAGAATGCCGAACACCAGCATGGGTATGGCAATAGGGCTCAAGCTGATGCTCTGCCCTGCTATGGCCAACAGCCAAATGCCGCTGGTCGCCCCCAAGTTCGTACCTAAAATCACGGCGATGCCGCCGGCCAACGTAATCAAACCGGTACTTAAAAAGGCAATCGTCAGCAAAGACACCAAAGTACTTGATTGCAAAATAAAAGTGGCACCGATACCGAAAAACAAACCTTTGCCCGGCGTTGCGGTGCTTTTCGCCATCAACCGCTCCAATGTACCGCCGGCCGCATTATGCAAACCTTCTTCAATACACTGCATACCGAACAAAAATAAGGCCAAACCGTAGCAGAGCTTCAGCCAAGGCGCGCTATACCAAAAACTATAAGCCAACACGGTGAGCAATAAGGCAACTAACAATGGCTTCCAGACGTTTTTTCTCATGTATTTCCCTAAAGTTATTAGACAGTTATAAAAATGGGGCAATTATAGCCAACTATTTTGTTACTCTTAAATAGCCGTTAAAGTTAATTTATTTTCCAAAACGGCAACGCGTAGGCAATAGCCAAAGGTTCAACGAGCAACGGTTTGCTGACATTCTTAAAACCGATATATGAGGCCGTCTGAAAACTCGTTTCAGACGGCCTCATAGCATTCTTTTCTTATTTTAAGAAAAGGCCGTCTGAAAACCCAAATTCGTGTTTTCAGACGGCCTTCCTAGAAAAGTTACTTAATTAAAATGCAACAAACTGCGTAGGATTCACGGGTTTGCCACTTTGACGCACTTCAAAATGAAGTTTGACACGGTCGGCATCGGTATTTCCCATACGCGCGATGGTTTGGCCGCGTTTCACAGTCTGGCCTTCTTTTACCAACAGATTTTGGTTATGACCGTAAGCAGTTAGGAACATAGTATTGTGCTGAACGATAACCAGATTACCGTAACCGCGCAGGCCGGAGCCGGCATAAACCACCTTACCGTCGGCAGCCGAAACCACAGCTTGACCCGCAGTGCCTGCAATATCGACACCTTTGCTGCCACCGCCGAATTGAGTGATGATATTACCTGCGGTAGGGCGCTGCCAAGTGATGCCGGAAACAGTGCGCGTACTGCCTGTCGATACGGTCGGAGTCTTTGCCGGCTCAGTAGTAGAGGGGGCAGGTTTGGGCTGCGTTGCAACCGGAGCAGGTTTAGATGCAGGCGTAGAAGCAGAAGGCGCATCGGCAGGCGCAACATAACCTGCGGGTTTCACACGCAGAGTTTGACCTACGCTGATGGTGTTGTCAGCCAGATTATTCCATTCGCGCAAATTGTCTTGGGTAATGTTGTAGCGTTTAGCGATGTTGTAAACCGTGTCGCCACGTACAACGGTATGGGTGGCGGCATTGGTGTCGACCGGCGCATTAGAAGGTATGTAAGCACCGCCACTACTGGCCGGAGCACCGCCGGCAGTGGGCGGAGTATAAGGCTCAGGCGCTGCAGCACTTGCACCTGCCGCATTCGGCTCATAGGGCGTTGCGCCATACGGATTGCTTTGACCGGCCTGCGAAGATGCCGAACTTGATGTACCTGACGTAACGGGAGCTGCGGGCTGTTGAAGCCAAGAACATGCCCCCAACATTAAAACCAGGGCAGCCGAACCGGCGCGAAATGCGGTTTTTTTCAACATATTTTCTTACCTTCTGTTTGGTTTGAATTTGGAATCGCGGCATATCATAAAACAAATTATGCCCTGCTCTCAAGTCTTTACGATTTAAGTATCCATACCGCTGACCAGCGGTACAAAGTTGGCTTCCTGTACGCAGGTTTCACGGTATCCCTGCGGTGTTTTTTCAATCAGCCACAAATACTGCACGCCGCCTTCGTCGAGCGGCAATACCATACGCCCGCCAACAGCAAGCTGCTGCAAAAGCGCCAGCGGGATTTCTGCGGGAGCGGCCGTAACCAATATGCCGTCGAACGGGGCGACTTCGGGCAAACCCAAGTAACCGTCGCCGCACACCGTACGGGCTTTGGCCAACAACCCGGCCGCGCGCAAATGCTGCTTGGCACGCTCGTGCAGGGGGCGGAGGCGCTCCACCGAATAGATTTCCGGCAGGTCTAACGCCAGCAAAACAGCCGTCTGATAGCCGCACCCCGTGCCGATTTCGAGTACGCGCCGCATATTTTGCGATGAACCGCCCAACAGCAGCTCCGTCATCTTGGCCACGGTGTAAGGCTGGGAGATGGTCTGCCCCAAGCCTAAGGGCAGCGACATTTCATCGTAAGCGCGGGTTTGCAGGGCTTCTTCAACAAAAAGATGGCGCGGCACACGATCCATGGCCTGTAAAACCCGCGTGCCTATGCCCATTCTCGCCAAACGCTCTATCATACGGCGGCGGCGGTTTTCAAAGCCTGTCCAGTTTCCCTGCATTACGGCATCACTCCCTGCCAGAAATCTGCCACTTGGTCCATTTTTTCGTAATCGGTCAAATCAATCTGCAACGGCGTAACGGTGATGTAGCCGGCTTCGCTTTCGGCAAAATCGGTGCCGCCGTTGCGGTCGGAAATGTCGCCTATCGGGCCGATCCAGTAAACCGATTCTCCGCGCGGGTTGCGTGCCGGCACGATGCTTTGCACATGATGCCGCTTGCCCAAACGGGTAATTTTACAACCCTGAATATCTTCGGGTGCAACGGCGGGAATGTTCACATTCCATAAAATCGGCTGTTCGGGCGGATTTTTCAGCAAGTGTTCCAACATAATCCAAGCGGCTCTTTCGGCGGTTTCCCAATAGCGTCCGCTGAAATCGTTTAAAGAAAACGCGACAGCAGGAATACCCAACAAATAAGCCTCGGTTGCTGCGGCCACCGTGCCGGAATATAACGTGTCGTCGCCCATGTTGGCACCGTTGTTGATGCCGGAAAGCACCAAATCGGGCTGAAACTCAGGCAAAGCATGCAAAGCCAGATGAATGCAGTCGGTCGGCGTGCCGCTCACATAATAAAAGCCGTTGTCGGCCTCTCGGATACGCAAGGGGAGGTCGAGCGTAAGAGAATTGCTGACCCCGCTGCGGTCGCGTTCGGGCGCAACCACGCGCACGTTGGCAAATTCTGCGGCCACCCGTGCAAGAATAGCGATGCCCGGGGAAAGATAGCCGTCGTCATTACAAATCAGAATATTCATGGTTTCCCTTATTTTCAGACGGCATCAATTCTACCGACTGTGGTTATCGGTGTCTATTTAGTCCCGCCGGAGTAAAAAGCAGTTTGATGCAACCTGCGTGAATCATAACCCAAAATGTATATGCCGTTCGCCAAATCCGGCTGTCTTTCCGGCTGCATATAGACCAAGCCCTGTGCAATAAGTTTTCAGACGGCCTCAAATATAAAAGGCCGTCTGAAACAGGTATAATCCCGCCAATCCCTAACAGAACTGCTTAAAGATGAACCACGAAATCCTGATTATCGGCGGCGGGTTGGTCGGTGCCGCCGCCGCAGTCGCCCTCAAACAGCAAGGGCGGGATGTTGCCCTGCTGGAAATCCGCCCTCCCGAAACCGATTTCACCAAACTCGAAACCGGTTGGGACGCACGGATTTACGCCATCAGCCCAACCAATCAAAGCCTGCTCCAATCCTTAGGCGCATGGCCGTCTGAAAGCCGTATCCAACCCGTTTCACGCATGGACGTGCGCGGCGACAACGGCGGCCGCATCGAGTTCACAGCCGCCGACATTGACGCACCCCGCCTCACCTGCATCGCCGAAAACCGCTGGCTGCTCGCCGGCCTGTGGCAGCAAATCCGCGCATTAGAAATACCCGTAATTACCGAAGCCGCCGAAAAACTCGAAACCAACGTTCAGACGGCCTCGCTATCCCTTAAAAACGGTGAAACGCTGCAAGCCAAACTGATTATCGGCGCAGACGGTGCCAACTCATGGGTGCGCAGCCAAGCAGGCATCTCCGTTAAAGAAGACCCCTACCGCCAGCACGGCGTAGTCGCCAACTTCCGCACCGAGCAAGACCACCACGGCACCGCCTTCCAATGGTTCAAAAACGGCGACGTGCTTGCCTACCTGCCGCTGCCCGACAAAAAAATTTCCATCGTATGGAGCACCCGTGAGCCTGAAAAACTTACCGGCCTCAACCCCGAAGACCTGGCCGCCGCCGTTACCGCGCAAGGCGAAAACGTACTCGGCCAACTCTCACCCCTCTCCCCCGCCTTCGCCTTCGATTTAATCCTGCGCCGCCCCGAATCCACCGTAGCCCAACGCATTTTACTGATGGGCGATGCAGCGCATACCATCCACCCGCTCGCCGGACAAGGCGTGAACCTCGGCTTCGGCGACGTGATTGAATTCACACGCCTCAGTCGCAACGCACCCGATGTCGGTGCACACCAGCTGTTGAAACAATACGCCCGCAACCGCCTGGAACCCGTCCGCACCATGCAGCTCGGCTGCGACGGCCTGTTTCATCTGTTCAACGAACAACACCTCCCCGCCCTGCCCTGGCTGCGCAACACCGGCCTGAATCTGGTCAACGCCACCCCCGCCGTCAAAAACCGCTTGATTAAACATGCGATGGGGCTATAAACACCAAGCCCTCGGAGGCCGTCTGAAAACCCGGTACACCATTCAGACGGCCTTATCTTGAATTTTCAAACGGCAGCCCATTTTTAATTGGAAATAGAATATTATTGCAACAACCGCTTAAACTGTTATCCGGCTTAAACGGGAAACGGAAATTTTATATGCGCATCACACTCAGCATCTTAGTATTGACCTTAAGCTGTTTCGCTCGGGCGGAACAACTGCCCGCCGGTACAAATACCAAACCTTTGGGCTGGGCCACCGTTGTTAAACGCGATGCCAACCTCTACCGCGTCGACCATTTGCTGTTCCGCAGCGAACAACCGGTAAACGACGATGTGGCCACCATTGAAAAACTGGGTATCAAAAGCGTAGTAAACCTGCGCTTTTTCGACCGCAACAACAACGACACCCTTTTGGCAAACCGCAATATCGCCTTAATCAACAGCCCCCTGCTGACATGGCGTATCCGCCCGCAAGATATTGCCCAAACGCTGTTTCTAATCGAGCAGCAACAGAAAAAAGGCCCTGTGTTGGTACACTGTTACCATGGGGCGGACCGCACGGGCTTGATTTCGGGAATGTACCGCATCGTTTACCACGGCTGGACGGTTGACCAAGCCAAAGCCGAAATGCTGCAAGGCCCCTACGGTTTCCACAGCATTTGGAAAAACATCGAAAGCCTGTTCAGCCACGACACTGTAGAACAAGTAAAAATCCATCTGAAAGCATTACGGGAACAATCAAAAAATAATTAACGGAGAACACAACCGGCTTGCCTGCCGCCCTGCCTGACAGATATTGACCGACAAACTGCAACCCGCCGCCTTCACCATGCGGTTTTCCATTAACCGAAGACAGGCCGTCTGAAAGGAGAAAACATGCCCCCGCTCCCCCGTTTGCCCATTCCCGATCTCAACGAAACCTGCGAACGTTATCTGAAGCAAGTACGGCCGCTGCTGACCGACGAAGAATACAAAAAAACCGTAGCCGCCACCCGCTATTTCAAATCCGCCCGCGGCAAAGGCCCCGAACTGCAAGCGACCCTTCAAAAATTTGATAACAAAGCCGAAAAAAGCTGGCTGATTGATGTATGGCTGGAAAGCTATTTAAAAATCCGTACCCCCCTTCCGCTAACCAGCAATGTGGGGTTTACCGTTCAAACGTTCGACAAAGGACTGGCGGAATGGACTGCCGCACTGGCTTCCGTATGCGCCGACTACCATCACAACCGCATTCCGACACCGAAAACGCCGCAAGGCACGCCCGTCTGCATGGAGCAATGGAAAATTCTGCAAGGAGCCTGCCGCGTTCCCCGTCAGGGAACCGACCGCTATCATTTCGCCCCGCAAGGCGGCCGCCATATCGGGATATTGCACAACGGCTTTTACTACCGCATTACCGCGCTCGACGAGCAATTCGAAGCCTATCATCCCGATACGTTCAAACAGGCTTTCGGGCAGATTCTGGCCGATTCCGACAACAATCCTTTCCCCGTCGCCGTTCCCTGCTATTTGGGCGGGGACGGAACCGCAACCGTATACGAAGCCCTGCGTTTAGAGGCCGATAACGCCGAGCTGGTCAAGTATATCGAAAACGACCTGTTCCACATCAGCATCAACCAAGAAGACCTCGATGCCGATGCCGACCTCACCCTCGCCACCTTCGTGCCGCAACAAAACGTGTGGTGTTACAAACCCACAACTTATTGTTACAACACCGTTACCCGACGTTTATTCCTACATTGCGAACACGCTTGGGAAGATGGCGGCGCACTCAAAGGCATCGTCGTGCGTGCTGCGGAGCATCTAAACAAACCCGCCGGCCAAACCATACAACCGGCGGTCAACCGTTACCAATGGCAGTTGGACGAAACCCTTCAACAGAACTGGGCGCAATGGCAGAAAAACTATGCCGCCCGCGCCGCCAAAATGAGCGTGCTCAGCATCACCGTTCCGTTTAACGGTTACAAAATCCCCGAAGGCATCAGCCAAGATGCTTTGATGCAGTTTTTGCTGCAATATGCGCAGCTTTCCACTTACGGCGATGTCCGCAACACTTACGAAGCTGTCGATGTCAGCCATTTTCAAAGCGGTCGTACGGAGTGCGTGCGCCCTATCTCCGATGAATCGCTAGCTTTCGTAACCGGCCTGCTGCGTGAACAACCCAATAAGGAAGCATTGAGTGCCGCGCTTGCCGAACACAAAGCCCGCATCAAAACCGCTAAACAAGGGCTCGGAGCCAACCGGCACCTGCTCGGACTACAACTGATGGTGCCTGAAGTTTGCAGCCGCGTGCCGACATTCTTCCGCAACGAAGGATACAAAATCTTCACCACCGATTTTCTGTCCACCTCCACCCTCGGCGACGATACCAACACTCTCAATTTTGCCTTCGCCCCCACGTTAGCGGGCGGCTTGGGCATCAATTACACGGTAACGTGCGAAGGATGGCTGTTTACCGTCAGCCATCTATCCAGCCAGAAGCAGGAAGCCGGCATCTTTCTCGAATCGGTCAAACAAGGCGGCGAGCGCTTACTGACTTTTCTCAATTCTAAAATAAAAGAGTAAAAACATCATGAAACAGGCCGTCTGAATCACTTTTCGGACGGCCTGTTTTTACACCTCACAATGATAGTGCTAACATGCCCATACACCATATAAATACAAAGGAAGAAAAATGACTACTCTGCCCCGCCCCGAGGTCGACGGAAACGGCCTGCTCGAATATTCGGTCGTTTACACCGACCGCGCCTTAAACCATATGTCGCAAAAATTTCAGACGGCCTTACGCTATATTTCCGCCACGTTGAAAAAAGTCTACAACGCCGAACATGTCGCCATGATTCCCGGCAGCGGCTCGTCAGGCATGGAAGCGGTTGCCCGCCAGCTTGCCCGCGACGAAAAATGTCTGATTGTGCGCAACGGCTTCTTCAGCTTCCGCTGGACACAGATTCTCGAAAAAGGCCGCATCGCTGCCGATACAAAGGTGTTGACCGCCAAACAGCCTATCGATGAAGCTCATGCACCATTTGCGCCTGCTCCAATTGAAGCGGTATGTGCAGAAATTGCTGCTTACAAACCCGCGGTTGTGTTCGCACCGCATGTAGAAACGGCTTCGGGCATCATGCTGCCCGACAATTATATTCAGAAGCTGGCCGAAGCCACCCATGCCGCAGGCGGTTTGCTGGTTATCGACTCTATCGCTTCGGGATGTATCTGGCTCGACATGGAAAAACTCGGCATCGACGTGTTGATTTCCGCCCCGCAAAAAGGCTGGAGCGGCTCGCCCTGCTGCGGTTTGGTGATGCTGAACAAAGCTGCTTATGCCAAAGTGCAGACCACCGAATCCGACAGTTTCTCGCTCGACCTGAAAAAATGGCTGCAAATCATGGAAACCTTTGAAAACGGCGGCCATGCTTACCATGCCACGCCGCCCACTGATGCGCTGCTGAAACTGCACGATGTCATGAAAGAAGCGGAGGCTGTCGGCTTCGAACGTTTGCAAGCCGCCCAAACCGAATTGGGCGGCAAAATCCGTTCGCTGCTGGCGGCAAAAGGCTATCCCAGCGTTGCCGCCGAAGGCTTCGAAGCGCCGGGCGTGGTGGTCAGCTACACCACCGATGCCGGCATCCAAAGCGGCAAAGCCTTTCTCGCCCACGGCTTGCAGATTGCTTCGGGCGTGCCGTTGCAATGCGGCGAACGCAACGATTTCCAAACTTTCCGCTTGGGCTTGTTCGGCTTGGACAAACTGCAAAACATCGATCGCACGGTTGCCCATTTTGAAGATGCTTTGAATAAAGTTTAAGCAGATAAACTTGAGGCCGTCTGAAAAAACTTTTCAGACGGCCTCTCATATATACGCACATAACCGCACCGCAAACGGTTCGGACGGTTCCGGTCATGTTTCCCAAAGTCCGAGCCGCTTCAATTATTCAATTGCCGAATAAAGCCTCGTGCTTACGTTTCAATTGTTGCGCATCATGCTCAAACGATAATTCCTGCAATGCCCGTTGCAAAGCCTTTTCCGCCATTTCCGCCGCAGCTTCCGACACCGAAGCCTCGGGAGCGTTGCGCCAAATACCGGCCAGCACCTTCTGCATCACCAAATCCACTTCCAATATGCCCGCACCGTCGCGTGCAATCGGAGCGAATCCGTCGCGCACCCATTCTCCGCAATCCAAAGGCTTTATCGACAAACGGTCATATTGCGTTACGGTACTTCCGTTGTTTTCAGACGGCCTCTCAGTCAGCAAACGCATCATGCCCGTCATAACGCTGATGGCCGTACCGGGGTCGTTTACCGCCGGCGACAAAGCCCTTTGCGCCACTTCGCTCATCACGATAAAGCCCCAGTTCGGGTCTTGGTCGTAACTTCTTGTCTGTCCGAACACGAAACAATCGGTAAAGCCATCTCCCTGCCCGTTGCCGCCCTCTATCAGCATCAAAGGCGTATCGTGCATCAACAACTCGCCCGGGCGCACCAGTATATGCACATATGCCTCTGATTTTTCGGCACGGTTTTGCAGCGAAGCCATATCGATATGGGTTAGATACCCGCTGTATCCCGCCTTTACCAAACGCGCCGAACTGCCGCACGTGCCGCGCCATGCCGTTCCCATCTGCGGGTTGGCGCGGAATTCGACCAAAGCCTGGTGCGCCGCCGTTTGGATTTTATTCAGCGTGTTGTCCATGCGGCCGAGCTGCGAAAGCGTATACACCCAACGTATCAGGGTAACAATCAGATACACCAGTACGACAACCGTGCTGACAAACAATACAAACCGCCCGTTTTGCCCGTAAAAACCCGTGCCCAGCGCGGTTTTGGCAATAATGGCATAAATAAAGGCGGAAATAAAACTGGCAATCGCCGTACGGGTATTGTCATCCCCCATCACCAGCTCGGTAGCGCGCGGTGTGGCACCGTTGGCTGCCGACGAAAATGCCGACACCATGATAGACAAAGAAAACGTACTCACCGCCAGCATACTCGAAGCAATCACGTCCAATAAACCTTCCAGCGTCGACAACTGTATTTCCGGCAATACGTCGGGCGGCAGCCACACGCCCGCCAAACGTGCCGCAAAGGCGAAACATACCGCCAACACCGCCCAACCCGCAGGCGTTACCCACAAGCGGTTACCCGGTTTTTTCAATGCCAACAACCAACGGTACATCATCATTCTGCTCCCTGTATCAAAAGGCCGTCTGAAAACCCAATCTTACGAATATCGGTTAAAGTGCCCGTCCAAAACCGCATTAATCGACTTTCTCACCTCGCCGATATCGCGGTTGCTGTCGATAACTGCATAACGCTCGGGCGAGGCGGCGGCGCGGTTCAGATAAACTTCACGCACACGGGTGAAAAAACCAGCCTCTTCCTGTTCGAAACGGTCTTTTTCGCGGTTTTTGCCGATACGCTGCATCGAAACTTCCAAAGGCACGTCCAACAAAATCGTCAAATCCGGTCGGAAACCGCCCTGTACCCAGTTTTCGAGTACGGCGATTTCTTCCAACGGCACCCCGCGGCCACCGCCTTGATAGGCGAAAGTGGCATCAGTAAAGCGGTCTGAAACGACATTCACGCCGCGTTCAAGCGCAGGCAAAATCACATCTTCGATATGCTGGCGGCGGGCGGCGAACATCAACAGCGTTTCGGTATGCAGGCCGGCTTTGGTGGCCGGATCGAGCAGAATCTCGCGCAAGGCTTCGCCCACCGGCGTACCGCCCGGCTCGCGAGTAAACAGCACAGGCAGATTACGGGCTTCGAACCAGTCTTTAATCACCGCCAGATTGGTGGATTTGCCGGCACCGTCGATGCCGTCGAGTGTGATGAATTGTGCTTGCATAAAAAGCTTTCCAATCATTTCAGACGGCCTCTGTAAACACTCGGTTAAGGCCGTCTGAAAACTACCGTTACCAACCTGCCGCGCAAAGCGGTAAAACAGGCCGATGCCGTAACGGATATTCGTTTTTGAAACATGAAAACGCGCCATTATAACGCAAGGCCGTCTGAACGCTGTTTCAGACGGCCTTTTTCTTTAGACATTTCGCACATTAACGCTTCAATATGTATTTGCGCACTGCTGCGTTATGCTCTTCCAAAGTATGGCTGAACTGGCTCAAGCCCGTATCATCCATTTTCGAAACAAAATACAGGTATTTGGCCGACGACGGATGGGCGGCGGCCTCAAGCGCGGCTTTGCCCGGCAAAGCAATCGGCGTGGGCGTTAAACCGGCTCGGGTGTAAGTGTTGTAGGGCGTGTCGCGTCGCAAGTCGGCTTTGCGGATGCGGCCTTTATATGCGTTGCCCATACCGTAAATCACGGTCGGGTCGGTTTGCAGGCGCATACCGATGGCCAAACGGTTAACGAACACGGCGGCAACATGGCGGCGGTCGGCTTCGTGGGCGGTTTCTTTTTCAATCAGGCTCGCCATAATCAACAGCTCGTACGGATTTTTATACGGCAACCCGCTCTGACGCTCATCCCAAGCCGCCTGCAAATGCCGCTGCATCGTGCGGTAGGCGGTTTTATAAATCTGAAGATCGCTGCTGCCCGCATCGATTTCGTAGCTGTCGGGGAAAAACAGCCCTTCGGGATGGCCGCTTAATGCGTTCGGATCAATCGTTTGCAGCAGTTTTTCATTGCTCCAACCGCGCGTTTCGTGTGCAATATCTTCAGTGCCGTTAATAATGTCGCGCATCTGAGAAAAACGCATTCCTTCGACAATGCGCACGGTTACCGAATCAGGCCGGCCGCCGCGCAAACGTTGCAAAACCTGCCATGCAGACACTTTTTTGGGCAGGCGGTATGCACCGGTGTGCAGCCGGTTGTGTACGCCGAGCAGATAAGCCGTTCCCAACAATACAGGGCGGCTGTAAATCACCCCGTCGTCGGCCAGCTTGCGGCTTACCGAAGCAATACCTTGGTTTTTTTCTACTTTTACACGGTAGGCTTTATCGTTGGTTTTCGGTATAAACAGCAATGCCGACCACACGGCGATAAACAAAATAAAAAGGCCCGCAAGCCATTTAAACAATTTTTTCAACATGGTAGGATTCGTTCTGTCAAAATTCGGGCACAGTATAAAACGTAAAAACCGCTTATAGTGGCATTATTATTGCTTGACGGCAGGATTTACATGCTTTTTTACGATAAAAGGCCGTCTGAACAAACAAACCGTTTCTTTATCCCACAACCCCTATCTTTTCAGACGGCCCCGACCACTTCGACGAGGCCGTCTGAAAACCGAAGAAAACCCTATGGAAAACAACTGGCAACAAGGCTGGTGGCAAGGAGCGCGGCGCGTAGATTCGCCCAATTTTTCTCCCAGAGCGGAAAACGAAACCGTTTCATTGGTAGTGCTGCACAATATTTCCCTGCCGCCGTTCGAATACGGCAACGGTGCCGTGGAAAAACTATTTACCAACCGCATCGACCCCGAAGAACACCCGTTTTTCAGCATCCTTACCGAACTGCGCGTATCCAGCCATTTTCTGATTACGCGGCAGGGAGAAGCCATCCAGTTCGTATCGTGCGACGACACCGCCTACCACGCAGGGGTTTCGTCTTTCCGCGGCAGAGAAAAATGTAATGCGTTTTCAATCGGTATCGAAATCGAGGGCTGCGATTTTGAACCTTTTACCCCCGCCCAATATCAATGTTTAAACACCCTTTTACCTGCGATTGCAGAGCATTACCCGATCGAGGCGGTAACCGGCCACCAAGATATCGCCCCCGGCCGCAAAAGCGACCCCGGCCACTTTTTCGATTGGGAAAAAATACGGCGGCCCGGTATTACGGTTGTGCTCGGCGAAAACTGACCGCGCCGCATTCAGACGGCCTTTGCAAACCTTAAAATCCGGCCGCCGTTAAGAACAAATAAAATGCGGTTTTTCCCGCCTGCAAGCTGCCAGCAAACCCAAATTTCGCTATAATCTCCGCAATTGCACCGACCAACCATTCAAACACGGGTTCACAGATTATTATGAGTGAAACAACGCTGATTATTCTCGTTTTAGGCTTGGCCATCATCCTCGGCATCATCGCCTACAACATGTATCAAGAAAACAAATACCGCCAGCAGGTGCGCGAACAATTCGGCCATTCCGATAAAGATGCGCTGATGGGCAGCAAAACCGACTTCGTGCGCGACGGCAAATCGCAAGAGCAAACCGGCGTTCCCATCCGCCCACTGCGCCAAAAAGACATTTCGGAACCCCAAGACGACACACCTGCAATGGTGCAGCCGAAAGACGACTTATTCGCCGCCCGAGTATCCGCCGCGGCCGCCAGCAAGCCCGACATCGAAATCGAATTTGAAGACGATTTCACCGAAACCGTTATCAAGCCTGAGCTGAAACCCGCTGAAGCCGCTTTCGATTTCAAACAAATGCCCGCTCCCGTGTTTTCGCAAACCAAACTTTACGGCAAGCGCAAGCTGCTGCTGGATTTGCAGGATTTAACCAAACTCGAACTGCCGTGGTTTGACCACCGCTTCGACTATATGGCTTACATTTCCCTGAGCGAACCGCAAGAACTGCACGCCATTCCGCGTCTGGCCGGCCGCCACCGCTTCCAAATCGCCGGCTGCACCATGGACGACCGCTTCCAAATCGCCGAACCGATTCCCAGCGTTTACTACCAAGGCTTCATCATCGGCCTGCAAGCCATCAGCCGCAGCGGTTTGGCCACCACTCAGGAAATCGAGCATTTCGGCGCGCAGGTCAACAGCTTTGCCGAAAAAATGAACGGCGGCCTGCTGCTTACCGATGTGGAAACCTTCCTGAACATCGCCCGCCCGCTCGACGAACTGTGCGCCCGCGTCGACCAAACCATCGCCATGCATCTGGTTTCCCGCGGCACCGTAAGCGGCATCGAACTGCGCTCGGCCGTAGAAAGTTTGGGCTTCGAGCTCGGCGTAGACGGCGCGTTCCACCTGCCCGACGAAAACGGCGAACCGCTGTTCAGCATCGTTACGCTCGACAACGCACCGTTTACCTCCAGCCTGCTTTCCAGCCAAGCCTACCGTGGCTTCAGCATGCTGTTCGACATCACCCACGTGCCCGCCGGCGAAAAACAGTTCAACCGCTTTATGGATTTGGCCGTAAAACTTTCCAGCACCTTGGGCTTGGATTTGGTTAACGACAAACTGGAAGAACTTTCCACCCAATGGCTGAAAGATGTCCGCAGCTATGTGCTGGCGCGTCAGGACGAAATGAAAAAAGTCGGCATCGAACCCGGCGGACAATTGGCGCAACGTCTCTTTTCTTAATCTGCACAGCGACACTGCAAACCATCATCAAAGGCTGTCTGAAAACTTTTCAGACGGCCTGTTTTTATTCTCCGAACCATTTCGGCACGCAGAAGGAGCATGGCAGAAAGCCCCTTTTTTTATACAATACGGCCTATCGCAAATAAACTTTATTTCTGCTACGGCGTTGCTGCATCTTGCTGTACCACTCGTACTATCTGCGGCTTGCTGCCTTGTATCAGAAATAATTTTATTTGCTATATCTGTTTCAGACGGCCTTCAGCATCTATTCGCTAAAACCAGAGGCCGTCTGAAAAACCGCTTACCTTTTTCAGACGGCCTCATCCATGAACAACACCGCCCGCCGCATTCAAGAACTTACCGAACAGCTCAACCGCTACGCTTACGAATACTATACCCTCGACGCGCCCACCGTGCCCGATGCCGAGTACGACAGGCTTTTCCGCGAACTCGAAGCCCTCGAAGCCGCACACCCCGATTTGCGTCTGCCCGAAAGCCCCACACAGCGCGTCGGCGGCATGCCTTTGGACGGCTTTGAAAGCGTGCGCCATACCGTACCGATGCTGTCGCTGAACAATGCTTTTTCGCCGCAAAACGAAAACGGCGCATTCGATCACGCCGAAATGCTGGCGTTTGACGAGCGCGTGCGCGGCGGATTATCCGGCATTCAACCCGAATACGTTATCGAACCCAAATTCGACGGCCTCGCCATCAGCCTGCTCTACCGCAACGGCGTGCTGGTTCAGGCGGCCACGCGCGGCGATGGCACCACCGGCGAAGACGTTACCCAAAATATCAAAACCATTGCCAATATCCCGTTGAAACTGCGCGGCGACAACCTGCCATCGCTGCTTGAAGTGCGCGGCGAAGTGCTGATGCTCAAAGCCGATTTTGCCGCCTTAAACGAGAAACAGGCTGCCGACAATCAAAAACTGTTTGCCAACCCGCGCAATGCCGCAGCGGGCAGCCTGCGCCAACTCGATTCGCGCATCACCGCCAAACGCCGTCTGCATTTTTTCGCTTACGGCATCGCCCGCATCGAAGGCGGCGCACGTTTGGAAGAGCATATTCAGGAGCTGGCTTATTTGTCCGAACTCGGTTTCAGCCTGCCGCACGGACAATTCGGCGCTTTCCCGAATATCGCCGAAATACTGGCATTTTACGAACAAATGTCGCAAAAACGCCCCGAACTGCCGTATGAAATCGACGGCATGGTGGTAAAAGTAAACAGTTTGGCGCAGCAGGAAACTCTGGGTTTCGTTTCCCGCGCGCCGCGCTGGGCCATCGCGCACAAATTCCCCGCCGAAGAAGCCTTAACCGTGGTCGAAGCGATTGACGTTCAGGTCGGCCGCACCGGTGCCGTTACCCCCGTCGCCCGCTTGCAGCCGGTGTTTGTCGGCGGTGTTACCGTAACCAACGCCACGCTGCACAACGAAGGCGAAACGCAACGCAAAGACGTGCGCATCGGCGATACCGTGGTAGTGCGCCGCGCGGGAGACGTGATTCCCGAAGTGGTGCGCGTAGTATTTGAACGCCGCCCGATGCAAACCATTGCCGAAACCGTTTCAGACGGCCTGCAAAACGATTTGTTTGCCGAACCGGTTAAGCCGTCTGAAAACGTACAAAACGAACAAATACCGCTTTACCCCCAATACCGCCTGCCCGAACGCTGCCCGATCTGCGCCAGCGAAATCGAACGCGAAGAAGGCGAAGCCGTGGCCCGTTGCAGCGGCGGCATGTTGTGCCAAGCCCAGCGCGCGCAAGGGCTGATTCATTTTGCTTCGCGCAAAGCGATGGATATCGACGGCTTAGGCCAGCGGCAAATTGAGCAGTTGGTCGTCCAAAATCTGGTGCAGCATTTCGCCGACCTTTACCGTTTGGACGTACCGACCTTGCAGCTGATGAAAGAAAACGCCGATAAGGAACAGGCTGCCGATGCCGGCGAAACGGTTTCAGACGGCCTCAAAACAACGGCTAAAAAACAGTCGCCGACCAAGTGGGCGGAAAACATCCTCGCCGGTATCGAAGCCAGCAAGCAGCCCGAACTCGCCCGTTTTCTGTTCGCCCTCGGCATCCGCCACGTCGGCGAGCGCACGGCCAAATCGCTGGCTCAAGCGTTCGGCACGCTGGAAAACGTGCGCCGCGCCCCCGAACCCGTGCTGGCCTGCCTGCCCGACATCGGTACCGTCGTCGCCCGTTCCATCGCCCATTTTTTCGCCCAACCGGAGCAGCAGGCCATGATAGACGAACTGCTTGCCGTAGGCGTTGTTCCGCAAGACCAAACCGTTACCCTGCCCCTTTCCCAATATGTTACTCCGGCCAAATGGCTCAGCCGCCTGCCCGGTTTCAAAATCAGCGAAACCAAAGCCGCCGCCTTGTGGGATTTGGCCGGCAAAAATACAGACGGCCTGTTGAACGACAACGCGTTGAATGCCGACTGGCAGCAATGGCGCAACCAACCCGAAAATGCAGCCCTTTTACTGTCTATGCGGCAGTTTCTGGAACAGATGCCGTCTGAAAACGAAGCATCCGTTTCAGACGGCCTCAACCGAGCCGTAGCCGGCAAAACCTTCGTGCTTACCGGCACTTTGCCGACGCTGAAACGCGACGAAGCACAAGCCATGATTGAAGCCGCTGGCGGAAAAGTTTCCGGCAGCGTATCGAAAAAAACCGATTATGTGGTCGCAGGCGAAGCGGCGGGCAGCAAACTGGAAAAAGCCAATGCGCTAGGAGTGGCGGTATTGGATGAAGCGCAGTTGACGGCTTTATTGAATCCGTAGCCCCCGCTCAAGTTTTTTTATTCGGAAACTTCCAGTACAATTTAGCGGTTAGCCTGAATCTATCGCAAACTTTATTATTCGAAACTTGTCATATTGCCAAGCACATTTAAGGAGACATGATGAAACCGATTAAAAAAGCCGTATTCCCCGTTGCCGGTATGGGCACCCGCTTTCTGCCGGCCACCAAAGCCAGCCCGAAAGAAATGCTGCCGATTGTCGACAAACCGCTGATCCAATATGCCGTAGAAGAAGCCGTAGCCGCTGGTTGTACCGAAATGGTGTTCGTTACCGGCCGCAACAAACGCAGCATCGAAGACCACTTCGACAAAGCCTACGAATTGGAAACCGAGCTGGAACACCGCAACAAAGAAAAACTGCTCGCACATGTGCGCGACATTCTGCCGCCCGAAATTACCTGCCTGTATATCCGCCAAGCCGAAGCATTGGGGTTGGGACACGCAGTACTGTGTGCCAAAGCCGCCGTCGGCGACAACCCGTTTGCCGTGATTTTGGCCGACGACTTGATCGACGCACCGCAAGGCGCATTGAAGCAGATGGTGGATATCTACAACCAAACCGGCAACAGCGTTTTAGGCGTAGAAACTGTCGACCCCTCGCAAACCGGCTCATACGGTATCGTTGAAATCGAAAACCTCAAAAACTACAAACGCATCACCAATATCGTTGAAAAACCCAAGCCCGAAGAAGCACCTTCTAATCTGGCCGTGGTCGGACGCTACATTCTCACCCCGCGCATTTTCGACCTGCTCACCAACCTGCCGCGCGGTGCGGGTAACGAAATCCAACTTACCGACGGCATCGCCCGCCTGCTGGATCACGAGTTTGTGCTGGCACATGCTTTTGAAGGCACCCGCTACGACTGCGGCAGCAAAATCGGTTATCTGGAAGCCACCCTCGCCTACGGTTTGAAGCACCCCGAAACCGGCGACGCTTTCCGCGAATTGCTGAAACAGTACGCCGAAAAAGCGTAAAGCAAACCGTATCAGCATTATCTGCCGTCAATAAAACAAAGGCCGTCTGAAAACTTTTCAGACGGCCTTTAGCCTTATCCGGCATTTCACACGGCCAAACCGCTTACCGGAGCTTTTAGAATCCGGCCTGCTTTTCCAACGTTTCCACCAGTTTTTCATCAAGATTCAAGGCTTGTGAAAGCTGGGATAAAAACACGATTTCTTTGCGTGCCAAATCGCCGCAAACCATACGCGCAGCCAGATACGCTTCACTGGCCAAAGCAGGGTTGTTGCCGATTTCGCGGGCGATGTCGGCCGGTGTCGCGGGACGGGCGGTTTCGGCAAGCAGCCATTGGCGGGTCGACGGATCGCCGCCGCTTTCATTTTGAATCAACTGTTGTTCTTGCTCGTCAATCAAACCGTCGGCGGAAGCAGCGGCAATCATCGTGCGCAGAATAATTCGCCCTGCATTTTCCGCATCATGGCCCACGGGCTCAAACGCAGCCTGATTCAAAACGGCCTGAGAGTTGCCGTTATTGCGCTGCCAGCTTTGATAAGCATGGTAGGCTAAGGCTCCCAAAGCGGCCATAGATCCTGCCGACACCATTTTTTTGGTATTTTTCTTTTTCAAAAACATGGATATCAAACCTGCCGCTGCCGCACCGCCTCCGATCTTCATCAAAGTATCTTTGTTGTTACTGCCTCCGCCTGTTTTCTGTTGCACGGTACCTAATACTTGATTTAAAAGATTGTTGAAATTCATACCTTTCCTTTCATATTGGAAGAGAGTTTATTGGAATATTCATCGATGAATCAAACGATTGCCACGGATTTTCCAACCTATAGTAAATAAGCTTATTTTTGATACGGGGTAGCAAACCGCAAATAATACAAGAATACGGAACCGATACCGTTGCCGCTTCAGCGGATTAAAAAACCATTCTTTCTAAGCGGAAGCAAATAGTTAAGTTTATTCTGCTATCCTGTTTGCAACAGTTTTCAATTGATATAAATGGGCTGCTTCTTCAAAAAGCCAAGCCGCCGTATAGTAAGAAAATGTTTCTGGAAGTTAACGTTTAACTGCATTGTTTCCGCATCTTCCCTCATCAGGCCGTCTAAAAAACCTTCTAATTTACAGCCTTTTCTATGGATATCCCTTCCAAACCGTAAATCGAGAGGGGTGGTCATCGCCCAATCGTACTATATATGCGAATGTGCCGTCTGTTTCTGCACATATATTTCCAATTCTCTTATCCACCACCCCAGCATTGTAAATTCACACTTTTTTTGACCTCCGGCACACGTCGAGCGTAAAAAGGCTGTGAAACAATATAAAAGCCACTTTCAGGAAAACGCTAGAGCAGATAATACTGTTGAGCATGCAGCCTTACCGTATACTGTCAGATTAAAGTTTCAAACACATTTACTGCACATACCATAGCTGTGTTTGCGGCAGCAAACATTATATAAACACCTGCGGCAGTCCAAATAAATAATTCAAATAGCAAAAAATACAACAATTCCAAAGATATTTTCGGATATTCAATAAAAAACCAGATTTTGGAGCAGTACCCAAAAAATCCGGTTTAGTATTACTGCGGTTTTTACGGCGGAATCAACTCCGCTTTTTATTTTTAAAAGCCTTATATCGAAAAAAAATTATATTTTTCAATGGCTTGAAAATTTTTATCTTTAATTTCACCCTTTAGTTATTTCTGTTTTTCTTTCATTCATACTACTTTTTTCAGACAGCCTGCATAATCATAAGGCCATTTCAAAGTATCGGCAGCGAAAAAGATTTTTTGCAATACTTGGGAACATTCACCTTCTCTACAGCTCCGTTTATCTTTTATAAAATACCGAATATCACAAAATAAAAACTTTGCTTTATAATTACTAAATATTTAAAACATAAAACTACATAACTTTACCTTATGGGAAAAATAATGGCTTCTTATACTCTCAATATCATCCGTAATGGACAAACCGAAATTATCGTCTTGGAAGACGGTAAAACCATCACTCTGGCAACTCAAACCAATACCCAATACCAATTGGTGGACGAGCAAGGCAACATTGTTGCAAAACCGGATACAACACTGGTAAATCAGGATTTATGGGTATTTCTTGACAATCATCCTGATGAAACTCCCCACTTGATCCTGCAAAACTACCAATCAAATTTTCCCGTGCAGAACAGTAAATATTTGAGCCATTTGAACAGCACATTCGCAACAGCTGCCAATGATATTGTATTCCCCGAAACAGAAACAATAAAAGCACAAGAGATCACCATAGGTAGCTCATTAAGCAGCACTCAAATCGGTATAGGAGCTGCGCTTCTGGGCGCAACTGCACTCGGCTTGGCTGCCAGCGGAGGAAGCAGCAACGGAGGGGAGCAAAACAGCGGCAGCAGCGGTAACAGCATGAAAGGAGGGAACCAAGACGGAAACCACTCCGAAAATTCCCAACAAAAACCTACTCCCGTCATCGCATTTAACCCGATTACCGCCGACAACGTAGTTAACCTTAGTGAATCCAAACGTGCCATCACTGTTTCCGGTACAGTATCCAATGCACAGGATGGAGAAACTATCGTCTTGAACATCGGAAATGCCAAATACCCCGGTACTGTTCAAAATGGTTCGTTTTCTATCGAAGTAGACGGTAAAACCTTAGCCGTTCATCGAGAAATCAACGCCACACTCAATTCCGGCAGTGTTACGGTAAGTAAAGGTTCGCATCATTATCAAGTTAATACTCAAATAGCCGAACCCGTGATTACATTTGATCCGGTCACTGCAGACAATATCATCAATAAAACCGAATCAGAAAGTTTAATCACCCTGTCCGGAAAAGTAAGTAACGCTCCTGACGGCAGTTTGATTACTCTTACCGCCGGCAGTAACAGTATCAACGCTTTGGTCAGCAACGGTTCATTCCGTGCCGATATCAGCGGCAGCATACTTGCTTCAAGCAACATTATTACCGCTGATATCAGTGTACGTGATGCCGCAGGCAATATTGCCCGTAGCACCAGCAAGCACAGTTATCGTGTTGACACAGAAATACCGACACCTGTTTTGACCATCAACAATATTACCGAAGACAACATCGTCAATATCGAAGAATCCAAGGGAAAAATCACCATTACAGGCCAAGCTGAAAATGTACAAGACGGCCAAGAAGTATTGGTTACCTGTTCCTGCACCAATTGTGCAGGAAATCCGATGTGGATTGAAGTTTATACCAAAGTAATAAACGGCACATTCAACATTGAATTTAACGGCAATGATTTAACGGAATTTACTACGGTTAATGCACAAATCACTGCTACCGATGATGCCGGCAATCAAGCAACAGCGAAAACCAACAAGGATTACGCCAGTGATTTAACGCCGCCCGAAACATCTATTCATTTAGACAACATTACTACAGACAACCTCATCAACATAGAAGAGACAGCAAACGATATCACAATTTCCGGCAAAGTAAGCGGTGATTTCCGAAAAGGCGACAACGTAACACTGACTGTTGACAATCAAACGCACCATACTACCGTTGATGCAGAAGGCAAATTCAATACTACTGTTTCGGGAGCGCTGTTGGCTCAAACCAAATCACAAACGATACATGCCAAAGTCGATGCACATGATGTAGCAGGCAATAGAGGCGAAGCCCAAGTTAGTACAACATACAATGTAAAAACTGAAAATAATATTAAAATTCAATTAGATAAAATTACTAACGATAATTTGATCAATGTTAGTGAGGCTCAAAAACACATTACTCTTTCAGGCCGCGCTTTGGGCGATGATTCGGTAATTGGGCAAACCGTGAACCTGACTGTCAACGATAAAAAATACACGGCAATGATTAATGCCGATAAAAGCTTCAATGCCCAAGTAGCCGGTAGTGACTTAACCGCAGACTCCAAATATACCGTTCAGATGGCCTTAAATGGAAAAGATCAAGCAGGTAATCGACTGAATGCCGAAGCTTCCCATGTGTATAAAGTAGATGCCGAAGCGGCAGCATCTGTAAAAATTACAGCCATCGAAAACGGCCATACTTTCATTTATAACCAAAGCCAGCCACTTACCCGTATCAGCGGTAAAGTCAATTTATCCGGAGACTTCGCTCAAGGGCGCAACCCCGAACGTTTAAACGCCATTACATTAAAAATCGGTGAGAAAAACTACTATGCGCCGATAAATGAAGACGATCAAACTTTCGAACTTAACCTCTCTGCTGAAGAATTAGCGGCTTTGAACGGCAAAAATATCAGTTACGGTTTCCATACTGAAAGAAACATTTACGTACTCAAAGAAACAACTGGTTCGAATGACAACCCTGCTTACCGTATCAGCAAAATCAGAGTGCCTGAACTAAAAGAAGAAAATGTTGAACTAACCGGCGGCAATTTGATTAAAAATGACAATGGTACTTACACAGTAGGCCAAACCGAAACTATACCTACCGTTTTAATCAAAGGCATAGCAAGTGGCAGTGCACAAGCAGGCGACAAAGTACAAATTAATGTCGGAAAAGAAAGCTATGAAGCTACTGTTGAAGCAGACAAAACATTCAGCAAAGCCATACCGATGGCTGCGTTAGCTTCAGATGCAAACCATACTGTAACTGCCACGCTTATCACACACGACAATGCCGGCAATAAAATTACTGTTACCGACAGCTCAATTTATACAGTCGCACACACAATAACTGGTGAATTCGCAAGCCAACACGGCAAAATCGCCAGCAACGAGCTGCCTTATTTTATCAATGCGCTGGACATAAAAGAAAATTGGGGGCACATGCATAAAAACCCTGTTGGAAATGGAGGAGTATCTCTTACCTATCATTTCGCAACGGAAGAGGAGATACAGGCTTCTCCCACACGTTCAAATGTAACTAACCAGATTACCTACTCCGACCATGCTCGTTCCATAGTAAAAAATGCTTTGGATACCATCAGTAAATATGCAGATATTACCTTTACCGAAGTAGATACCAATAATAAAACAAATATCAATTTCTACATGGGTGACATGCCTCCACACCTTACTAATAACTCGGCTTTCGCTTTCGTCGGCGGAGATGTTTATTGGAACAAATATTATTTTCAAAATACAGGAGACAAATTCCGCTATTACATTTCCGTGCATGAAATTATGCATTCCTTAGGGGCAAAACACACTCATGAAGGAAATGTAGTACTGAGCCGCGATGAAGATAGCTTAGGTGTATCCAATATGTCATACGAAATGTATAACGATTTTGCCGGTACAAAAGATTTACGCCTCTATGATTTGGCCTTTTTACATTACCGCTACGGTGTCAACCCTAATGCCCGTGCCGGTAACGATATATATACCTTCAAAGCATTTAACTCTAAAACTGCCGATGCAGACATCTATATTTGGGATGGTGCAGGCGTAGATACATTTGATGCCTCCAATGAAACAAAAGCAGTCAATGTTAATCTGATGCCCGGTTCATGGATTTATGTTGGAGAAAAATCCACAAATAAAGACGGTATCGAGCACTTTGCAGTAAAAGGCAAAACCATCTGGGATAAATACAGCTATTTCGGTTTGGATAAAACTGCAAAAGTTCAAGGTGATATCGACAATATTACATATAATGACTTTACCGATAAACAAGCCTTTATCGGATACGACACCCAAATTGAAAATCTGATAGGCTCTGCCCATAACGATACATTGCACGGTAACAATGCCGATAACGCTATCTATGGCGGCAGCGGCAACGACCAAATCAAAGGCGCAGCCGGTAACGATTACATCGACGGCGGAGCCGGAGCCGATACCATGGAAGGCGGCAGCGGTAACGATACTTATGTTGTCGACCATCAAGACGACAAGGTAATCGAACAAGCAAACGAAGGCACCGATCATGTACACAGCCACATTGATTACACCTTAACCGATAATGTCGAACACCTGACCTTGCTCGGATCCACCACCATCAAAGGCACGGGCAACGCTCTGGATAATACCTTGCACGGCAACAATGCCGACAACATCCTAAACGGCATGGCGGGCAACGACCGAATTATCGGCGGCGGCGGTAGCGACATCCTAACCGGCGGCGGAGGAAAAGACACCTTTGTATTCGATTCCCCGTTGGATGGCAGCGTTGATACCATTACCGACTTTTTGGTTGGTACAGATACCATCGAACTATCGTCGGCCATTTTCGGCAATGTAAACACAACCATGACCGATTTCATGAATTACATTACCTATAATGCCGAAACAGGCCATCTGAGCTACGATAGCGACGGTGTCGGCGGTGCAGATGCCATTCATTTTGCCACTTTAGATAAAAATCTGGAGCTGAACCAAAACAGCTTTATCATCGGATAAGGCCGTCTGAAAATATCCGTGCTATTAAAAAAGGCCGTCTGAAATTTTTCAGACGGCCTTTTCAAGCTCTTAATCAACGAGTTACCGGTTTATAGCGAATCCGTTTCGGTTTCGCGCCTTCTTCGCCCAAGCGGCGTTTTTTATCGGCTTCGTATTCCTGATAGTTTCCGTCGAAGAATACCCATTTCGAATCGCCTTCCGCTGCCAAAATATGTGTGGCGATACGGTCGAGGAACCAGCGGTCGTGCGAAATTACCATCACGCTGCCGGCGAATTCCAGCAAAGCATCTTCCAGTGCACGCAGGGTTTCCACATCTAAGTCGTTCGACGGTTCGTCCAGCAGCAGCACATTGCCGCCCGACAGCAAAGTTTTCGCCAAATGCAGGCGGCCGCGTTCGCCGCCGGAAAGGTTGCCGGCAATCTTGCTTTGATCGCTGCCTTTGAAGTTGAAACGGCCCAAGTAAGCGCGGGCGGGGATTTCAAACTGGCCGACTTGTAAAATATCGCGGCCTTCGGCGATGTTGTCGAACACAGTTTTGTCGTTTTGCAAACCTTCGCGGCTTTGATCGATCAGCGACATTTTCACGGTTTGGCCGATTTTCACTTCACCGCTGTCCGGCTGCTCTTTACCGGCAATCATTTTAAACAGAGTCGATTTACCCGCACCGTTGGGGCCGATAATGCCGACAATCGCACCGGGCGGCACTTTGAAGCTCAAATCGTCGATTAAGAGTTTGTCGCCGAACGATTTGCTCACGTTTACAAACTCGATCACTTCGTTACCCAAACGCTCGGCCACGGGAATAAAGATTTCCTGTGTTTCATTGCGTTTTTGATATTCGTAGTTGGACATTTCTTCAAAGCGGGCCAAACGCGCTTTGGATTTGGCTTGGCGGCCTTTGGCGTTTTGGCGCACCCATTCCAGCTCCTGCTTCATGGCTTTCAGGCGGGCGGCTTCGGTTTTGGCTTCGTTTTCCAAGCGTTTTTCTTTCTGCTCCAGCCAAGAAGAGTAATTGCCTTTCCACGGAATGCCGTGGCCGCGGTCAAGCTCGAGAATCCATTCAGCGGCGTTATCCAAGAAATAACGGTCGTGGGTAACGGCCACTACGGTGCCGGGGAAGCGCACCAAAAACTGCTCCAGCCACTCCACCGATTCGGCATCCAAGTGGTTGGTCGGCTCGTCCAAAAGCAGCATATCCGGCTTGCTCAACAACAGCTTGCACAAGGCCACGCGGCGTTTTTCACCACCGGAAAGATTGCCAATTTTGGCATCCCATTCGGGCAAGCGCAGCGCATCGGCAGCAATTTCCAATTCATGCTCCATACCGCCGCCGCTTGAAGAACCTGCGGCGATAATCGCTTCCAAGCGGCCTTGTTCTTCGGCCAAAGCATCAAAGTCGGCATCGGGATCGGCATAGGCGGCGTACACTTCTTCCAAACGCTTTTGTGCGGCAGCCACTTCGCCCAAACCGCTTTCCACTTCTTCGCGCACGGTTTTTTCGGGGTCGAGTCCCGGCTCTTGCGGCAGATAGCCGATTTTGATGCCGCTCATCGGCACGGCTTCGCCTTCAAACTCTTTGTCCACGCCCGCCATAATGCGCAACACGGTGGATTTGCCCGCGCCGTTCAAACCGAGCAGGCCGATTTTCGCACCGGGGAAAAACGACAGGGAAATATCTTTGATAATAGTCTTTTGCGGCGGCACCACTTTGCTGACGCGGAGCATGGAATAAACGTATTGGCTCATAATTTTCTCTTTAACGATAAATAATATTTTCAGACGGCCTATATGATCTTTAAGGCCGTCTGAAAAACAATCCTGACTTTATTTTTAATACCGTAAACCCAAATAATATCAAATGTGCATAGCCATTTGATTTTGATGTTCAATTCGATAAAAGATTATCTGATGAAACAACAAGCCGTATAACCATAAACTAATTCAATAGATCAACCAAATGATGATTACCGACTGCAAAATACGAATCTGAAATAAGGCTGATGTACGATAAAGCTGAAAATACTGCCGGATGATTCAACTTAAATTTCCCATCGATTTTTCCCTATTTTAACCGAACCACAGGAAAATCATATAGCAATCTAATGGTTTAGGCCGTCTGAAAACAAAAAGACCCTGCCTTTCAGCAGAGCCTTTTCAATCAGCCGTTTACTTAACCAAGAAACTCAACATGTTTTTCCAAAATACTGTCTAAGGTTTCACCTGCCGACATATTGGTAAACGTGATGCTGTTTTTATAAGTGGCACCGTCTTGACCTACACCGGTAAAGCTCAAGGTATGGGTATGATCATTCCATACTGCACCTTTCAGCTGGGCAGGGCTTACCAAATCAGCAAACACCACTTTATCGGTACCGGCTTGGAAATCCACGATCTTGTCATGGCCGCTGTTGCTATTGGCCAAGAATACAAACTTGTCGGCACCTTCTCCGCCGGACAATACATCATTTCCTGCACCACCGAACAGAATATCGTCACCTTTACCGCCATACAGTTGGTCATTGCCACCGTCAACACGGTTATCCAGCAACTCATCCCAATGTTTTTGAACATAATCAACTTTTTGCTGCTGAGTTGCGGCCACACCGCCGTTTTCACTCCATTTGATAAACTCGTTCAAGGCCTCGGAACCCATACCGTCATGATTTCCTGCTTTGAAAACTTTACCTGTATGGCCATTTGTCCATTCCAGATGATCGGTTTTGATGGAATCACCAAACAGAATGTCATTGCCTTCGCCACCAAAGAGAGCATCGTCAGATACTTTGTGTAAAACTTTAGTAACGGAACCTTTTTCCAAAGCAGCATCCAGCTCATCAGGAGTATTGACGATAGATGCTTCGCCAGATTCCCCATGGTAAATTACTTTGGTGGTTTTATGTCCGTTATGGTGTTTAACTACGTCTTCGGTATATGACAAAGGCTCACTAGAGGTAGTATCAAAGTATTTCAATGTTTTTTGCTGAACACCTTGTGCAAAGCCAATTGCATGTACATCGGATACATCACTCAATGCTTTGAAGCTCTTCAAGCTGGCATCTACCGATGATTGAGTTACATATGCACCATGCTGTTTTTCTCCATGACGGCCATAAGTAGTTGGTTCTCCATCTGTCAAGAAATAGGTTACATTATTGTAGCCATTACCTGAAACACCCTTAAACCATGAGGTAGCATCTTTGAATGCATCTTCGTAGTTTGTTGCCCCTTTGCTTCTCTGTGCAGAAATACTATCCAGCAACCTGTCTACATTCGATTCATTCAAATCTCTAATATCGATTACTTTATGAGCCTCATTATTAAATGCCATGAAAGCAACATTTACTTTCCCATCGTGGTCTGCAAGATCATGTGCTAATTTCAACAACGATGCTTTAGCCATCTGAAGATAAGAATAGCCACTTTCTGTTCTGAAATTAGACATACTGTTAGAGGTATCTAACAAAATTGCAATATTGTAATTGGCTCCTTTAGTAATAATCGTCTGAGTACCACCTGTATCACCAATTAACACATCATTGCCCGCTCCTCCCTTCAGGTCCGGGTCAGGATCATTCGTGCCAATCTTAATACTGTCGTTATCAGTGCCGTTAATAGTAATTTTTATTTCGGCTTTCGAAACATCGCCATCAGCATCTTTTACTTCATAAGTAAATGTATCTGTAAGTGTCTGACCGCTCTTTAAAGCTTTCACGGCAGGATTATTATTATTCAATTGATAAGTATAATTACCGTCTTGGTCGATAATCAATCTACCATAATGACCACTATGATCACCTTCTTTCACTGTTACAGAATCAGCGCCGATTTCATCATTTACCAATACATTACCGCTTACCGAAGTATCTTTCTCTCCAATACTATCAGTATCATTTACAGTGGATGGCTCTGTATCGGTAATCTTAATATCCAAGCTATCCATAGAAGTATGGCCTGCTTTGTCCTTCACCGTAACAATAAAGCTGTCAGTTACAGAATTATCACCTTTACTGTGATCTTTTTCTTCACCATTCTCAATATAAGTATAAGAAACCTCCCCTTTAGCAGCATGATAACCTGTAATAATCAATTTGCCCTTATCAGTATGGATTACAACCGGATTAGAAGAAGTTGCAGACATCACATTTTTACCTGCCACATTAATAGCAACCAAACCAGATGTATCACTTACTTTGATTACACCATTTACTTGAGAGCTGCTGGCTTCTTCAACCTGTTGGTCCTGAGCTTCTACAATCGGTGCACAAATGTCGATCGAACCGTCATCTTTATCCGTACCTTCGTTACCAGCCGGATCTTTCACCGAAGCCTCCGCAGTATACCGGCCTTCCGGTAACGCTTTCGGCACGTCAACACTGTAACTGCCGTCGGCTTTGACAGTAGTGGTAACCGTTTGCTTGCTGCCGTCCGATGCCGTAATCACGATGGTTACGATCGAACCGGCCGGTGCATCGGTATCTCCGGTAATGGTCGGCGTGTTGTCGCTGCTGTTGTCCGGCGCATCAACGGTAATGTCCGGGCAAGTGGTATCAATCACATTACCTTCTTTGTCTGTAGCGGTCGCAGTATTGCCGGCTTTGTCGGTAACAGTCGCTTCTACACTGTAATTACCATCCGGCAGCGCTTTCGGCACCTCAACGCTGTAACTGCCATCCGCTTTAACGGTAGTGGTAACGGTTTGGGTTCGTCCGTCCGAACCAGTAATTACCACGGTAACGGTTTGACCCGGCTCAACATCTTTGGTGGTGCCCACGATTGTCGGCGTATCGTCGTTGGTCAATGCCGGTGCGTCTACAGTAATGGTTGCTTTGGTATCGATCGAACCGTTATCTTTCGCCGTCGCTTCGTTACCCGCTTTATCTTTGACGCTGGCTTCGGCGGTGTAGCCGCCGTCCGGTAGTGCTTTTGGCACTTCAACGCTGTAGCTGCCGTTGTTTTGAACGGTTGCGGTTACGGTTTGTTTGCTACCGTCTGCGGCGGTAATCACGATGGTTACGGTCGAACCAGCCGGCGCATCGGTTTTACCGGTAATGATCGGCGTGTTATCGCTGCTGTTGTCCGGTGCGTCAACACTAATTGACGGTGCAGCAGTATCAATCGAACCGTCATCTTTATCCGTACCTTCGTTACCAGCCGGATCTTTCACCGAAGCCTCCGCAGTATACCGGCCTTCCGGTAACGCTTTCGGCACGTCAACACTGTAACTGCCGTCGGCTTTGACAGTAGTGGTAACCGTTTGCTTGCTGCCGTCCGATGCCGTAATCACGATGGTTACGATCGAACCGGCCGGTGCATCGGTATCTCCGGTAATGGTCGGCGTGTTGTCGCTGCTGTTGTCCGGCGCATCAACGGTAATGTCCGGGCAAGTGGTATCAATCACATTACCTTCTTTGTCGGTAGCGGTCGCAGTATTGCCGGCTTTGTCGGTAACAGTCGCTTCTACACTGTAATTACCATCCGGCAGCGCTTTCGGCACCTCAACGCTGTAACTGCCATCCGCTTTAACGGTAGTGGTAACGGTTTGGGTTCGTCCGTCCGAACCAGTAATTACCACGGTAACGGTTTGACCCGGCTCAACATCTTTGGTGGTGCCCACGATTGTCGGCGTATCGTCGTTGGTCAATGCCGGTGCGTCTACAGTAATGGTTGCTTTGGTATCGATCGAACCGTTATCTTTCGCCGTCGCTTCGTTACCCGCTTTATCTTTGACGCTGGCTTCGGCGGTGTAGCCGCCGTCCGGTAGTGCTTTTGGCACTTCAACGCTGTAGCTGCCGTTGTTTTGAACGGTTGCGGTTACGGTTTGTTTGCTACCGTCTGCGGCGGTAATCACGATGGTTACGGTCGAACCAGCCGGCGCATCGGTTTTACCGGTAATGATCGGCGTGTTGTCGTTGCTGTTGTCCGGTGCATCAACGCTGATGCTCGGGCAGGTGGTATCAATCACATTACCTTCTTTGTCGGTAGCGGTCGCAGTATTGCCGGCTTTGTCGGTAACGGTTGCGGTAACACTGTAGTTACCTTCCGGCAGTGCTTTCGGCACCTCAACGCTGTAACTGCCGTCGGCTTTAACAGTAGTGGTTACAGTTTGCGTTTGGCCGTCTGAACCGGTAATCACCACAGTAACGATCTGACCTTCTTCTACATCGATAGTTTTACCAACGATAGTTGGAGTATTGTCCGTGCTATTATCAGGCGCATCTACAGTAATGGTTGCTTTAGTGTCAATCAATCCCGGATCAGTTGCCTTGCCTTCATTACCTAATTTATCTTTAACAGTAACGGTTACATCATATTTGCCATCAGGTAAGGCTTTCGGCACCTCAACACTGTAACTGCCGTCGGCTTTAACAGTAGTGGTAACGGTTTGCGTTTGGCCGTCCGAACCGGTAATCACCACAGTAACCGTTTGACCTTCTTCTACATCGGTAGTTTTACCGGTGATGATTGGCGTATTGTCATTGCTTAAATCAGGGGCATCGACCGTAATTTTAGCCGTTGTATCGATGCTGCCCGGATCTGTAGCGGTTGCAGTTTTATTAGAAGGTGTTTTAACTGTAGCGGTTGCAGTATAGTTACCATCTGCCATAGGAGAGGGCACTTCTACAACATAAACACCATCTTTACCGATTGTTGCAGTTACAGTTTGGCTTACACCTTTACTATCAACTACAACTACCGTAACCACGCTACCCGGCTCAGCATTGCTCACTACACCACGAATTTCAGGTGTATTGTCATTAGTTTGATCTGGTGCATCTACAGTAATGGTTATAGGCTTCTCTGAATCTCCATCTTTACCTTTACCTCCCAAACCGGCAAGACCTGCCAATGGAGCCAGTGCGAGCAACCAAAGAGGGTTCGGCACCCATAAAGTACTAATAATTTCACCACCCAAAGCTTGGCCGGCTACCACTTCCGAAGCCAACATGGTTACGGCTTCAGAAGGCTCCGTGCTTTCCGGAACGTAGGGATATACATTGCCGTTTTCGTGCTGACCAATCAGCAAACTGGTTTTGGACGCGCCGGTTTCGTTGGAATAATAACCTTCCAAAATCAGATCAGGATTATTGATATCCGAACCTTCAAAGGCAATTTCCAAGTTATCGCCCACGCGCTTGGTCATAATATTTTCAGGAGCAAAATTCGTTTCTTCATCAACTAATTGATAATTAACCTCAGCTTGTGCCGGAATACGCAAAGGCTGACCAGATGCCGTCTGAAATTTAACGGTTTCTAAAGTTTCTTTTGTATTATTGATATTTAAAGTAATATTTTTAGACATTTCATTCACCTTATACTGTTAGCCTTATTTATTTTTTCTCACCGTGCAAAATCACTTCTACACGACGGTTAGGTTGGTCACACTCTTGGCGTGCCTTGGCGTTATTCGGGTATTTTTTGCGGCAGTTTTTAATAACCAACTCTCGTTCTCCACGTCCTTCTGCACTAATCAATTTTCGGTCTAAACCACTGTCAGAAAGAGCTGTTTTCACGGTAGCCGCACGTTCAATTGACAATTTCCGGTTATATTCAGAAGAGCCTTCTGGATCAGCATGACCTACTACTGCAATACCACTGATGTGATCCGGATTTTGTTTGATATCTTCTGAAATTACTGCCAACTCCTGCTTACCTTTGGGCAATACGCTATCAAAATCGGAACGGTTAAATTCAAATAGTGCAGAAGCTTGCAAGCTGTATTTTTTCAAGATAACGGCACATTGTTCTTTGCTTACCACGCGCGACAGAGTATGATTTTGGCGTTTAACACCTTTCATCTCGACTTCGGCCTGTTCCGGAGAAACAGCCTGCAAAGTGGGGTTTCCCGCACCATCGTCTATGATTTTGAAGAACGACACTGCGGAATCTGGCAGATTGTAGTAATCGCCTGCATTGGCCTTATTGAGATAACCTGCATCACGTTTTGTAAATTCAGCATGAAACCGTTGATTTTGCGCACAAACGATTTCCTGACGATAAGCGTTCGGTTGCAATGAACCGGAGTATTGGCCGTTAACGTAAATATTCACGGTAGGCCCATCTACAGCATTGGCCTGACGATAAAACACTACCGAGGAGCGATTATCCGGAACAGAAGTACTGTATGCAGCCTGCTTGGTATCCACCCAGCTTTCTTTAGGATGATGCGCACATCCCACTGCTGTTAATGGAAGCAACACCCATAATAATTTACGATACTGAAACATGATTTATAGCTCCTGACTTAATGGTGCCGCTCGCTTTACAAACTAATCCGGAACGGCCTGTTTTAAAGGTTGAATACATTGATTTGATACGCTGTTCTTCCGGCAACACAGATTCTTCTGATTGCTTAATACATAGAGATATTTAAATGATAAACGCATCCGCAAATGCCTTTCGCATGACAATACCAACGGTATTTTTAACAGATGACAGGTATATTTTTTACAATTCTTCACAATTATCTTTGGATTAATCTCTTTTTACAATAAAATATCTATATAATTGTAAATAAACAGTATTTCAAAAAACATTATGTTACTGAAATAATATAAAAATACCTAAATTATTTCCCATTATCATTTTTACAACAAAACAATATTCACTTGGCTTATTTTCTTCATTTGCTTGGTTTTCCGAAGCAACACGATACTCTTTCTTGATTTAAGCTAAAATACTTTATTTTTGCTTTTCCTCCCTTTCCCTATGCGCCTTACCCATATCAAACTTGCCGGCTTCAAATCGTTTACCGACCCCACCACCATTCATGTACCCGGACAGCTCGTTGCCGTTATCGGGCCGAACGGCTGCGGCAAATCAAACGTGATTGATGCCGTGCGCTGGGTATTGGGCGAAGCTTCTGCCAAACAGCTTCGCGGCGAGAGCATGCAGGACGTGATTTTCAACGGCGCGGCCACCCGCCGACCCGCTCCGCGCGCTTCGGTGGAATTGGTGTTCGACAACAGCGATCACAGCTTGCAGGGCGCATGGGGGCAATATGCCGAGGTAAGCATCAAGCGGCAGCTTACGCGGCAAGGCGAATCCACTTACTTTATTAACAACCAAGTGGTGCGCCGCCGCGACATCACCGATTTATTTTTAGGAACAGGCGTAGGAGCGCGAGGTTATGCCGTGATTGAACAAGGCATGATTTCTCGCATCATCGAAGCGCGGCCGGAAGAATTGCGTGCTTATATAGAAGAAGCGGCAGGCGTATCCAAATACAAAGAACGCCGCAAAGAAACGGAAGGCCGTCTGAAAGATACCCGCGAGCACCTGCAACGCCTTACCGACCTGCAAAGCGAACTCGCCCGCCAAGTGGAAAAACTGGAAAAACAGGCCGAAACTGCCGAGCGCTACCAAACGCTCACCCGCCAGCTTTCGCAGCAGCAAGATTTGCTCGACTACGTGCAATGGCAGCAATCGCTGGCCACCGCCGACAAAGCCACCGCGCAACATCAAACCTTCCAGCAGCAACAAGACGAAACCGCCGCACAAGTTCAGGCCCTAACAGAAGAAATCCACGCCCTGCAAGCCACCGAGCAGGCGCAGCAACAGAGCGTGCACGACATCAGCAATCAGCGCGGCGTATTGCGCGAACAGATTGCCCGCTTGGAAGAACAAATCCGCCACCAGCAAACCCTGCACCAACGTATCGAGCGCGACAAAGCCGCCGCACAAGTGCAGCTTTCGCGCATCCATCAAGAACAGCAGGAAATCCGTATACAGCTTGAAGAAGCCGACATCCATATAGAAGACAAACAAGCCGAACTGGCCGAACTGGCCATGCAGGTTGCCGAATACGAAGAACGCCTGCCCGAACTCGAAGAAGCACAGTCGGCACTCAACACCGCCTATCAAAACCAGCAAGACGAACACAACCGCATCAAACGCGAGCTGGCCTTGAAACAGCAGCAACTCGCCCATTCGCAGCAAACCCTGCAACAGCATGAAGCACGCAGAGGCCGTCTGAAACAGGAAAGCCAAGCACTCAACCTGCCCGATGACAGCGAAACCGCCGCCGCACAAGAGCAGGCCGCCTTGCTGCAAAGCCAACAAGAACATTACGAAGAACAGATTCTCGCTGCCGAAGAACAGCTCAATCATCTGCGCGAACAGTTTCAGACGGCCTCACAACACCAACAAAGCCTGAAACAGCAACACATCACCCTGCAAGCACAACAGCAGGCGCTGGCTCATCTGCTCGCCCAAGACGATGCCGCCCAAACCGATTTCTGGCAGCAAACCACGGCGGCGGACGCGCCCCAGCTTTGGCAACACATCACCGCGCCTACCGATTGGCAACACGCCTTAAGCGTTATTTTGGCCGAACGGTTGTACGCCCGCGCCGTAGCGCCTTCGTTCAGCCTGCCTTCGCCGCTGCCCGAAGGCCGTGCCGCATGGCTTCACGACAACCTTTCAGGCGGCCTCAAGAAAACCCTGCCCGCTCAGGCGCTGCTGAATCAAATCCAAGCCAAAGCTCCTTTTCAGACGGCCTTACACCATTGGCTGGACGGCGTTTTATGCGCGCCCGATTTGGATTACGCCATCCGGCACCAAGCCGACTTGCAAAACAACCAAATCTGGCTAACCCCCGAAGGCCATCAAATCGACCGCGTCAGCGTGGTGCTGTATGCCCAAGCCGCACAAGAAAACCTGATGGCGCGCAAAGCCCGTTTGGACGAATTAACCGCCGAACTGGAACAAATCACGCCCAAACTGGCCGCAGCGGAACAGCAATCTGCCCAAATCCAAACCTCTTTAAATGCCGCCGAACAGCACTACAAAAACCTGCAACAGCAGCAAAAACAGCACAGCCAGCAATACCAAGCGGCACAAAACCGCGCCGCCGAACTGCTCGCCCGCACCAATCAGGGCCAAATCCGCCGCGAGCATATCGAACGCGAACTGGCTCAACTCGAAGAAGAACAAATCATTCTCGAACAAACTTCAGACGGCCTCGAAGACGACATCGCCACGCTTACCGAAGCCGCAGCCGAACTCGAACACCAGCAGCAAAATACAGGCGGCAGCCGCCAAGAACAACAAGGCCGTCTGAAACAAGCCCAGCTTGCACTGCTCGAAGCCAACCGCCAATACGGTTTGGCAGAAGTGGCCGTACACAAACTGCAACAGCAAAAACAGCACTTCCAGCAGCAGCTTGCCCAGCTTGAACAGCAAACCTTAGATTGGCAGGAACGCCAATCCGAACTGGCACTCGCCTACGAAACCGGAACCCAAAACGACGAACAGCATGCCAAACTCAGCGAACTGACCGAATCCGTACAAACTCTCGACGAGCAATACGCTGCCATGCAGGAACAACTCGCCGCCACCCAAGCAAAAGGCCGCGAACAATATGCCCGCCAGCAAACCCTGTCGGCCAAACTGCCGCAACTTCAAGCCGCGACCCAAACCGCGCTGCTGCAACAACAAGAAGCTCTGCTGAACGCCAAACGCTTCCACCAAAACCTCAGCGAACGGCAAGCCGATCTCGACGCACTCGAATCGCTGGCCGCAGCGTCCGGCAGCCTGAAAACCCTCAGCAACGACATCGGCAGCCTTGCCCAACAAATCGAAGCCCTCGGTGCCGTCAACCTTGCCGCCCTGCAAGAGTTGGAAGAAGCCCGCGAACGCGATGGCTACTACCGCGGGCAAAGCGAAGACGTGCAGGCCGCCATCAACCTGCTCGAAGAGGCCATCGAACAAATCGACAACAAAACCAAATCGCGGTTTAAAGAAACCTTCGATGCCGTTAACGAAAAAGTCCAAACCTTCTTCCCCACCCTGTTCGGCGGCGGCGAAGCCAAGCTGCACATGATCGGCGACGACCTGCTCACCTCCGGCGTATCCATCATGGCCCGTCCGCCCGGCAAGAAAAACAGCACCATCCACCTTTTAAGCGGGGGAGAAAAAGCCCTTACCGCCATGAGTTTGGTGTTTGCCCTGTTCAGCCTCAACCCCGCCCCCTTCTGCCTGCTCGACGAAGTGGACGCACCGCTCGACGATGCCAATACCGGCCGCTTTTGCAATCTGGTGAAAGAAATGTCGGCGCAAACCCAGTTTCTCTACATCTCGCACAACCGCCTTACCATGGAAATGGCCGAACAGCTTATCGGCGTTACCATGCAGGAAAAAGGCGTATCGCGGATTGTAGCGGTGGATATCCAACAGGCTTTAAGCATGGCCGAACCAGCTTAAACCCTTTCTCAACCTTTCTTAAAGACAAGAAAAAAAGAGGCCGTCTGAAACTTTTCAGACGGCCTCTCCAACCGAAACTCTTATTATTGTGCCGCACTTGCCGGAGCAAGCAATTTTTCCATCGGCTTCAGGTTAACTGCATTACCCTGACTCACAATCCATCTATCTTCCACACGCCACTTGCCGGCCGCATCTTCTACACGGATATACCAGTGGTTTGTATCGGGCAGCGGTTTGAACACGGCGTTGTATTCCGATTTTCCGCCCGAGGTAACCCCGCCTTGTGCCACCTGTAATTTCACTGTTTGATCACCGGCTTTTTTAGCCGGATGCAGCAACACCAGATTAACCGCTTCTTTCGGGTCAAAATCCCCGCTTACGAACACTTTGGCCGCATTGTGGTCGGGACTGATTAACACTTGGGCATGAATATTACGCTTTAAAGCCTCTTCATCGCGATGCAGTTGGATGTCGATATGTTTGCCGTCCTTATAATAATCGTCCGACACTAAATCGGCTGCGTTTTTCTGCGCCAGATAGAACGTAACGAATGCCGCCACAACCACAATGGCCGGGCCGGCCATCAAAATCCACGGCCACGGCTCTTTGTACCAAACTTTAGACCTTTGCGGAATTGCCAATATTACTCTCCAATAAATGATGCTTTACTACTGATGGTACGTGTTTCGGCGACAGGATCGTCCACTTCGCGATAGTTGAATTCAAACTCAATCGGATGGCTGCCTTTGCCGGCATATTCGGGAATCGTCGAAACCTGCACCGGAATAGTAATGGTTTCGCCGCCCGGCACTTTCAAGCCTTCGGCAGGCAGGCCGGTAAGTGCGATTTCTTCAAAGCCGCTCACCTTAGCCGTGAGAATCTGCTCCCGCTCATTGGCATTAATCACACGCAGATTATAAGCATTTTCCAACCAGCCCTGAGAATTTTCGCGCACCATCACACCGCGGTCTTTAATAATATCCACTTCCAACGTCTCGCGTGTTGCAATACCGGTAATCCATGCCGTAACCACCAACAGTAACACAACGCCGTAACCCAATACACGCGGACGGAGCAGGCGTTTTTTAATGGTATTTTCAGGGTATTGATGCTCCAGCGCGGCTTCGGTAGTGTAACGGATCAAACCGCGGGGATAATTCATCTTATCCATGATTTCATCGCAGGCATCAATACAGGCCGCACAACCGATACATTCGTATTGCAACCCGTTGCGGATGTCGATACCTACCGGACACACTTGTACGCACATCGTACAGTTGATGCAGTCGCCGAGTGTGCTTTCTTCTCTGCTTACTTTTTTCTTACGGGCACCTCGCGGTTCGCCGCGCTCTTCATCGTAAGAAATAATCAAAGTATCGCGATCAAACATCGCACTTTGGAAACGCGCGTACGGGCACATGTATTTGCACACCTGCTCGCGCATCATGTGGCCCATCAGCCAGGTCATAAAGCCGTAAAACACTGCAGCGAACAGCGTACCGCCGCCAACGGTAAAGTTGAAAATACCCGGCACCAATTCGCGAATCGGCGTAAACCATCCTGCAAACGTAATACCCGTCCAGGCACTGACTGCAAAAATCAATAAGTATTTAAGCGCCTTAATGCGGATTTTGCGGAAATTCCACGGCTCTTTTTCCAACTTCAACCTTTTATTGCGGTCGCCTTCTACCAAATGATCGATCCACAGCATAATTTCGGTATAAATCGTTTGCGGGCAAGCGTAACCGCACCACAGGCGGCCTGCGATAGTCGTCCACCAAAACAGGCCGAATGCCGAAATCATCAGCAAACCGGCCAGATAAATCAAATCGCCCGTTCCCAGCGACAAACTGAAAATATAAAAATGCCGCTCAGGAATATCAAACAAAACCGCCTGCCGCCCTGACCAGTTAAACCACGGCAGCACATAAAACACAAACTGCGTAGCGAAAATTGCCAACACACGCAAATTAGCAAAACGCCCTTTTGCCAACTTCGGATGAATACGCTTGCTGCCCTGATACAGATGAATTACTTGCTCTTTAGGTTCAGCGGGCGACTGTTCCCGTAGTTCAGCTGACATGATGGTGTTCCTTATATTTATTCATAAACTTTTTTATCTGAACATTATAAATCTTTCAGACGGCCTGATAAACCTCAACAGGCCGTCTGAAAACACTTGCCAAATGCGCAAAATCCATTTAAATTTTATGTATTAGTACAAAATGGATTTTGTATGAACAAATTAAAACCCAAAGGTAATACTGCTGTCAATATCGCCCGTTCCATCGAGCAACTTATCCGCAACAAAACCTGGCCTGCGGGCTATCGTCTGCCCACTGTGCGTATTCTTGCCGAAGACTTAAATGTCAACCCCAATACCGTTTCCGCCGCCTACAAGCAATTACGCGATGCCGGCATTATCGAAACCGACGGCAGGCGTGGCAGCTTTGTACCGCAAAAAACCGAAATCCTACATACGGAAACTGCCATCCCACCGAATCTTGTCGATTTAGCCTCCGGCAATATCGACCGCCGGTTACTACCCGAATTTAACCCCGACATTTTAGAAAGCTACCGGTTATCCACCGATGTAGGCAGCCACGGCGACAGCCCGGAATTAATGTCGTTCATCCGAAACTGGCTCAGCCGAAACACCGGCATACATGCAGAAACCATGCTGCTTTCCGGCAGCCTTGACATCATCGAACGCGCCCTCGTCCAACGCTGCATGCCCGGTGCCAAAGTATTGGTGGAATCTCCCTGCTGGCTGCCCCTGTTGGCCCTGCTTTCACACTTGCGCCTTGAAGCCGTGCCCGCAGTAATGGACGAAGAAGGTGCCGTTATCCCGCCAAACATATCATTCGACAACATTTCCGCCGTCATTCTTACCGCCCGCGCCCATAGCCCTACCGGTATCTGCTACAGCAAAAAACGCTGGAGTCAATGGCAACAACTTCTCAGCCGCCATGATGCCCTCCTGATTATCGATGACCATTGGGCGGCACTTAGTTCGCACCCCTTCCACGGCATGGAAGGCTTCACTAATGAATGGATTTACAGCACTTCCACCAGTAAATTTCTCGGTACCGATGCCCGCATCGCCATTGCAGCCAGTAACGGTTCCACACTGCGTGCCATGAAGAAACGCTTCTCACTCGGCCCGCGCTGGATAAGTAAACTTCTCCAACACATCACACTCAAACTGTGGCAACAACTCGGTTCAGACGGCCTAAAAGCCATAGCCGAAAGCTACCAAGCCCGGCGCGACTGTTTGATTACGAATCTCAAACAACACGGCATCCATGTCCCCGGCAGCACAGGCGAAGGCCAACACATCTGGCTGCCTGTGCCCAACGAGGCACAAATCATCCAATTTCTTGCAGCCAAAGGCTGGGCCGTGCAAAGCGGTGCTCCCTTCAACCTCAGCAAACAACCGGCCGTACGTATCACTATCGGCAACTTGACGATGACAGATTGCAAAACTTTGGCCGACGATATTGCAGAAACTCTGGCCGTAAACGGCAAAGCGATTTACTGATTTATGTTTATTAATAAATAGTAAAAGGCCGTCTGAAAATTTTCAGACGGCCTTTGTTTAAACGCTTAAACAAATACTATATTTTTCAGAAGGCCTTATTTCTTCAATTCCGCCAGAATCTCATCCACAGTCGCTTTCGCATCGCCGAAGCACATCACGCTGTTTTCATTGAAGAACAGCGGGTTTTGTACACCGGCATAGCCCGTGTTCATCGAGCGTTTGAACACCACCACTTCTTTGGCTTTCCACACTTCCAATACCGGCATACCGGCAATCGGGCTGTTTGGGTCGGTTTGGGCAGCGGGGTTCACGGTGTCGTTCGCGCCGATCACCAGCACCACATCGGTTTCGGGGAAATCGTCGTTGATTTCATCCATTTCCAACACGATGTCGTAAGGCACTTTGGCTTCGGCCAGCAATACGTTCATGTGTCCGGGCAGACGGCCTGCTACGGGGTGGATACCGAAGCGCACTTCCACGCCTTGTTTGCGCAGCAAATCGGTAATTTCGGCAACGGGGTATTGCGCTTGGGCAACAGCCATACCGTATCCGGGCGTGATGATGACTGAGTTTGCGCCTTTGAGCATTTCGGCCACTTCGGCAGGTTTCACTTCGCGGTATTCGCCCATTTCTTCACCGCCTGCGGCAGCGGAAGAACCGTCGGTGCCGAAGCCGCCTGCAATCACGGAAATGAACGAGCGGTTCATAGCTTTACACATGATGTAAGACAGAATCGCACCGCTTGAGCCCACCAACGCACCGGTAACAATCAGCAAGTCGTTGGCAAGCATAAAGCCCGCCGCAGCTGCCGCCCAGCCTGAATACGAGTTCAGCATGGAAACCACCACCGGCATATCAGCACCGCCGATAGAGGCCACCAAGTGCCAGCCGAACGCGAGTGCGATGGCGGTCATCAGAATCAGGGCGAACCAGCTGCCGTCGTCAGCCGATACAAACACCAGCAGCAAGATAAACGACACCAACAAAGCAACCAGATTCAGCTTATGCTTGTGCGGCAGTTGCAAAGGTGCGCTGCTAAGTTTGCCGTTCAGTTTGCCGAACGCCACAATCGAGCCGGTAAAGGTTACGGCACCGATGAAAATGCCGAGGAACACTTCCACCAAATGAATGGTGTGCATATCGGAAGATACCTTGTCCGCTTCGATAAAGCTGTTGAAGCCCACCAACACGGCAGCCAAACCCACGAAGCTGTGCAGCAAGGCAATCAGCTCGGGCATTTCGGTCATTTCCACTTTTTGGGCTTTGTAAATACCGATGGCCGCACCGATGGCCATAGCGATAATAATCCAACCCAAGCCTGCGGTTTGTTCGCTGAACACGGTGGCAAATAAAGCAATTACCATACCGGCAATGCCGTAATAGCAGCCGTTTTTGGCGGTTTCCTGTTTCGACAGGCCGGCCAATGAAAAAATAAATAAGATTGCGGCGACGATATATGCCGCAGTTACAAGTCCTGAAGACATTATAAATTCTCCAAATTTTTGGGGTCCTGATACAGTTCGGATTGTCTGAAAATTGTGCCGTAAGCACGTTCCACCTTGCACACGCGGACAACAAAATCGGCATACCATATTGCTTTGCCGGTTTCTCGAGCGGCTCTGTGTTCTGTATGCCTTTTCCACTCGGCAATAGACGCTTCACTCTCCCAATATGAAACCGTGATACCAAAACCTTCCGAACGCACGCTTTCTGCGCCAAGAAAACCTGCCTGTTGCCGCGCCAATTCAAGCATTCGCACGGCAGTTTGGTCGTAGCCTCTATCGCCGTCGGTGCGCTGTGATGTGAAAACAACAGCGTAATAAGGTGGATTAGGTGTTTGCGCAAACATCATTCCTGAATTCCTTGAATATTTTTCAGACAGGCTTTAAACCTATCCTTTTCTAAACATATTCAACATACGGCGGGTAACGTAGAAACCGCCGAAAATATTGATGCTGGCAATCAGCACGGCAATAAAGGCGAGGAACGACACCACGCCATTGCCCTGCCCGATTTGCAGCAGCGCACCCACTACGATAATGCCGGAAATGGCATTGGTTACCGACATCAGCGGCGTGTGCAGCGAGTGGCTCACGTTCCACACCACATAATAGCCGATCACGCAGGCCAGCACGAACACGATAAAGTGGTTTAAGAATTCGGCCGGAGCTACGGCACCCATCCACAATACCAAAACCGCACCGATTACCGCCGGAGCCAGTTTTTTCCATGTCGGAACGGGTTTCGGCTCGGGTTTTGCCACAGGTGCGGCTTGCGCTTGCTGTTGCGGCGCGGCGGACACTTGAATCGCAGGCGGCGGGAAAGTGATTTCGCCGTCGCGTGTAACGGTCATGTTGCGGATAATCACATCTTCGAAATCAAGCGCAATTTCGCCGTCTTTATTCGGGCTTAACAGCTTGCTCAAGTTCACGAGGTTGGTGGCGTAAAGCTGTGAAGACTGGCCGGCCAAACGGTTGGCCATATCGGTGTAGCCGATGATTTTCACGCCGTTATCGGTAACGAACAGCTCGCCCGGTTTGGTCAATTCGCAGTTGCCGCCGGTAGCCGCCGCCAAATCGACAATCACCGAACCCGGCTTCATGCTTTCCACCATTTCTTTGGTAATCAGCTTGGGCGCAGGTTTGCCCGGAATGGCCGCAGTCGTGATGATGATGTCCACTTGTCGGGCTTGCTCGGCAAACAGTTTCATTTCCGCCGCGATAAACTCTTCGCTCATCACTTTGGCGTAACCGTCGCCGCTGCCGCCCGCTTCTTGCGGGAAATCGAGCTTGAGGAATTGGCCGCCCATTGATTCGATTTGTTCGGCCACTTCCAAACGGGTGTCGAACGCTTTAACCACCGCGCCCAACGAGTTTGCCGTACCAATCGCCGCCAAACCGGCCACGCCCGCGCCAATCACCAGCACTTGCGCCGGCGGCACTTTACCCGCAGCGGTAATCTGGCCGGTAAAGAAACGGCCGAACGCATTCGCCGCTTCAATTACGGCACGGTAGCCGCTGATGTTGGCCATAGACGACAGCGCATCCAATGCCTGCGCGCGCGAAATACGCGGCACCATGTCCATCGCCAGCACGTTCACTTTTTTATCGGTAAGCTTTTGCACCAACTCGGGATTTTGTGCCGGCCATAAGAAGCTCACCAGCGTTTGGCCTGCGTTCAGACGGCCTGCTTCGCTTTCAGAAGGTGCGTTGACTTTATAAATCAGCGGGCATGCCCACACTTCCGCCGCATCGGCCACAACCGCACCTGCGGCTTCGTATGCTGCATCATCCAAACTTGCCGCCAAACCTGCGCCGCGCTCCACCACAACTTCGAAACCCAGTTTCTGCAACTGGGTTACGGTTGAAGGGGTACACGCCACACGGGTTTCACCGGGCAGAGATTCCTTCGGAATACCAATCCTCATCTCATTTTCCTCATAAACACGTTAGTCACATTAAAAATACGATTAAATATAAATTAACAGTCGCTTTATAACGAATTTCAAGCGTAAATACAACCAAAGAATGTCAACAATTTCTATGACAACAACACATCTTTATTTGTAAGGCCGCCTGAAAAAACAGTATTTCAATACATATCAAACCGTTGCCGCCGATTGGAGAAAACGGGATTATGCTAAAATGAACAACCCCACCGCATCTGCGGTTTACATCTATACCAAGGAACCACCATGAGAATGCTACATACCATGCTCCGCGTCGGCAACCTCGATAAATCGTTAGCATTTTATCAAGACGTTTTAGGCATGAAACTCTTACGAAAAAAAGACTATCCCGACGGTAAGTTTACCTTGGCCTTTGTGGGCTACGGCGAAGAATCCGATACCACCGTGCTTGAACTCACCCACAACTGGGATACGGAAAGCTACGATTTGGGCAATGCTTACGGCCACATTGCCATCGAAGTGGACGATGCTTATGCCGCTTGCAATGCGGTACGTGCCAAAGGCGGAAAAGTTGTTCGCGAAGCCGGCCCAATGAAGCACGGCACTACGGTTATTGCTTTCGTCGAAGACCCCGACGGCTATAAAATCGAGTTCATTCAGAAAAATACAGGTAGTGACTCGGTAAAATATTAAGCGGCTTTTCACTTTCTCTTAATCTCTGTCCGACTTGAAATCAAAAGGCCGTCTGAAACTTTTCAGACGGCCTCTCAATATCATTACGGAGTTATTAGGAATCTTTATTGAGTTCCTTTTCTACTGCTTGGCGTACCTTTTCCGCAGATGCTTCGATTTCCGTTTGCGCCATGTCTCGAACAGGTGCAGCATCAATAGCTTCCGTCGCTTCAACCGTTGCCGTTTCCGATGCTTTTTCAGGTGCAGTCAGTGGTAAACGCGCCAGAATAGTGCTGGAAGCGCTAACCTTATCACCAATGGATACCTGCGCTTGCGCATCTATAGGTAAGTAAACATCAACACGGGAACCAAAACGGATAAAGCCGTAACGTTCGCCACGCACCAGCGGATCACCCACTTTGGCATAGCACAGAATACGTCGCGCCACCAAACCGGCAACTTGCACAAAAGTAATTTCACGGCCGCTACGCGTGGTTACTAATACGGCATTACGTTCGTTTTCGGTACTGGCTTTATCCAGTGCTGCATTTACGAATTTACCTGCATTGTATTCAACAGCAGTAACGGTACCGTCGATAGGAGAACGTTGCGAATGCACATTAAATACATTCATAAATACGCTGATTTTCAGAGCCTCTATTTCGCGGTAAGGATCAAGCGCACGCTCTACCACAACGATGCGGCCATCTGCCGGGCATAGCACAGCATCAGCGTCTTGCGGAATCGAGCGTGACGGATCACGGAAAAACTGCAAGGCAAATATGGTAAACGCCCAAAACGGCAGCGACCACCAATCCGCACAAATTGTAACAATAATGCTTAGAACCAATCCGGCAATAATAAACGGCCAACCTTCGCGGGCGATGACCGGATGAGGATAAAAACGAGGCATATTGCTGTCCTTACTAGATTTGGTAAAAATGAATCGACTGATTATAGCCGATAACATCGTAAAAAGGTGGACGGCTGCAAGCATGTCGCTGCAACATAGAGGCCGTCTGAAAAACTTCACGCCGCCCATCAGCTTATTTTCAGACGGCCTGCATTCTGCTGAAACGTATATAATCCTCCTATTTCCAATACTGGCCGAAATTTTTCCAGAAGTGCCGAATAGAAAGATGTATTGTAAGGCATAACGACGTAAACCTCGACAATGCCCTGCAAATGATGCTTTTGTTAAACTTCTCAGGCCGTCTGAAAGGCTTTTCATCATGCAAGATCAATCCAACGAGCCCATGCGCCTTTCCAAACGCATGGCACAACTGGGCTTATGCTCCCGCCGGGAAGCCGACAGTTATATCGAACAAGGCTGGGTAAAAGTGAACGGTCGAACAGCCGTCCTAGGCCAAAAAGTTTTGCTTGCCGACCGCATAGACTTGAATAAACAGGCACATGAAAAACAGGCACAACGGGTAACGATTTTGCTCAACAAGCCGGTAGGCTATGTGAGTGCACAAGCCGAAAAAGGCTACAAATCGGCTGCCGAACTGATTACGCCCGAAAACCACTGGGAAGGCGACACCAGCCGTATCGAATTTAGCGAAAAACACAGATTCGGCTTGGCTCCTGCCGGGCGCTTGGATATCGACTCAGTAGGCTTGCTGGTACTCACGCAAGACGGACGCATTGCCAAACAACTTATCGGCGAAAACAGCAACAGCGAAAAAGAATACCTTGTACGTGTGAAAGGCGCGCTCAATGAAGAGGGGCTGCGTTTGCTTAACCATGGTCTCAGCTTGGATGGAGAAAAACTCAAGCCTGCCAAAGTAGAATGGCAAAACGAAGATCAACTGCGTTTTATTCTGAAACAAGGAAAAAAACGCCAAATCCGCCGCATGTGCGAATTGGTTGGTCTGCGCGTTGTCGGCCTTAAACGCATCCGCATAGGTAAGGTAAAACTGGGACACTTACCCCCCGGAAAATGGCGTTACCTACGCTCTGACGAAAAATTTTGAAATGTCTTGGAGATATAGAAGATAAAAATCTGACGTTATTACAACATGAGAAAATAACAACCCCTTGATTTGTTATTTAAATATAAATTTAAATAACAAATCAAGGGGTAACGTTAATGCGGCGAAATAAAATTATCTTTCACGCAAAGCCTGTTTCATACGGGTAATCGGTTTGATTAAGTATTGGAAAACTGTTTTTTCGCCGGTTTTCACATCTACTGTTGCCACCATACCCGGAATAATCGGCATATCTTTACCGTTTTTATCTTTCAAACTGTTGCTGTCTGTTTGTACCAAAATCCGGTAATATACTTGGTTGGGATCAAGTTTCAAATCATTTGCACGTGCTTGATTAGTATTGCTTACAGTATCAGGGCTGATTAAGGTAACTTTTCCATCTAATCCGCCATAAATGGCGTAATCATAAGCACTTACTTTCACTACTGCAGGCAACCCCGGGCGCATGAAGGCAACATCTTGAGGACGAATATAAGCTTCAACCAATAATTTGTCATCCAACGGTACGATTTGCAAAATATCCTGACCTACGTTTACCACGCCGCCAACAGTATTAATCTGAATATTTTTTACAATACCGCGCATCGGTGAACGGATTTGCGAACGCTCAACTGGATCGGCGCGCATAGCCATATTTTCTTTTGCTTGAGCCAACTCAGACTCTGCCTGCACCAGCTCATTATTTGCATCAGCCATATAACGGTTTTGGCGCTCAGAAATTTGCAATGCAAGCTCACTCGACTCACGTTGCATACGCAGAAGCTCCACCTCCGATACCACTCCGTGCTTTACCATAGGTGCCGTAATACTGATTTCTTTATCTAAAGTTGCTTTGCTCATTTTCAAATTCTGAATCGCATCAGTAACTGCTCGACGACGGGCAACAAATGCCGCCTGTTCACGCTGTTTTAAGTCATTACTGATACCTTCCGGAAATTGAATGTCGGTACCATGAGCTTCTGCTTTCAAGCGAGCAACCATGGCTTCAAGGTTTTGTACTTTTGCTTCACTCTCGCGCAAAATAGCTGAACTGCGTGTATCATCAAGTCTCAGTAAAATTTGACCTTTTTCCACAACATCACCCTCTTTTACCAACATTTCGGTAATGATTCCGGGATCAAGGCTTTGTACAACTTGTTCTCGGCTACTAGGAATGACATTACCTTGCCCGCGCGTAACTTCCTCAATAGAGCTGTTGTATGCCCAAATAACAAATACGACCAAGAAAACGAAAAATAAGATAATGACCCAAAACTGACCGCTATGCTTTTCCTTTTGCAACGCAGCATTTAAGTCATTGACTAGATTTAAGTCTTTGGATTTGATGTTGTTTTCACTACTCATAATGATGATACTTTCTCAGTATAGTTATAGGCCGTCTGAAAGGCTTTTTATTATATTTTGATATTAGTTAACTGCAGCTACAGCTTCGCGTTGTTTGGTCGCTTGAAGTTGTTTTTCTTCTTTGTTGCTTTCATTTTGCATCAGTTTCTGCAAAACCAAATCACGAGGACCATCCATCACAACCTTGCCGTTATCCATCACGATAATGCGATTAACGATTTGTAATACTTGCGGACGATGGGTAACCACAACTAGTGTACGATCTTTACTCCACTGAGCCACAGCATTCAGCGCCATACGCTCAGTTGCTTGATCCAAACCTGTCGTCGGCTCATCGAGTAACACAACTTTGGGATTACGCAAGGTCATACGGGCTAAAGCAATAATTTGTTTTTGGCCGCCGGACAAGCCTAAGCCATCTTCACCTAAAGGCATATCCAATCCGCGTGGATGGCTGCGGATGATTCGGTCAAGACCGAAACGTTTCAAGGCAATTAACAAATCTTGATCACTGGAATAACCGTCAACCCTCGCCAAGTCTAAATTTTCCCGCAATGTACCCAAGAATAAACGGGGGGATTGGCTCAACAGCATTACCTGATTACGGAGAAAGTTCGGATCAAGCTGACGCATATCAACTCCATCTAACATAACGTTGCCTGATTCTGCATCATACAATCCGCTTGCCAATTTGAGCATGGTACTTTTGCCGCTGCCAATCCGTCCCAGAATACCCACTTTCTCACCAGGACGAATATTTAAGCGCAAATCACTAACTGCGGCGCTTCCTTCTTGTTTGTATTTGAATGATACATTTTCAAATGTAATATTGCCCTGTATATGGTCAAGCGTAATATATTTACGTTCAGGGTTCCGCTCAATCGGGCGTTCTACAATGTTATTTACCCCTTCCAAAGCTAACTTAGCTTGTTGGAACCGGGTTGCCAAACCTGCAATCTGAGCCAATGGAGCCAAAGCACGTCCGGAAAGAATTACAGAAGCAATCAAAGCACCCATAGTAATTCGGTCAGTAGGATTATCAGCATGAATCAGATAAGTACCTAACAATACCAAAAATACTGTATTCAACTGCTGCATGCTGACGGCAAAATTTACCATAAAGTTACTGGTATCTTTTACTTTGATAGATGAAGCAGATGTCTTAGCGGTATACTCATCCCAACGTTGTTGAGCCCAAGTTGTAGCATTGTTGGTTTTTAAAGTTTCAATACCTTCTATTGCTTCAACTGCCAAACCGGAACGCTGTGAAGATTCTTTCATCGATTCGTTGATGTGGCGTGATAACGGTCGCTGCACCAATAAACCGACAATCACAACAAGAGGGATAATTGTTAAAGGCACCAATGCCAATTTACCACCCACAATACCGATAACGGTAATAAACAAGAGTAGGAAAGGCAAATCCACCAAAGTTAACAAACTGGCACTAGTCATAAATTCACGCACAGCTTCGAACTCGCGCAGGTTATTGGCATAAGAACCTGATGAGGCTGGTCTATCTGCCAAACGCAAAGCCATCACTCGTCTGAACAATGCCGAGCTGATAATCAAATCCGCTTTTTTTCCAGCGATGTCGGTTAAATGGCCCCGTATCATTTTGGCCGCAAATTCAAACGTAATAGCTAAAATTACCCCTATACTTAGCACCCATAATGTTTCATAAGCTTGGTTAGGAATAACTCGGTCATATACGTTCATAACATACAATGAGCTGACCAAAGCCAAAAAATTGATAATAAAGGTTGCCAAAATAACTTGGTAATAATAGCTGCGGAAACGCCAGATAACTTTCCAAAACCATGATTTCGGCAAATGATACTCAGGCAACTCGGACCGTGTATCAGAAACCATTTTAGGTTTGATAAACCAACAGTAGCCTAAATACAAGATGGATAATTGCTCTTGACCCAACTCTTGTGCCAATCCGTCCGCCTGGCGCACATGATATTTGCGCTCTCGTCCCGAACCTTCGATCTTAGTAATTACCGCCGCTTCTTCATTATGCAAGATAATAACGACAGGCACAGCTAATGAAGGGATATCTTCCAAATTCCGCTTAGAAAGTGTGTTTTCAAAACCGTGGCTTCTCAATACTTCAGCAAGAGAATGAAAATTAACATTCAGCTTTTTATCCCGCACAACTTCTGCTGAAAGAGCCGCCTCAGAAACCGGAGCACCCAACAAACGGGTTGCTAAAGCAATATGTTCAATAATTGATTTCATGGTAATGTTTTCACGTAAATAATGTATAAATTCTTTTTAATATTAGCGGTTGATACCTGACCAGTTAGCAATCTGAGACTGGGCCACCAAATACTCAAGTGCGGCATCTCTGAAGTCGTTACGGGCATTGATATTCTCCTGCTCAATGCCAGCAAGCTCATTATATGAACCCAAAACATCCGTTAAGGTACGGCGGGCAATTTTGAATTGCAGCTCATATGATTTAACCACTTCTTTTTGCGCAACAATATGCTGTGCGGTAACCTCTGTGCGTTGTTCACTTTGCACCATATCAATTTCAGTAGTGCGTGCTTTTTCTGTTACTTCACGTAAAATCTGCTCTGACTTAGAATCGGCAGCAATAAGGGCCTGAGCATTTTTCTCTACATTATGGCGCGCTGCCATGTCCAAGACATTCCAAGACAAATTTAAATATAATTCTTTGTTATCTTGCGTTGCACTACCTTCCAAATTGAGAGCGGGCAACCGTTCTGCCTTAGAAACGGCTAAATCAGCATTGACACTTTCCCGTTCGGCTTGTTGTGCCAAATAAGAAGGATTAAGGCCTTTATCGTTGCTTTTATATTGCTTAATCAACAAAGACGCTGTGTAATTTCGGAATGGGTCTTTCAAATCTTGAGCGGATATAGGGGAGGCAGTATATTTTGATAAACGGCTTAAAGCCAATTCCATTGTTCTATTTAATTGAGATATTGTAGTTTCCACTTGCAACCGTCGTGCTTGAGCTTCAACCAGTTCGGAACGGCGACCCGCATCATATTTAACGATAATGTCTAGATCTTTTAGCAGATTATTGTGTCTATTCAAACTTTGTTGGCTGACGGCCAACGACTCTTTTGCGCGAAGAGCTGTTAAATATAACTTTCCAATCTCACTACCCAACTGTTCTTGTGTTTCGAAATATTTATAGTGGTGGTAAATTTCTTTATTTTTTTCCCTTTTGACAGCTGCATTAATTGCACCCCACGAATATAGGTTCAAACTACCACGAACACCCAACCCACTATCTCTGTTATTGCTCGTATATTTGTTTTTTTGCTTAACAACTTGGGTTCCGGTTAGAGCAAGCACAGGGTAATGCCTCGCCTGAGCTGCCTTGGTTATGCTCTTCGCTGCATTTTCATTGGCTTTCGCTTCTTGAAGTATGGGGTCAGAGACTAATGCTCTACGCAGGATATCTTTCAGTTCCTGTGCATAAGCAGGTTGAACACTGAAAACGAGAAGGAGGGAAGCCGCTGAATATTTCAGCCAACCTTTGATAGGGGACGTGGGCGTAAGATTTTGCATGTTTTTATAGCTTTTGTATGATCGGTAATTTCGTAATGTATCTAAAAGTAATGGCAATCCGGCCTGCTTTACTAAATTAATTATACTGCCATATGCAAGGTGCATCAGCATAACATTTTCTTTGAGAGTTCTGGATTATTCTCAGATAAAAGGTAAATATTGACTACTCAAAGTAATTAAACAAGGATACTACTACCTAATTTATTATCTTGCTCACATTATTTTTTACTTACTGTTCTAATATTACGATTGTTAAATTATATTTACTATATTCACTTCACACAAATTCACTCCCATAAATTTTTCCAAGTGTTGTTTTTCTTACTTTTTATTATAAGCCCTCCGCAGCTCCAGTCTGCCACTATTGAGCGGCAATCTATACTTTAATATTCAGAAATTAAAGAAGTATCATCCTATCCAACTTACCATCCTCAAAAATGTCTATAATCTTAATCAGAACACAAAAACGTTCCAAGTCATCAAACTTACGACCTAAATCCTTAAACGGTTAACCAATGTAAATATACAGGCCGTCTGAAAGACTGGTCTCGACGCAATTAAAGTATTTCAGACGGCCTCCTATCGGAATCTAACGAAAGGATATCCCATGTCAGAAAATATCATTCGTGCCTACGCAGCAACCTCACCTCACTCTGCTCTAACGCGCTACGATTATGACGCAGGCGACTTAAAAGCCGATGAAGTTGAAATCAAAGTGCATTACTGCGGCATTTGTCATTCCGATATTTCAATGATTGATAACGCATGGGGCTACAGCAGCTATCCACTGGTAGCCGGCCATGAAATTATCGGTAAAATCGCACGCCTCGGCAGCAATACCAAAGGACTGTATATAGGCCAAACAGTAGGGGTGGGTTGGACGGCGGCTTCATGCCAACATTGCAATCCCTGTATCGGAGGCAATGCAGGCTATTGTAATGAAGCCGTGCCTACAATAGTGCACATGGGCGGCTTTGCCGATAAAGTACGCGCCCAATGGCAATGGGTCATTCCCATCCCCGAAGGTATGGATATTGCCAAAGCAGGGCCTTTGCTATGCGGTGGAATTACGGTGTTTGAACCGCTATTGCAACACGGCATCCATGCAGGACACAAAATCGGCGTTATCGGTATAGGCGGTTTAGGACATCTGGCTCTGGCTTTTTTTAATGCCTGGGGCTGCGAAGTAACCGCATTCAGCTCAAATCCTACCAAATACGATGAGATCAGAGCGATGGGTGCACACCATATTCTCGATTCCACCGATTCGGCCTCGCTTGATTCTGCAAAAGGCAGTTTGGACTTAATCGTTTCCACCGTAAATGTGCCGTTAAACTGGAGTACCTACATGAATTTATTGAAACTTGAAGGCAAGCTGCATATTGTCGGTGCTGTACTCGAACCACTTGAAATTCATGCTTTTTCCTTAATCAACGGAGCCAGATCTTTAACCGGCTCTTCTACAGGTTCTCCGATACAATTACGCACGATGATGGATTTTGCCGCCCGTAAAAATATCAAACCAATTGTAGAAGAATTTCCAATGTCAAAAATTAACGACGCTTTACAACACTTACGTGATGGCAAGGCACGATACCGTATCGTATTGAAAAACGATTTTGCATGATTCGGAATATTTCCAGTAATCATCTGACACTTCAGCCTATTATCGTATCAACCGATGTACCGCCACACAAAAACGAGGCCGTCTGAAAAGTTTCAGACGGCCTCGTAAACAAACAATCAACCTTTAGACAACAACCACACTTATTGAATTTAAACAGCACCATCACACTCTAACGCAACATAAAAAAAACACCAAAGCCCTGTTATCAAAAATATAATTATCTATAGGCCAACTGCTTTTCCTTACCATTCAGTATTTTTCAGACGGCCTCTTATTATCCAACCTACCATCCACAGAGAAACAAAACCATGAGTCGTTCTTGGCATATCGAACCACACTTCAGCCAACGTAATAACTGGCTACGGGCTAGCATACTAGGTGCTAACGACGGATTGATTTCCACCGCCAGCCTGCTAATGGGGCTAGCCGCCACCAAGCCCGATTCATCAACTTTACTCATTACCGGTATTGCCGCATTGGTTGGAGGTGCCGTATCAATGGCTGCGGGAGAATATGTATCCGTTTCCAGTCAAGCAGATACCGAAAAAGCAGATCTTGCCAAAGAAACCCACGAACTCACCCACAATCCCGACAAAGAATTAGCAGAGCTAGCCGATATTTACCAAAGTCGGGGGCTGGACAAAGCCCTCGCTTACCAAGTTGCCTACGCACTTACCACACACAATGCTTTAGAAGCCCATGCTCGCGACGAAATCGGCATTATCGAAGAAATGAAAGCCAAGCCTTTACAGGCAGCAGTAGCCTCAGCCTTTGCATTTTGCATTGGAGCAGCTTTACCGGTATTGGTAGCTGTTCTCAGCCCTACTTTCATCATGATGCCGATATTGGCCACCAGCACGCTAACAGGACTGGGAATACTCGGTTATTTATCTGCAAAATTAGGAGGAGCTCCCACAAAACCGGCATTAATACGCGTATTGCTATGGGGTGCGGTCGCACTCGTAAGTACCGGTTTAATAGGTTATTTACTTGATGTTCAAACTTAAATTCAGAAAAGAATGTTTAGGAAACAAAGTAATCGGAAAATGAATGACTTATGAAAAAAGCCTCTTAAGAAGAAACTCTTAAGAGGCTTTCAAAAAAACTGGCACGCCCACGGGGAATCGAACCCCGGTTACCGCCGTGAAAGGGCGATGTCCTAACCGCTAGACGATGGGCGCGGAGATAAAATTTTTGGCGCACCCGGAGCGATTCGAACGCCCGACCCTCTGGTTCGTAGCCAGATACTCTATCCAACTGAGCTACGGGTGCATTTCTCACTACGCTTTGATTAGCGCCGTGAATCAAGAATGTAGATAATATAGAAATCTATCAAGGCTGTCTAGTTTTGTTTTTATAAAATTTCTTATTCAATTGAATTTAATAAAAATTTATTTCAACATATCTTCAGAAATTTCTAAGGCCGTCTGAAATGCTGTTTGTATCTGTTTCTTCGGGTTTGATTCTTGACTTATACCATTCCGATGCCTGAAACTTCCCGAGCTATTCTGGCTGCCGCATTATCCGTCATCCCTCCGACAAAATCGAGAATTTTCATATAGGCCTGATACAGACTGTCTTCCTGTGTAATGGGATCGTCATGATTAAGCAACTCCAACGCAAGTGATTGCCGTGTGCTGACTTGCCCGTTTACGATTAAAGAATATGCTGCCGGCACCAACAAATCCAATATCGAACCCAAACATGGAAAAGCGGCAATTTCGGTAATCAGTTTGCTTTGATGACGGAAAATCCTTGTTCGTGCCAACTCTTTAGCCTTTTCCAAAGTATTGCGCACCTCGGGACTGCATAAAGCCAATAAATCTTTGCCCTGAAAGCTGCCGTTGAGTAAATCTTGCTGATGCGTCATAAAGGTTTGCGCCACATCTTCAATCGCCCGTCCGATGGCCATACCGCGCAGCATGGCGCAGCGCTGGCGGCTGCTTTGCACCTGCCATGCGCCGGGGGCTTCGGTAAACGTGAGTTCGGCCAAAATGCTTTCGACTTCAGCATCACCCAATAAGCCGATTTCCACTGCGTCTTCCAAATCGAGCAAGGCATAGCAAATATCGTCGGCGGCTTCCATAAGATAAGACAAAGGATGGCGCGCCCAGCGGTCGGTTCCTTGTTCGATCAATCCCAGTTCGCTGACAATGCGGCGGATAAACGGCAGTTCGGTTTGATAGATATTGAATTTTTTGCGGCCGTTCGGATCAAGCGTCGTCCACGGATATTTCAGCAACGCACCGATGGTAGCGGCGGTTAAACGCATGCCGCCTTTATTGCGGTACATTTCGAGATTGGCCAGAATTCGCAGGCTGTGGGCATTGCCTTCGTAAGTCTGCACATCGTTGCGCTCACCTTCACTCAAGGTTTCCAAATAAACGCTGTGTGCGGGATTGCGAAACCAGTCGCGCAGCGCATCTTCGCCGGTGTGTCCGAACGGCGGATTACCCAAATCGTGCGCCAAACAGGCCACCTGAACCACCGCACCAATGTCGCTCGGCGTGTTGCCTTGCGGCAGAAAACCGCCTGCCTGCATCATCACGCCGACACGGTTGCCCACGCTGCGTCCTACGCTAGCCACTTCTACACTGTGGGTCAAGCGGTTGTGGGTATGGTCATGCTCGGCAAACGGGTGAACCTGCGTTTTACGCCCCAAACGGCGGAATGCGCCAGAAAATACTACACGGTCGTAATCGATATGGAAATCGGTGCGCAGGGCATCTGCGCCTTCTTGGGTGGACGGCGTAACCGTCGGTACGATTCCACCGTCTTTCATGCGGAAGCGTTGAGTGGAAAGCAATTGCTGCCAATTCATTTTATTCATAAACCATTATGCCTTTATTCGGCGGAAGCCATTTGTATACTGAGGAATCAATTGCATTTTACAATTTGTTTCATTACCAAATAATCGGAAGGTAATGGCTGATTGTTATGATAGAACGTTTCTTTTTGATATTTTAATTCATCATCTGCTTCATACTGATAGCCGTTGGGACATAGCTTCTTGGCTTTTTTATCGATCAAGTTTTTCAATGTTTGCTTACTGGCAAATATGTTTCCTGAAGACTCCAATTGATAGCGGTTTCCTCCTAAATGCTCTGAACGCGCCAGAAACATTTGTGCGCAAGCGGCAAGAAAAGAAGAGGTAGCGAATATCAAAGCCATTTTTTTCATCATCATTATTTATTTCGCCAACATGGTTGTTTTTAAGCCAGAGGCCGTCTGAAAACTTTTCAGACGGCCTTCTACTGTTTGTTATTTACCGCGCATCAACTCAAAGAAATCGTTGTTGTCTTTGGAATCTTTGAGCTTGCCCACCAAAAACTCGGTGGCTTCGATTTCGTCCATCGGATGCAGGAATTTACGCAGCAGCCACATGCGTTGGAGCTGGTCGTTCGGCACCAGCAACTCTTCGCGGCGCGTGCCGGATTTGTTGATGTTGATGGCGGGGAACAGGCGTTTTTCGGCCATGCGGCGGTCGAGGTGCAGTTCCATATTGCCGGTGCCTTTAAATTCTTCGTAAATCACATCGTCCATACGGCTGCCGGTTTCTACCAAAGCAGTGGCGATAATGGTAAGCGAACCACCCTCTTCCACATTCCGTGCAGCACCGAAAAATCGTTTCGGACGGTGCAGCGCATTGGCATCGACACCGCCGGTCAGGATTTTGCCGGAAGCCGGCACCACGGTATTGTAAGCGCGCGCCAAACGGGTAATCGAATCGAGCAGAATCACCACGTCTTTTTTATGCTCAACCATGCGTTTGGCTTTTTCCAACACCATTTCAGCAACCTGCACATGGCGGGTGGCCGGTTCGTCAAATGTGGACGATACCACTTCACCACGCACGCTGCGCGACATTTCAGTTACTTCTTCGGGACGTTCGTCAATCAGCAAAACAATCAGTTCGACTTCGGGATAGTTGGCGGTAACGGCATGAGCGATGTTTTGCAGCATCACGGTTTTACCCGTTTTCGGCGGAGCGACAAGCAAAGCGCGCTGACCGCGGCCGATGGGGGAAACTAAATCAATGGCGCGGCTGGTGATGTTTTCTTCGGCTTTGATGTCGCGCTCGAGTTTGAGTTGTTTGGTGGGGAAAAGCGGAGTGAGGTTTTCAAAGAGGATTTTGTGTTTGCAAACTTCCGGATTATCACCGTTGATGCTGTCCAAACGCACGAGAGCAAAATAGCGTTCGTTGTCCTTGGGTACGCGCACGCTGCCTTCGATGGTGTCGCCGGTGTGCAGGTTGAAGCGGCGGATTTGGCTGGGTGAAACATAAATATCGTCAGGACCGGCCAGATAAGAAGTATCGGCACTGCGTAAGAAACCGAAGCCGTCGGGCAAAATTTCCAATGTGCCGGAGCAAGTGAAGGATTCGCCCTGCTTCATCAGTTGGCGCACAATGGCAAATACTAGGTCTTGTTTGCGCAGACGGTTGGCATTTTCAATGCCATGTTGTTCTGCCATTTCCAAAAGTTTGGAAATGTGCTGGGTTTGTAGTTCAGAAACATGCATGATAGATAATAAATTGATATGTGGTGGTTGATTTGGATCACGGCGGTAAAGGCCGTCTGAAAATATCCTGAAAGTAAAAGATAACGGATATTGGAAATGGTTTTGCCGGATGGCAGTTTGAACGACAAGGTGCTTGTCGGAAAGGAATTGTATGGAGTCGTACAAATAGTGTCAAATGTATTCGATAAAAGGTGTCAAACCGCTCCTAACTGTTTACAGAGACCGCCTGAAAAATATTTCCGTTTTTTCAGACGGCCTTGAAACGTTCACAATAACAAATGCTTACGCTTTAGCCTGCCAAGTATCCTTCAAAGTAACCGTGCGGTTGAATACCGGCTTTTCTTTGCTGTGGTCGTAGCGGTCGGTAACGAAGTAACCTAAGCGTTCAAATTGCCAGCGGCTTTCATGATCCAGGGTGTTGACCACCGGCTCGGCGTAAGCGGTGATTTCTTTCATAGATTCGGGGTTCAGGAAATCGGTAAACGGCAGGTATTCGCCGTCTCCGCCGCGAACGGCATCGGGGCGCGGCTCGGTAAACAGGCGGTCGTACAGGCGCACTTGCACCGGCACGGCATGTTCGGCAGAAAGCCAGTGGATCACGCCTTTTACTTTGCGGCCTTCAGGCTTTTTACCCAAAGTATCGTGGTCGATACTGCATTTGAGTTCGATGACGTTGCCGTTTTCGTCTTTCACCACTTCGTCGCACTTAATCACATAGCTGTAACGCAGGCGCACTTCGCCGCCTAAAGTCAAACGCTGCCAGCCTTTAGGCGGATTTTCGCTGAAATCGTCGGCTTCGATATACAGGGTTTGGCTGATGGGCACTTCGCGCTCGCCCATTTCTTCGTGGTGCGGATGGTAAGGTGCGCTGCGGCTTTGGGTTTTGCCGGCTTCAAAATTGGTGAGCGTTACCTTAATCGGGTTTAACACGGCCATCAAACGCGGTGCGGAATTTTCCAGTTCTTCGCGAATTGCACCTTCGAGTACGCTCATGTCGACCACGTTTTCAGATTTGGAAATGCCGACGCGCTTGGCAAACAGACGCAAGCCTTCAGGCGTGTAACCGCGGCGGCGCATGCCGGAGATGGTGGGCATACGCGGGTCGTTCCAGCCTGCAACGTGGCCGTCTGAAACGAGCTGGTTCAGTTTGCGTTTGGATGTGATGGAATACAGCAGCTCCAAGCGTGAAAACTCGTATTGGCGCGGGTGGTTGTCGATAGGGATATTGTCGAGCACCCAGTCATACAGCGGGCGGTGGGCTTCAAATTCGAGCGTACACAGCGAATGGGTGATTTTTTCGATGGCATCGGAAATGGCGTGGGTGTAGTCATACATGGGGTAAATGCACCACTTGTCGCCGGTGTTGTGGTGATGCGCGCGGCGGATGCGGTAAATTACCGGATCGCGGAGGTTTACGTTGCCCGCGGCCATGTCGATTTTCAGGCGCAGGGTTTTGCTGCCGTCGGGGAATTCGCCGTTTTTCATGCGCATGAACAAATCGAGGTTTTCTTCGACGCTGCGGTCGCGGTAGGGGCTGTTTTTGCCCGGTTCGGTAAGCGTGCCGCGGTATTCGCGCATTTCTTCGGCGGTTAGGTCGTCCACATAGGCTTTGCCGTCTTTAATCAGGCCGACGGCGTAATCGAACAGTTGGTCGAAATAGTCGGAAGCATAACGCGGCTCGCCCGCCCATTTGAAGCCCAGCCATTCTACGTCTTCTTTAATCGAATCAACGTATTCCTGATTTTCTTTTTCAGGGTTGGTGTCGTCGAAACGCAGGTTGCACAGGCCGTCGTAAACATAAGCCAAACCGAAGTTCAAGCAAATGGATTTGGCGTGGCCGATGTGCAGATAGCCGTTCGGCTCGGGCGGGAAACGGGTTTGGATGGCACTATGTTTGCCGCTTTTGAGGTCTTCATCGATGATGGTGCGGATAAAGTGGTTATCGGCAAATTGGTCTTTGTTCATCATAGGGATAGATTCGTTTCGTTATGTGGTTTGTTTTCAGACGGCCTGAATGTTCTCAAAGGCCGTCTGAAAAAGTTTGAAAGGTGCTGCGTATTGTACATTAAATTGCCGCTTGCGTTTCAAACACAAAGGCCGCCCTTTTCAGACGGCCTCGGAGAGTAGAATCTATATTTAATTGGAAATATAGGGTTTAGTTTCAGACAAGCAGGGATACAGGCGGTTCATTTCTTCCTGCCACTCTTTCAAACCGGCTATACACGGCAGGCTTGCTACTTCGGTGATGTGGTTTAAGAACAAGACAAATTCAATCACGCAAGCCGCATTCAATGTTCCGATATTGAGCTGCGTGCCGAACGGCTTCAGCTGCTCTGCTAAAACAGCCAGAGTTTTAGCATTGCGGTCTTTGATCTGTTGGTGCCGCTCGGTCCACCATTCGTTTTCGGGACGGCGCATTTTCTCAGCAATCATCGGCAACGTGTTTTCCATGATGCCTTCCGCCAGAGCATGAATGTTCAATACTTTCCAACGCTCTTCATTTTGCGGGTACAGGCTGCCGTTCTGACCGATCGAATCGAGATATTCGGCAATAACGTTACTGTTGTAGAACCATTCTCCGTCGTCTGCCTGCAAAGCCGGTATACGGCCGAGGGGATTGTCTTGATTATGTGGGGAATTGATGTCGAACGAAGAAGTTACCTGCATCAATTCGATCTTGCCCTCCAAACCGTGATATGCGGCAACTGCACGGACTTTGCGTACATAAGGGCTGGTGGTGGAATACCAAAGTTTCATCATATTTCCTTTCCGTTTACACCGATTGATTTATTGTCAAAAAACGTAGCTGCCACCGTATTACTGAGGTTTGCAGCTTTGGGAGCAATCATTACGACTATGAAACTTAACGTTTGGCGGCTACGTTTTTTGACTATCACTTTAGACGTTTAATGCAGCATTTTCTAACAATAAAAAGGCCGTTTGAAATTTTTCAGACGGCCTTTTTATTGTTTATTCATCATTTATTGTTTATTCATCATCGGTATCGCGTTCTGCTACAAACCATTCTACGCCCGCCGCTTCAAGGCGGTTGCACATGGCTTCGTCGGGCACGCTGTCGGTAAACACCGAATCGAACTCCGTAATATCACCCATCCGCACCAAAGCATTGCGGCCGAATTTACTGTGGTCGAAAGCCAAATAACGCAAGCGGGCATTCTGCATCATGGCCCTCATCACACTGACTTCTTTATAGTCAAAATCCAGCAGCGAACCGTCTTGCTCGACACCGGATGCGCTTAAGACGGCATAATCGACTTTAAACTGATTGATAAAATCAACGGTTGCCACACCGGTAACACCGCCGTCGACCGGACGCACGACTCCAGAGGTAATGATAACCGTGCAGTCGCTACGGCCCGACATAATGGCGGCAACATGAATATTATTGGTAATAACGCGCAAGTTTTTATGGCTTTTCACCAAAGCCATTGCTACGGCTTCGATGGTGGTGCCGATACTCATAAACAGCGACGCATTATCGGGAATATTGGCAGCAACCAAATCGGCAATATGTGCTTTTTCTATTTGCAATTTAGCTTTTTGGCTTTGAAAATCGTCGTCTTCCGAACTGTCACCCAGTGCCGCCCCGCCATGATAACGGCGCAAAATGTTTTCTTCGCAAAGCTGGTTGATATCGCGGCGGATGGTTTGCGGCGTAACATCTAATTCTCGTGCCAATTTCTCAATCGGCATGAAGTTATGTTCTCGTACCAATGCAATGATTTTTTCGTGTCGTAGGATGCGTGGCATGATATTTTCTTCTTCTGTTGGCGATGGTTATGCGTTTGAATTTTGCCAAATTGGCATTTTTCATGCAAGTTACTGTATTTAAAAATTCAAAGCAGAAAAAACCACCATCAGGAACGGGGCAATCACGTTGATGATGAAACCGAAACTGATGGCCAGCGGCACTACCTGCAAACCGCCGGAACTCTGAATAACCGGCAGCGTGAAATCCAAACTGGTCGCACCGCCCGCTCCCACCGCCGCACTCGGATGGCGGCGCATCAGAATAGGAATGAATACCAAAGCGAAAAACTCGCGGGACAAATCGTTCAACAACGCCACACTGCCCCATACCGGCCCGTAGGCTTCGGTCATCACAATACCGGAAAGCGAATACCAGCCGAATCCCGAAGCCAGCGCCAATCCCTTGCTCCAAGACACTTGAGGCATCATCGCCGCAAACAGCAGCCCGCCGGCTAACGAAGACAATGTAATCAGCAATGAAGTCTGCACCCCGCGCTTATTAATCAAAACCTGCCGCAAAGTAATCCCGCCGCTGCTCAACTGGATGCCGACCAACAGCACCATCAACATCAAACAGTATGTGCCGGTATGTTCGGGCGGCAGCCAATAAGCATGCATTACTTTACCAAGCACAAAGCCCAACACCACACAGCCCAACTGCCTGACACTGCCTGCAATGCTGATGTGGGCTTTTTTACCGCTGCCTTCGACCTGCCATGGATGGCGGCGGTCAAACCACAGCAACACCCACAAATTCATGCCGATAACGCACACGAACAACAATACTGCAGCGCTGAGAATCATGTCGATTTGTGCGCCCAAGTTTTCTACCCTAGCCAACGACACCCCGATTAAAATCAAAATGATATACACCAGCCAGCCCAAAATTTTATCCACTGCAGGTAAATAGGCTTTGGGGATGCGGATGAAAAAACCGAGAAAAAGCGGAATCAATACCGAAAGTAAAGTAATCAGGCTGTTCATAAAAAAATAATGGTTTTCAGACGGCCTCACCCTACAAGAAGGCCGTCTGAAAGACTTAATATAAACGATAAACCGAATAATCATATCGAACAGCCAACAGCATGCGACAACGCCGGCAAAAACTCAGCAGTTGTCGAAGTTATCCGCCATAAAAATTATTCGAGCTTATCAACTGTTTAAATAATTGGAAAAGTAAAGAAACCATTACAGATTATAACTGATTTGGCAGTAAAACCAGATAAGCATAAAACCATCTTTTTTTCTACTTTTAAAAATGCACACCATTGGAAAATGTTATGCTATATCAAAATAAAACACAAAATAAACAATAAGTTATTTACAACAAACAACAGCAGACGTATGATATTTACTCCTAAGCGATAACAAGGAGTAAAAAATGAGCCAATGCACCACCCACCCCAATCACGATCACGTACACGGCCCTAACTGTGGGCATACGGCCATCAAACACGGCGATCATGTCGACTATCTGCACGACGGCCACCTGCATCACGAACATAACGGCCACTATGACGAACACTGTTTGGAAGTAAACGAAACCAATCCTGACGGCTGCCATCCCTTACACGACTGTGCAAACCATGTACACGGTCCCGGCTGCGGCCACGAAGCCGTACCGCATGGCGATCATGTAGACTACATCGTAAACGGCCGCCTGCACCATCAACATGGCGACCATTGTGACGACCACGGCCCGGTTGAAGTCGTCAAATAATCGGTTGCTTTATTTAAAAATAAACAGGCCGTCTGAAATTTCAGACGGCCTGTTTACCATTTCAACCTGTTCCGATGGAAAACAAGCTGTTTTCTTATCGGTACTTACTCAACCAAATTTATAGTACCGCGCATTAAAGAGATATGGCCGGGGAACGAGCAGAAGAATTCATATTTGTTACCCGCAGCAAATTTGCTGACATCTACTTTAACAGTGTCTTCTTCACCGCCACCGATCAATTTGGTATGGGCAATCACACGCTCATCGCCGGCTTTCAGGAAACCACCGTCAGGGCCGACACTCGCACCGTCTTTAGCCACATCGTCCACATCTTCGGTTTTGGCAATCACAATATTGTGACCCATCGCCGCTTTCGGCAATTTACCCACATGTTTTAAGGTAATGCTGAATTCCTGACATGTTTTGCTGATGTTGATTTCAGACATGTTGTATTTCATTGCATCGTCGGAATCGACCACCACGGCGCATTTCTCATCAGCTGCCGCAACAGGAGCTGCTTCAGAAGCAGCAGGCGCTTCCGGTGCAGCTTCAGGCGCAGCCTCGGACGTGGCAGGAGCCGGGGCCTCAGCAGCAGGTTCGCTTTGAGCAGGTGCAGAAGATTCTTGGGAACAAGCCGCCAAACTGAGAACAGCGGCAGAAATCAGAGCTAAATAAACTTTCATACAATACTCCTGTGTGGGTTAAATTACGGGGCTTCTCTATTGCCATTCGCCCCTGATGAAATGCTAAAACAATGATATATTGCCATAATAAGGCATAAAATTGCCGGAAAAGTTACCGTCAACCGCCTATATTTATTACCCTTATCAATTAAGATTTGAGTTAAATCAAATTAACAACCAAAGAAACCCGACTGATCTAAAACCTTCACTGCTTATCCCCGCCACGAAAAAACCTCAAACACACAAAGGCAAAAATAAGATAACCGGCCTGCCGTATGCTTTACATTTTTTACAATTTACCGTGTTTCTTAGCCAAATTGTGCAAAGCTTCCGCTAATTTAGGATGATGTTCCAACTGCTCGGCAGATTCCAAAAACCTTGCTGCCGCTGCACTACTCAACTGCAAACTATTAACGCGCACTTTCACCGGCTGTTTCGGCACCACCTTAATACGCACATCGGTAATATCACTTTTAAGGTTTTGAATTTGCGGCAGCAAGCTGGGCACAATCATACGCAAACGCGAAGAAGCCATATTGTTCGCTGCCAAAATAATCAAGCAACCGTCTTCGATACAGGCCACTTGAAAATACGCCCGTAGATTAGCGGGCATAATCTGTTTGAGCCGGGTATCCAGCCTACGCCATTGTTGCGACTGTTGCAACAGGTTTAGCAAACGGCTGTCTTTCTTACCCAAATGCAGCAAATCCATTTTCAGACGGCCTCCTGTATGATTTTCGTTGGTAAATAATATTGAAATCTGGCAAAGCCGCCGCTATTTCAGACGGCATTGTAACTTTACTAAACGGCTTGTGTTAAAATTCGGGCTTAAATTTGCCCACTATTTCTATCTCAAGGCGCAGGAAAAATTCATGCTTACCAACTTAGCCAAAAAAGTCTTCGGCAGCCGGAACGACCGACTGCTCAAACAATACCGTAAAACCGTTGCGAAAATCAATGCGCGCGAAACCGAAATGCAGGCTTTGAGCGACGAAGCCCTCCAAGCAAAAACTGCCGAATTCAAAGAACGCCTCGCCAAAGGCGAAACCTTAGACGACATTCTCGAAGAAGCCTTTGCCGTCTGCCGCGAAGCCAGCCGCCGTGTATTGGGTATGCGCCATTTCGACGTACAACTTATCGGCGGTATGGTACTGCATAACGGCAAAATCGCCGAGATGCGCACGGGCGAAGGTAAAACGCTCGTAGCCACCCTCGCCGTTTACCTGAATGCCCTCAACGGCAAAGGCGTGCATGTCGTTACCGTCAACGATTACCTTGCCGCTCGCGACGCAGGCATCATGGAACCGCTTTATAACTTCTTGGGCTTGACTGTCGGTGTCATCATCAGCGACATGCAGCCTTTCTTCCGGCAAACCGCCTACAATGCCGACATTACCTATGGCACCAACAACGAATTCGGTTTCGACTACTTGCGCGACAATATGGTTACCGACCAATACGACAAAGTACAGCGTGATTTGGCCTTTGCCGTAGTCGATGAAGTCGACTCGATTTTGATCGACGAAGCACGTACCCCGTTGATTATTTCAGGGCAAGCCGATGACAACGTGCAACTTTACCAAACCATGGACAAAGTACCCTTGCGCCTAAGCCGTCAAGAAACCGAAGAAGGCGAAGGTGATTATTGGGTGGATGAAAAAGGCCACACCGTTATCTTGAGCGAAGCAGGGCACGAGCATGCCGAAGATATTCTGGCTGAAATGGGGTTACTGCAGGAAGGCGATTCCCTCTATTCAGCCGCCAATATCATGCTGATGCACCATTTGATGGCTGCCCTGCGTGCGCATACCCTGTTCCATAAAGACCAGCATTATGTGATTCAAGACGGCGAAGTCGTGATTGTGGACGAATTCACTGGCCGTCTGATGTCCGGCCGCCGTTGGTCCGAAGGTCTCCATCAGGCCATAGAAGCCAAAGAAGGGGTGGAAATCAAACGCGAAAACCAAACACTGGCTTCAATCACGTTCCAAAACTATTTCCGCCTGTATGAAAAACTCTCCGGCATGACCGGTACGGCAGACACCGAAGCCTTCGAGTTCCAAAGCATTTACGGCTTGGAAACGGTAATCATCCCGACCAACCGTCCGATGCAGCGCAAAGATTTCAACGACCAAATTTTCCGTACTGCCGAAGAAAAATACGAAGCCGTTATCAACGATATCCAAGCCTGCTTCGATAAGGGCCAACCCGTGCTTGTCGGTACCACCAGCATTGAAAACTCTGAGTTGGTTTCCGAGCTGCTTACCAAAGCCGGTTTGCCGCACAACGTACTGAATGCCAAAGAACATGAACGCGAAGCCTTAATCGTGGCCCAAGCCGGCAAACCCGGCATGATTACCGTGGCTACCAACATGGCAGGCCGTGGTACCGACATCGTGTTGGGCGGTAACGTCAAACATCAAAGCGATGCCATCCGTGCCGATGAAAACCTGAGCGACGAAGAAAAGCAAATCCGCATCACCAAACTGGAAAACGGCTGGGAAGCCGATCACAAAAAAGTGTTGGCCGCAGGCGGTCTGCATATTATCGGTACCGAACGCCACGAAAGCCGACGCATCGACAACCAATTGCGCGGCCGTGCCGGTCGTCAAGGCGACCCCGGTTCCAGCCGTTTCTACCTCTCGTTTGAAGACCCGCTATTACGCCTCTTCGCACTCGATCGTGCCGCAGCCATTCTTAACCGTCTTGCTCCCGAACGCGGCGTAGCCATCGAACACAGCATGCTTACCCGCCAAATCGAAGGCGCACAGCGCAAAGTGGAAGGCCGCAACTTTGATATGCGGAAACAAGTATTGGAGTATGACGACGTTGCCAATGACCAACGTAAAGTTATCTACTACTACCGCAACACCATTTTAACCAATCAAAATGTGAGCGAACTGGCAAAAGAAATCCGCGAAGAAGTTATCAGCAACTTGGTCGACATGCACATGCCGCCCGACAGCATGGAAGAGCAATGGGATATCCCTGCGCTGGAAGCCCAGCTTGCAGGTGATTTCCGTTTACAGGCCGATATCCAAGGCTGGTTGAAAGCCAACAATACTTTGGATAATCAAGACATCAAAGAGCGTTTGCTTGCCCAAGTGGAAAAAGAATACGCCGAAAAAACAGAAATCGTCGGCCAACAGATGATGCGCGATTTTGAACGCAACGTGATGCTTCAGGTTATCGATAACAACTGGCGCGAACACCTTTCTGCCATGGATCATTTGCGCCAAGGTATCCATCTACGCAGTTATGCTCAGAAAAATCCCAAACAGGAATACAAACGCGAAGCCTTTATCATGTTTGAACACCTGTGGAACGGCATCAAGCAGAACGTTGCTTCCCTGCTCGTCGCCGTACAGATTGAGCATGGTGATGACATCGTTGCTGAGAACGAGCCCCAAGAACCTACCAATGTACAGGCTGTCCATTCTGGTGCGCCGGCTATGGAAGATATATTGGGCGAATCGCGTGATGATTTGGCTACCGAGGCTTTCGATCCTACCGGCAATGATTTCAGCCCGGAAGTATTGGCTGAACAAGGCCGCGTTGTGCACCGCAACGATTTGTGCCCATGCGGCAGCGGTTTGAAATACAAACATTGCCACGGCAAATTAAGCTGATTTCAGACGGCCTCCAAGCCATAAAAAAGCCCTTGCTACCAAGCAGGGCTTTTTTATACGATTAATAGCAGTTTATAGGATAACCGGCCGCATCATGATTGCAGTACCGCCCTTCATTTCCATTCCAACGGTAACCGCTGCCGACACCGTTTTGCCTTGCAATTCTGTGTTCGACTATGATTCTTTGTGGCGTTGCAGCAATGCGTTCTTGCGATTCATTAAATTCACGTGCATAACGTAGATGTTGTTGCTCACGTTTCAATTCGTACAATCTCTCCAAATGATCACATGACGGCGTACCGTAACGATCACGCGATATACTGCTTTTTTCATGTTTACAGGATCGTTCTACCCGTTCCAACTCAAACGGATCAACTGCGAATGATAATGTCGAAGCAAACAGCAAAATCACCAATGCAAATTTTTTCATTTCCCTCCCCTCTTCGGAATATGGGCAACCACCTTAAAATGACAATGGTTTTTATTATAAACAAATAAATTCTTTTGGCTATCCCGATAAAATAAAAAAATGATTCGTATTTAAGTTCTATATAGACCTATATATTTTCAGACGGCCTTTTTAACCAATAACACACCGCTTTCAATATGGTGCGTAAAGGGAAATTGGTCAAACAATGCCATACGGCGGATTTCATGCGTTCGGCAGAGCGTATCGAGGTTATCGCGTAGGGTTTCGGGATTACACGAAATATAAATCACTCGGTCGAACCGGCTTACCAATTTCAGCGTTTCTTCATCCACACCGGCACGCGGAGGATCGACGAAAATTGTGGAAAACACATAATCAGCCAACACGATGCCTTGTTCCTGAAGGCGGCGGAATTCTCGGCCTCCGATATAGGCTTCGGTAAACTCTTCCGCCGACAACCGTGCGATTTTTATATTGTCAGCCTGATTTGCCTCCATATTCCATAACGCAGCATTAACCGATGTTTTGGAAACTTCGGTTGCCAACACCCGTCGGAAATATTGCGCTAAAGGCAAAGTAAAGTTACCGTTGCCGCAATAAAGTTCCAACATATCGCCGCTCGAACCTTGCGCCGCACCGCATGCCCACTCCAGCATTTTTTCACATACTTTTGCATTTGGCTGGGTAAAGCTGCCTTCGATTTGACGGTAAACAAAATCACGGTCGCCCACATGCAGCTTCTCGGTAACAAAATCTCGGCAAAGTACGATTTTCTGCCCTTTGCTACGACCGATAATGCGGATATTCAACTCCTTTTGCAGATTTTCCGCCGCTGCTTTCCACTCATCATCCAATTTTTTATGGTAAATCATGGTAACCAGCATTTCGCCGCTCAAAGTAGCCAGAAATTCCACCTGATACCAACGGTTTTTCAACACCGGCCGGTTGTTTACTGCTTCGATCAGTTTCGGCATTAATTCGTTGATGGAAGTATAGGCAGGCGGGAAGCGGTCGCAACGCACTAAAGAGGCTCCGCTTGCTTTTTGACCCCGCTCGAACATGGCGTAAAAAATCTCTTCGCCTTCATGCCACACTCGAAACTCGGCACGCATGCGGTAATGTTGTTCCGGCGACTCGAAGACCTCCAATTCCGGCGTATTGAGATGCCCAAACAAAGTATTGATGTAATTTATTTTTTCGTTTAACTGTCGGCGATAAGCAGGGCTTTTCATGGCATTGTCCGTGTTGCTTCAAATCGGGCAGATTATAGCGGATAAAGAAAAGGCCGTCTGAAAACAAACTTTCAGACGGCCTCTTAAAATAACACCGGCTTTATTGGCGTTGCGCATCCACGGCGGCCAGAGCCACCATATTAACGATACGGCGCACAGTTGAAATCGGTGTGATGATATGAACGGGCTTATTCAAGCCTACCAAAATCGGGCCGATGGTAATGGCGTTCGGGGACGAAACGCGTAACAGGTTGTAGCTGATGTTGGCGGCTTCAACGTTGGGCATAACCAGCAGATTGGCCGAACCTTTGAGCGAGGTTTCGGGGAAAATCTGTTTACGCATGCCTTCATCCATTGCCACGTCGCCCTGCATTTCGCCGTCGATTTCCAAATCGGGTTTCTGGGCCTGAATGATTCTGAGGGCTTCCTGCATTTTTCTGCTTTCCGGCTTATCGATAGTGCCGTAATTGGAGTTGGAAAGCAGCGCCACTTTCGGGGTGATGCCGAAACGCTGCATTTCTTTGGCACACATCAATGTGCCCTGTGCCAACTGTTCGGCCGTCGGGTTGGCGTTAACGTAGGTATCGGCGATGAAGAAGTTATTATTGTTGATAATCAAGGCATTCATAGCGAAAGCGTAATGATCGGCATTGTTGTAACCGATCACTTCCTCCATGATTTTGAAATGGTCGCGGTAACGGCCTACCGTGCCGCACACCAATGCGTCGGCATGCCCCAAACGCACCATCAGCGCTCCTATCAATGTAGTGTTGGCCAACATGCGGCGGCGTGCCATTTCTTCAGTAACGCCTTGGCGCTTAAGCAGGTTGTAATATTCTTTCCACGATTCTTCATAATGCGGGTTGTTTTCATTGTCGATAAGCTCGAAATCCTTGCCCGCCTGAATGGTTAAACCCAACTGCTGCAAACGGCTTTCAATTACCGTCGTGCGGCCCACTAAAACGGGGAAAGCCAGTTTTTGCGAGGCAATCTGTTGCGCCGCATGCAGCACGCGCTCGTCTTCACCCTCGGCCAACACCACGCGTTTCACGTCTTTTTTCGCCTGTGTGAACACCGGTTTCATGAACAAGCTGGATTTGTAAACAAACTGGTTCAGCTTCTCTACGTAAGCATCCATGTCTTCAATCGGGCGGGAAGCGACACCGGAATCCATCGCCGCTTGGGCAACCGCCGGAGCAATCGTGGCGATCAGGCGCGGGTCGAAAGGTTTGGGAATCAGGTATTCAGGGCCGAAGCTCAACTCCGCATCGCCATATGCACCGGCCACAACATCATTGGATTCAGCCATCGCCAAATCGGCAATCGCACGCACGCACGCGAGTTTCATTTCTTCGTTAATGGTGGTTGCGCCCACATCCAGCGCACCGCGGAAAATAAACGGGAAGCACAATACGTTGTTGACTTGATTGGGGAAGTCGGAACGTCCGGTGCCGATAATCACGTCAGGGCGTGCGGCTTTGGCTTCAGGCGGCCAGATTTCCGGCGTGGGGTTGGCCAATGCCAGTACGATAGGGTCGGCATTCATGGTTTTGAGCATGTCGGGGCTCAAAACGTTGGGACCGGACAAACCGAGGAAAATATCTTTGCCACTCACCGCATCTGCCAATACGCGCTGGCCGTTGTCGGGAATAGCGTAATGTTTTTTCGATTCGTCCATGCGGTCTTTGTCTTCGCGCGTTTGGTAAATCACGCCTTTGGAATCGCAAACGGTAATGTTTTCGCGCTTCATCCCCAAAGCAACCAACAAATTCAAACAGGCGATTGCAGCCGCACCGGCACCGGAACAAACCAAAGTGGCATCGGCGATGTTTTTGTTAATCAGGCGCAAACCGTTTAAGACGGCCGCGGCGGTAATAATCGCCGTGCCGTGCTGGTCGTCGTGGAATACGGGGATATTGCACCGCTCGCGCAGCTTTTGCTCGATGTAGAAACATTCGGGCGCTTTGATGTCTTCGAGATTGATACCGCCGAAAGTCGGTTCCAACGAAGCGATAATGTCGACCAGTTTGTCTGGGTCGGTTTCATTAACTTCGATATCGAATACGTCGATACCGGCGAATTTTTTGAACAATACGCCCTTGCCTTCCATTACTGGCTTGCCTGCCAGCGCACCGATATTACCCAAACCCAACACGGCCGTGCCGTTGGAAATCACGGCAACCAGATTGCCGCGGGCGGTGTATTTGTAAGAGGCCAGAGGATCATTATGGATTTCCATGCAAGGGGCGGCTACGCCCGGGGAATAAGCGAGGGAAAGATCATATTGGGTGGCCAGCGGTTTGGTAGGGGCAACTTGGATTTTGCCGGGATTGGGATATTCGTGGAAGTGTAAGGCGGCTTCTTTAATTAAATCATCCATGTTGATTCGTCCTGACGGTTTGTTCAGGCCATCTGAAAAGATTTTTTCAGACGGCATTGCGGGAAAATTGTAATGTTATCATGTGTAGTAAACGGCGCATACCGTTATAACGGAAAGCGGGAAATACTGACAGGATTTTTCCGAATCAATATGTTAAGGCCGCATTATCGGAAAATATGGACTTTTATCAAAACAATGGCTCAGATTTCAACCGATATAAAAGAGGCCGTCTGAAAAGATTTTTTCAGACGGCCTCTTTTATATCGGCATCAAGCCTTCAATGCCTCCCTTACTGCACGGTATGCCTGATCAATGGCATCATGCATGTAGGGCAGCCATGCCACATCGCTGTTGGCCATAAATATGTTACCCAAAGGCTCCTGCATTCTCTCGGTAATTCTTTCCGCGCGGTTTTCAGAATCCCACAGGCCCACCCGCTCGTAGCTGTAACCGTGGGCCCAACGGTTGATAGTTACGCCTGCGAGAACTTCGTCCAGATTTTCACCTGCCACTGCATACATATTGCGTAGTTGCTCCAACATCTCCTGCTTGAGTGACTCGTAACTTTGGCGGAGCAGCTTACGTCGGCCGTTGCGGTACATCTCGCGGGCATCTTTACCCTGCATATCGGTAACAACACGCACCATATGCACAATAATCGGTTCGTCGGGAGTCTGCGGGCAGCGGTAATCACCCATACTCACGGGATCGTCAAGCTGGATCAGGCAATACGGTGCATCCGGAGCATAAACTGCATATACACCGAGTTTTTGGAAAGCGTGGGCGTTTTTCACCAACACCTTGCCGTAAAGAATCGGCACCTTGACATTGCTCAACATGGCTTCGCTCTGTGTTTGCCGTAATTGCGGCATGATGCGTGCGGCCAGTGCGCTGTGGCCGGCAAAAATACATTGCTTGGCTTGAACCTGCTTCAAATCAGCATCACCTTGGGGCAGATAGGCCACGGCCACACCTTCGGCATTGTTTTCAACCATCAATGCTGTTGACTTGAGGCGGATGCGGACATTGTTTTCCGGCAAATCGAGTTTGCTGTAATCGAATTTGGCCGACACAATGTCTTCCATACTGTTGCCCGGGGCAATAGCCGGAATCATCTTACGCACGAGCAAGCGTGCCACCGAGGCATTGCCGTCGGGGAAATGATAGATATATGGTTCTTCTTCATCCTCTTCTTCGGGGAGACGGAGGTTTTGCACGCCCGGATAGCCTCCTCTTAAAGCCTCGCTTACCGAAACGGCGTTAATCGCATGGCCCCAGTATTCGGAACTGATATTGAGCAAGTATCTCAATGCGGTTTCAGGCAATTTGACGGTATTTTTCAGAAAATCATAATAGCTGGTATTTTCAGCATATTCTTCACGCTGGCTTTTACTTTTGCCTTTCAAATAGTCGTCAGGATCAGTATAGAGCTTGATTAAAGCCTGTTTATCGGCTTCAGGCAACGGAAAATTCTGAATGATTTCGGCTGCGCTTTCTTCACCCGTTTCCGGCTCGCCGCGCACTACGGCATCTTTTCCAAAGGCCGTTTTGTTGAAGAACACGCCTTTTTCCAAATTCCATTTCTTTTCGTACAAATCTTGTTGGAAATATTTTTCAAACTTGGTGTAATCCACACCCAAATCTTTCATCAGTGCGTTAACGTCGTCTGAAAAATTAGCTTTGGGAGAATCAAATGACTCACTGCCCGCGTAGGAAACCAGCGTCTTGCCGTCGATGGTAAATTCGTTACGTTGGGCATGGCCGCCGAAATCTTCGTGGTTGTCCAAAATCAGGATTTTGGCTTGCGGACGTTGCTTCTGGTAGAGATAAGCGGCCGACAAACCGCTAATGCCGGCACCGATTACTACCAAATCATATTGCTCTTCGGCCTTACCCGGCAGTGTGAACTTGCCACCGGCCAATGCAACACTGTGTGCCGCATTTTGAACACCCTCCGTATCGCCGCGCAAACCGAGCAAAGCGGGAGGATAGTAAATGCTTTTCAGAGTAGCGTTTTTTACTTGGTCTGCCGGAGAAACGGTGCGGTAGATTTTTTCGCAACCGCCCAGCACAAACGAACCGGCCAAAGCGGCCGTTCCGCCTAAAAAAGTGCGGCGGGAAAATTTACGTTTCATTTGAAATACTTTCGGGTTCAATTTTTGTAAACGCACAATTCTAACAAGTTCCCATCTTTTACACAAAATTGAATTTCTTTACCCTTGTCATATTATTTCAAAACCATATGACAAACCTTCTAAAAAATCCCTTATAAATATCTTTAAAAAATAATATGTTATAAAAATAATCAGCATTTCACTCATATTAACAAATATATAACCCCAATCAACTCTATGATATTTTTTCAAGTAATTAAAAGGCCGTCTGAAAAATTTTTCAGGCGGCCTTTTGACAATTTTGCATCACTTGCTACAAAAGCGGGCTCATCAGTCTGACGGTATTTTCCACCAGCCCCCACCATTTTGACCGCTGCTGCCAGCCTTTAACTGTGATATAGCTGCTGTCGGCCAGATATTGCTTTTGCAAATCAATCACTTGGCAAGTAATACTTTTATCGTAAATTGCCAAGCTGATTTCCAGATTTAAAAAGAAACTGCGCATATCCATATTCACGGTGCCGAACAGCGTATAACCATCGTCTATTACCATGGTTTTGGCATGCAGCAGCCCACCGCCGAACAAAGCGATTTTTACTCCTGCTTTAAGCAGCATGGGATAGTAAGCTTGCGAAGCATAGCGCACCATCAGCGAATCGACTTTGGCCGGCAAAATCAAGGTTACTTCCACACCGCGTTTGGCTGCGGTGGTCAATGCCGTCAGCAAAGGTTCGTCGGGCACGAAATACGGCGTGGTAATCATGATTTTCCGTGTGGCCGAATAAACCGCGCTGAGTATGGTTTCGTAAATCACCCGGTTTACTTGGTCGGGCGCGGAAGGAATCACTTGGGCCACAATATTACCTGCGCGCATTTTTTCAGGCAGCATGGCAGGAATCAGCTCGTTGAGTCCGCGCAAATATTGCTGTACTTCGGTTAAGTTTTGATCGTCTTCCACAGCCACGTCCGCATAGAACACCGCAGTCATTTCCAACACCAGCGGCCCGGAACAACGCATCATCACATCCACCCATTCGCCCACGCCCGAACCTTGCTTGAAAAAGCGCGGGTCTACCAAGTTGTAGCTGCCGGTATAACCGATTTTTTTATCTATAATCAGCATTTTGCGGTGATTTCGCAAATCGCTGCGGGTAAATAGGGTTTTCAACAGCCCCACCGGTAAGGCTGCATGCACTTCCACGCCGAAACTGCGTAACTTCTTCACCCAGCTGCTGTTGAAAAAATTATGGCTGCCGACGGCATCGGCAAGAATAACGCAGTCCACTCCGCGTTGTGCTGCCTGAATCACTGCATCCAAAAGAGTTTCAATTCGGCCCTGAGGTTCGATAATGTAAAATGCCAACAAACATGACTGCCGTGCCGATTCAATATCCGCAAGCATGGCATCGACGATTTCGTCGGTGGTCGAAAGCAGCGTCACGGCATTGCTTTTGGTCGGCCCCATACCGGTGGTATCGGCGGCAACTTTGGCAATCCCCCGATAACGCGGGCGCATTTCGTCGGTAATATCCAAGTCGATATCCGCCATATAAAGCTCGATAAACTCGCTGTAAAAACGGTTCATTTCTGCCGTGCGTTTGGCCCTCGCCGTTCCAAGTCGCGGCTCTCCTACCATCAAATAAGCGGCCACACCGAAAAGCGGGAAAACAAACAGAATAATCAACCATGCAAATGCCGCGCCGGTATTGCGCTGTTTGTAAAGCACCCGCCCCGCACAAACCAAGGCGGCGGCGGTGTGCAGGTAAATAAGAATCTGACCCCACGGAATTTCAATATTCATAAGCATGCAAGATATTTTCAGACGGCCTAAATTATAGAAGTAATCATCATTAAGGTATAAAAGGCCGTCTGAAAGTTCCTTTTTGGTTTTAAACGGTGGCGGGCAATCGACCCGACTATGAAAAAGGCCGTCTGAAAAGTTTTCAGACGGCCTCACAACATCGTTTAATACTTAATTTTAATTCTCTCAAACGGTGCGAATTTCAACACGAGATAACCCAAAACACCTGCAAACAGAGAACCTAAAAATACACCCACTTTGCTGTAATCCTGTATGGCGGGGTCAACAAACGCCAATAGGCTGATAAACAGGCTCATGGTAAAACCGATACCGCATAGCAGCGCCACACCATACACCTGCAACCAGCTTGCGCCCTCAGGCAGTTCGGTCCAGCCTAGTTTGACCGTTACCCAAACCACGCCGAAAACACCCAACTGCTTACCCAAAAACAATCCGGCAAAAATACCCATAACCACGGGATCGAACAGCACCGAACCGTCCAATCCTGCAAAAGATACGCCGGCATTGGCAAAACCGAAAACCGGCACGACAAAGAAAGCAACCGGATTTTCCAAAGCATGCTCCCACTTGAGCAACGGTGCTTCCTGAACAGAATCCTGAACCCGCAGAGGAATGGCAAAAGCCAGCAACACACCTGCAAGTGTGGCATGAAGGCCGGATTTCAAAACGAAAAACCACAGCAGCACGCCCAACAACAAATACGGAAGGCTTTTCAATATGCCTTTTTTATTCAAGAAAAACAGTACGGCCAGAGTTGCAGCAGCCAACGCCAGATAAATGAAACTGATGCTGCTGCTGTAAAACAAGGCAATAATCACAATAACGGCCAAGTCGTCCATAATCGCCAAAGCCGTCAGAAATATTTTCAGAGAAACCGGAACACGGCTGCCCAACAACGCCAGCACACCCAATGCGAAAGCAATATCAGTGGCGGCCGGCACAGCCCAACCTTTCAATGTTTCGGGATTACCGCTGTTAAACAAAACATAAAACAAGGCAGGCATCATCAACCCGCCTAAAGCGGCCAACCCGGGCAATATCCGCTTGGCGTTGGTGTCCAATTCACCCTGCAACAATTCCCGTTTGACTTCCAACCCCACAAACAGGAAAAACACCGCCATTAAGCCATCATTAATCCAATGTGAAACACTCAAACCGGCAACATAGCTTCCAAGCATGCTGAAATAATGTTCCGATACCGGAGAATTCGCTGCCACAATACCAAGCATCGCCGCTATCATCAACACGATACCCGCCGCAGGCTCGGAACTGAAAAAATGAGCTAACTTATCCCTCACTGACCTTCCTTTCTTTTAAAAGTCTTTGATTTATTAAATTGATTACCGAACACAAACCCACTGCTGTAACCAATAACTCCGCAGTGGGTTTTCTCTCAGAGGCCGTCTGAAAATGTTTTTTCAGACGGCCTCTGTATCATTAAAATACAGATTAACGGTGATACTGTCGAGACAATTCATGCACCGTATCCACCAGCAACTTGGAGTGTTCGGGGTCGGCATGTTGGTTGATGCCGTGGCCGAGATTGAACACATGGCCGCTGCCGTGGCCGTAGGCCGCCAAAATACGGGCGGTTTCTTCGCGGATGCTGTCGGGCGTGCCGAATAGTGCGAAGGGGTCGAAATTGCCTTGCAAGGCCACTTTACCGCCTACGCGCTTGCGGGCTTCGCCGATGTTGCATGTCCAATCCAAACCGAGGGCATCGGCACCGGTGTCGGCCATTTTTTCCAGCCACAAACCGCCGCCTTTGGTAAACACAATCACCGGCACGCGGCGGCCTTCGCTTTGGCGTTTCAAACCGCCGACAATCTGCTTCATGTAGTGCAGGCTGAAGGCTTCAAACGCCGCATCGCTCAACACGCCGCCCCATGTATCGAAAATCTGCACCGCCTGCGCACCCGCATCGATTTGGGCATTCAAATAAGCGGTTACGGCTTGGGCGTTGACATCCAAAATCTTGTGCAGCAAGTCGGGGCGCGAATACATCATGGTTTTGATGATGCGGAATTCTTTACTGCTGCCGCCTTCCACCATATAGCAGGCCAGCGTGAACGGGCTGCCGGAAAAGCCGATTAAAGGCACGTGGCCGTTTAAGGCTTTGCGGATGGAAGCAACGGCATCAAATACATATTGCAGCTTGCCCATATCAGGCACTTCCAGTTTGGCAATGTCGGCCTCATGCTGCAAAGCGCGCTCGAATTTGGGGCCTTCGCCTTCGGCAAAATACAAACCCAAACCCATGGCATCGGGCACGGTTAAGATGTCGGAAAACAGAATCGCCGCGTCCAAATCAAAGCGTTCCAGCGGTTGAATGGTTACTTCGGTGGCCAATTCGGTGTTTTTGCACAAATCCAGAAAACTGCCTGCCCGGGCGCGGGTGGCTTTGTATTCGGGCAGATAGCGGCCTGCCTGACGCATCATCCAAATCGGTGTGTATTCAACCGGTTGTTTTAACAAAGCGCGTAAGAAAGTATCGTTTTTCAATGTGGTCATATCGGGCTTTCGTCGAAAAATATTGAAAACGCCTGCCTGTGTTATAGCAAACAAACTGATTTTTGACACAAGGCGGCAAGCCGTAGGCAGCACCAATAGTGCGGAACCGATTCTGCTATCGCTTCGCCGGCTTACAAAACCGTTCTCTTTAAACTAAGGCGCAGCAATGCCGCAGCAAGTTAAGTTGATTCGCTATAAATCTTTGCACGCGTGATCGGGGTGTTAAAATTTCAAAGTATCGAAAGGCCGTCTGAAAACATTTATCCGGTTTTTCAGACGGCCTCTTTTGGTATGGCGGCTTATCTGTTATAGGGATTCATCATCGGCAGACACACTCTCCAAAGCCAGTTTGCGCTGCTGCTCCGCCTTTTCGGGCTGCTCGGTTTCGTCAAACACTTTAGCCAAAGCCAAACGCGCCGGCATGCTCGGGTCGATGGCGAGGCTGGCTTCCAGATACGTCTGCGCCTTGCCCCAAAGCTGCTTGCCGTAAGCCAGTTCGCCCAGATACATCAGCAATTTGGCATTATTCGGATGCGCCTGCAACCAGCCGTCGGCAAGGTCGATGGCTTTGCGCTGTTCTTTGTCGTTCAAAAAACGCACGCTCTGAACGAAAGTTTCCAGCAACTCGGCCTGCTGGGTATGCGGATAATATTTCTCCACCCATTTCACCGCATGGCCGTACAAGCCCAAACGCTCATATTTCTCGGCGATGGCAATACACAATTCGCCGGTTTTCAAATGCTCGGGAATACGCTTGAGGCAAACTTTCAAACCGTTATGATCGGAAGCCAATGCCAGCAGGCGGTGGTATGCCCAGTTTTGATATTGTTCGGCTTCATAATCGCTGATTGCCCCCGCTTTAACTAATTTGTCGGCCTTATCCAATACTTCCAGTGCGTTGCCTTTATCGAAAGCATAGCGCAACTGCAAACGCACCAACCGGGTCAGGCTCGGGTTGATTTGTGCCGCAGCCGCCAAGTGGTTTTCGGCAGCCGGATAATCGCGGCGGGTCAATGCCGATTCCGCCAGCAACAGATAACGTGAAAGCTGCTGTTTGGCAGGCAGACTTTCGATGTCCTGCAAATAACGGTCGCGCAGAGCGGTATCGTCCATCTGGTCGGCGGCATGTGCGCCAAGCATCAAAGCCAATGTGCGGTTGTCGCCCGCTTCTTTATTGGCCAATACCTTAGCCGCTTCCTGCTCGGCTTTTTGAAACTTGCCTTCAAAGAACGCCAATCCGGCATTGTTCAAAGCAGTAGCAGCCTGACGGCCTTTGCGCGCCACACCGAAACGCTGCATACGCCCGGGCACATTAAGAATGCCGGCAATCAGGCGCACCAGCAGGTAAAGCACCACCACAAGGGCAATCAAGCCGAGAATAAAAGCATGCAGATTGATGCGCAGCATGGTTTGCTCCACCACCACATACACATTACCGCTGTATGAACCTGCCGCAATCGCCAAGCCTACCGCTACGGCAAATAGGACAATAATCCAGATCAAGCCTCTCATACCCGCGCCCCTTTCACTTCCTCTACCGGTGCAGAAGCCGGTTTGTTTTCAGACGGCACGGCCGGTTTGGCAGGTTGCGGCTGTTGCTGTCGAGGCTCCGCTGCTTTCGGTACGACAGGTACGACCGGAACAGCAGGTATTTCCGGGGCTGATGCGGCAGACGGCTCGGAAGCGGCTTCGCTTGCGGCGGCAGGAGCCGTCGTTTCAGATAACAATGTCGGACGGCTCGGACGCACCGAATTTTGATAATTACGCACTGCATTCAAACTGTTTTTCAATACGTCATCAGTAACCATACGCAAATCAGCCGTTTTCAATTCGGCCAATTCTTTCAACCAAGATTGGGTGGCTGGAGAACGAACGTCGAAATATTGTTTTACAGCCGCTTCCGCATTGTTCAAATCACTTTGATAGACCTCGCCGTTGTACTGCATCAAAGCAGCACGTGCGTCCAGTAGCCGCAAACGCAGATTTTCACGCACGAAATATACTTGTTCGGGGGCCATCAGCATAGAGTCGTTGCTGTTTAAACGGCGCACTTCCACCATTCCTCTCAAAGCCGTTAGCGTTTTTTGCCATGCGGCCTCCCACCACGGCAAATTGCTTACGTCCACAACCTGAGGGGCGGTTTGGCCGGGTTTCAATGCTCCGTCAACCATCAACGGAAGGCCGGCAACGGCGGTTTCCAAACGGTCGAGACGCAACGACACGCCCGAAATATCCACATAGGGGCGGTTACGCAATGCCGTCAGATCGCTTGCAACGGCTTGTTTTACCGGAAGCAATTCGGGATGGTCGAAACGGCTCATGCGGCTTTCGATGTTTTCCAACACTCCGATGGCGGCAGGCACATTGCCTGAAAGCAGTAATTGTTGCGAAGCCAGATTCAGCATCACCTCGGTTTCATCCACCAGCCAATCGGCCCGGCCTTTACTTAACTCTTGGAAAGCACGTTCGGCGGCCGCCGCTTTTTCGCCGTTTCTTTTCTGCATGGCGGCCAACTGAACCATTGCAGCCTGAATTTCATTCTGTTTGCGCATAGAATCTTGAAGCATTCTGGCATTCTGCGATTCGCCCAAAGCAGCTTTTTCAATTTTTTGATTGAAGTCTATTTCCTGCGTTTTCAACAGGTTTTGCCCCTGTACGAACAAAAACCCGCTGGCTCCCAAAGCCAACAGGGATAAGGCCAGCGCAACGACTGCCACGCTTCTGCCCGACGATTGCTTGATCACTACGGGTGTAACAAGGGGTTGGTTGTTTTTTGAGTCAGACATAAGATTTCCTGCGGGTTCGGGGTTATTCGGAGCAGCGGCCGAAAAACCGGTTTTCGATTTTTCAGACAATATTTCTGTTTCCGGCTCGACTGCGGCCGCATCGGGTTTACTGTTTTCAGATGACCGGACGGAAGATGGCGGCGTAACCGTACCGTCTTTTGCCACCACCAGCATTCGCCTTTCGGTTTCCTGACCGTTTCCGGTCTGCGAATCTTCGGGTTTATTTTCGTCTTGGCTGTTCATTCTGAACTCCGTGCAAGGCTTGTTTTAAAGTCTGTACATCCAAACGCGCAACCACTTCGGTGCGCACCGCCCCTGCGGCATGCAAGGCATCGGCTATGCGAGGATGATGCGTGAAGTATAACAAGGTTCTTAATGGTTGCGCCAATTCAGGCGGCACTTGCGCAAACAAAGCACCCGCCATCTCGGCGGAAGTAATGTAGGCGGCAACGGGTTGTATCCGCTTAAATATAGTCCAATCAAGTGCTTGAGGCCGTCTGAAATAAACTTCGGCCGTTTCCGCCTCAAAGCCGCGCCGTTTCAAATTCTGCACCAGAAAATCCCGCCCGCCGTGTCCGCGTACAATCAGCACTTTTGCCCCTCGGGGCAGGCTGTTCCAAATATCCAAACCCAATACGGCTTCGCTGTCGTTACCTTCCTGCGGGCAAATGATTTCGTGCGGGCAGAATGCCGACAATGCCTTGCGGCTGCCCTGCCCTACGGTAATCTGGCGGACGAGGCCGTCTGAAAAATCAATATGCGGCGCGGCAGTTTCCACCGCCGTGGGGCTGACCCAGAATACGGCTGAGGCCGTCTGAAACTGCCGGTTGAGTTTTTTTAAGGCTGCCTCGTCCGGCTCGATGCGTATCGGGCCGAACGGTACGGCATCCCAACCTGCCGCCGTGCACGTGAGGATATCGGCGGCGGTTTGGGATTGGGGGCGGATAATCAAAATGGCTGGCATGTTTTCAGACGGCCTCTGTTTAAAATAAATTATTCGCAATATTCGGCACGATACCTTACCACAGCTGCCACAACGCATCGTTTTGCAGCGGCTTTTGTGTCTGCCGTTGCGCTTTGCGGTAATCCCAAGGAGCTTGGGGGTTCCTGTTCCTCCACAATCCTCTGCTATCCTGCCGGGCATTAGCTTCGGCATAAGCATAGGCTGCATAATCAAAAGCATTCTGTTTGCGCTTGGCAATCGACACATAATGCCACGCATGACCTTGCTGTAATTGGGCAAGGTTCACGTCCTGCCCGTTCAGGTACACTTGGGCGACTTCACGTTTATATTGGTCGGTTTCAAACACTGTTACTTCCACATTTTTGCCTTGCAGGGTCTCGCGTAACGCATCTCTGGAAGCCGTACCGTGTGCCTGCTGCAATTCCGGCGCATCAATATAGGCCAAACGTATTTTATGTTTATTACCGTTGCTATCAACTACACGCACCGTGTCTCCGTCGGATACGGCGATTACGCGGCCGGAATAGTTTTGTACGGCGTTGCTCTGTACCCAAAACGAGTGCAGTCGCCGCGCCGTTTCGGCACTTTTACGCCACCATTGGGGAACGCCTTCTGCCTGCACATCGGCAACTGAAACGAACAGCATGGCAACTATAAGCGTATATAAAGAAGGTATTTTCATATTTGAAACCGAATGAGGCTGCCGGCCATAAAACCACCGCAACGAATAAGGCCGTCTGAAAAGTTTCAGACGGCCTTTCGCCCTACCGTATCAGTTGGGCTTGATGACTTGCACGCCGTTTTGCGTACCCAACACCAGCACGTCGGCGGCATTGTGCCCGAACAGGCCGTTTTCCACCACTCCGGGAATTTTGTTGATTTCGTCTTCCAGCGTTACCGGCAGGTTGATTTCCAAATCGTGTACGTCAACGATTTGATGGCCGTTAAACGTGATAAAGCCCATGCGCAACTCGGGCTGGCCGCCCAAAGCCACCAGTTTGCGCGATACCATCGAACGCGCCATTGGAATCACTTCCACCGGCAGCGGGAATTTGCCCAAACGGGAAACGTATTTGCTTTCATCGGCAATGCATACGAACTTGTCCGCAATGCTGGCTACAATTTTTTCACTCAGATGCGCACCGCCTCCTCCTTTGATCATTTGCAGCGAATGGTTGACCTCGTCGGCTCCGTCGACATACACGGCCAGATGGGATACTTCGTTCATCTGTACTTCGGGGATTTCAAAACGGGCCAGCAGCTCGGAAGTGCCTTTTGATGTAGAAACCGCTCCTTTGATTTTTTTGCCGCTTTTTGCCAGCGCTTCAATGAAAAAATTAACGGTAGAACCGGTGCCGATGCCGATATACTCACCTTCCGGCACGAATTCGACGGCTTTTTCGGCCGCCATACGTTTCAGTTCGTCTTGTGATGCCATGATTTTCCTCTCTCTACATAAAAAGGTTAAGCGGTTCGTATGTTAACAGTTTTCGACTGACCGCGCAGTATCCCGAGCCACTTTTTCAAACCGCCCGCAGCAACACCGCCGCTTGCGCTTCAATGCCTTCCTGCCGCCCCAAATAGCCGAGCTTTTCATTGGTTTTGCCTTTGATGTTGACGGCGGTTTCGGGCAAGCCCAAATCCGCCGCGATATTGGCACACATGGCCGGAATATGCGGAGCGAGCTTCGGCTTCTGGGCGATAATGGTGCTGTCCACATTCACCACTTCCCAACCCTGCTCTTTTACGCTGCGATAAGCGGCGCGCAGCAATACGCGGCTGTCGGCATCTTTGAATTCGGCGGCGGTATCGGGAAAATGGCTGCCGATATCGCCCAAACCCGCCGCACCGAGCAACGCATCGGTAACGGCATGCAAAAGTGCGTCGGCATCGGAATGTCCGAGCAACCCTTTTTCAAACGGAATCGTTACGCCGCCGAGAATAAGCGGCCGATTTTCAACCAACTGATGGACATCGTAGCCTTGTCCGACACGGATATTCATATCGTTTCCTATATGGTGTGATAACTGTGAAAGTTAATGTTTCATCCAAGCCTGCCGCAAACCGGTTTTGCCGCCGCTTTAGCAGCCTGCCGGGCGTTTCCCGCCGCATCGGAACGCGGCAATTCGGTATAAAACATTAAGTTTCACAGCCGTCGTATGTTTCAGGCGGCCTTATTATACAGATTAGGCCGTCTGAAAACATTCAAACATTTTCAGACGGCCTCTATCCGCTTAACGGCACCGCTGCCGGAAATTATTTCAGTTTGTCCCGATAAGCATATAAATACATCGCACCCACAAACACCGCGCCGCCGACGGCATTGCCCAGATACACCGAAACCATGTTCTCCCAAAACTGCATCCAAGTGATGTCCGCACCCGCCCAGATGGCGGCGGGAATCACAAACATATTAGCCACGACGTGCTGGAAGCCGATGAGCACGAAAATCATAATCGGAAACCAAATGCCCAATACTTTGCCAGAAATCGAATGTGCCCCGTAGCACAGCCACACGCCCATACACACCATCCAGTTGCAGCCGATACCCGATACGAAGGCCCGTCCGAAACCGGCACTCACTTTGCCTTGCGCCACGGCAATGGTTTTATGCAGCACTTCGCCTTCGGTGAGGCCGACGTAATGCCCGAAAAACCACGCCACGAAAAAGGCTCCGACGACGTTGGCCAGCGTTACGATCAACCAATTCCGCCCCCAAGCCGCCAGCGAAATCTTTTTCGCCAGCCATGCCACCGGCACCACCATCATGTTGCCGGTAATCAATTCGCCTCCGCCGATCAAAATACAAACCAACCCGATTGGGAACACCGCTGCGCCGAGCAACACGGCCAAGCTGCCCCATTCGTGCGGCATGCCGCCGACCACGCGGATATAGGCAAGATAACCCAATGAAATAAACGCCCCGCCGAGAAAACCCAAAAGGCTCAATGAAAGCGTACTGCCGGCGGCTTTGGCTTTCCCTTTTTCAATCGTCGCCTGCAAAATCTGATCCGGATATAAATCGCTCATGTTCTACTGTCCGTAAAATCTTTTTAACAGCGGTATTGTAATTATTTTTTCAGACGGCCTCTTGATATAGCTCACTTGTTTGTAAGGAAACTACATTGATTTTTACCAAACCGTTCAGCCTTCTTCCCAATCGCTTTTCAAAGCCGCCCGGATAATGTCCATATCAAAGCCGCGGTAAGCCAGAAAACGCATCTGCCGCTGGGTTTCTTTTAAATCCGGGCCGGGCCGTTTGAACTTTTTACGCAACACGGCAACGGCGGTTTGCAGTTCGCTGTCGCGATTGGGCAGAAATTCGCGGGCGGTTTCTTCGGCCACGCCTTTCGCCGCCAACGCCTGTTTCAAACGCAGCCTGCCATGCATTCTGCTTTTGCTGTGAATATAGGCTTCGGCAAAACGCTCGTCAGACTGCCAGTTGCGTTCGGCAAACTCCGCCAGCAGTTTATCCAACTCTTCTTCGCTTTCGGCATAAGGCGCGAGCTTGCGCTTGAATTCGGCACGGCTGATTTCTTGGCGGGCGAGAATATCTAAGGCGCGGGTACGTAGGGATTTTTGCGGTTTCATTTTTTAAAAGAGGCCGTCTGAAAACTTTTCAGACGGCCTTACAAGCGATGGGGTTATTCTTGGTCTTTATCTTTCTGCGGTTGCAGATTTTCATAAATTTCGGGCAAGGCTCCGATAATCCAGTCGGGTTTGGTGTCCGCTTCCTGTGCCAGCATGGTCATGTCGCCGTAACCGAAAGTTACGCCCACGCTCAAGCAACCGGCCGCTTTGGCTGCGAGAATATCGTTTTTGGAATCGCCCACCATAATCATATTGGCGGGGTCGATATTCAGCACTTCGGCGGCGTGCAGCAAGGGCATCGGGCTGGGTTTCTTTTCCGGCAGGCTGTCGCCGCCGAGTATCAGGCTGAAGTAGTCGGCAAGGCCGAGCTGTTGCAGCAGCTCCACTGCCAACACTTCGTTTTTGTTGGTAATCACCACCAGCGGAATGCCCAACGTTTTCAACAGCCCCAATCCTGCTTCGGTTTCGGGATACGGGCGGGTAAGGTCGCTCAAATGTTCGCGGTAGTGGCGGATGAAAAAGGTAAAAGCCTGTTCCCACAAACTTTGCTCGGCCTGCTCTTCGCGGGTATCGGTAAGCACGCGGTGAACCAGTTTGGCAATGCCGTCGCCCACGTAGCTTTCTACTGTTTTGCCGGGAAGCGGCTCCAAGCCGAGATGCTCGCGGGTGGCATTGGCGGCAGCGGCCAAATCGGGAATGGAATCGCAAAGGGTGCCGTCAAGGTCGAACGCAACGGCTTGAACGTGTTCGATGGTAGTCATAAAGATTCTTATGCGGAAGTATTTTTAAAAGTAGCTATTGTAGCATCCCTCAAGAGGAAAAGCCGTCTGAAAAGCTTTCAGACGGCCTTCAGTCGAAACATTCCATATCAAGGAGGTTAATGCTTGTCCAATACTTCGTTAATCACGCGGATACGTTTTTCTTCACCGTAAGCCACGATAATCAGCAATACGATACCGGCAAACAAGGCAAGATAAAACACAATAAATACATCAGACCAGCCGTGCAAGGTATGGCCAAACAAAGTCAGGCCGCCGCTTTTCGGATCGGCAATAGCAGCCAAACCGACTTTGGCAATCGAATCGCCGAAAAGATAGCCGAACGTACCGGTCATACCGTTAGCGACACTGATACCTTTTTTAGGTACGAACCCTACCAAAGAAATACCGATCAGCAACTGCGGGCCGAAAATCAATGCGCCAAGCAAGAAAAGTGAAATGTTCACCATCAGCACGCTGGTTGCATTGCGATACATCATTACCGCAAAGATAATAGCAATCATACAACCCACCGCAACAGCGGCACGGCGGCCGTTTAGCAGGTCGGAAACATAACCCCAGCTCAAGCTGGCAAGAATCGCACCTACTTCAAAATAGAAAATCGTATTGACCGCATCAAGTTTGCCGAATCCGAGCACCTCGGTTACATAAAGCGGCGCCCAATTGTCGATACCGATACGCACGATATAAACGAACACATTGGCAATACACAGCATCCAAATCCACGGATTACGCAATACAAACTGTTTGAAAGCCTGCCACATCGGCATTTCATCGGCTTTGGTATTTTCCGATTCCACCGGTTCGCCGAAAATTTCTTCGCAACGGTTCCAACCCAGCTCTTCGGGGTCGTCTTTGCCGATGAAAAAACTGGCAATACCAATCACCAAAGCGATTACCGCAGGGAAAATGAACATACCGTAAACATTACCGCCGAAGAAAACATTAGCACCCCATAATGCCAATATGCCGGCTACGGCCCCGCCGACGTTATGCGACATATTCCAGAAACCGAGGTACCGGCCGCGCTCCTTACGCGGAGCCCAACGGGAAATGGTAGAATAAGCCGCCGGCCCGCCGGCCGCCTGAAAAATACCGTTTAATCCCCATAAAACAATGAAAATACCGATTACGGAACCATAAAAACTCATTAAAAGGCCCATTGCCAGTACAACAATGGAAGAACACACCAACATCACTGAAATAGATTTTTTGGTATTTTTATCGCTGATGTAATAACCGACAGCCGTTTTGCCCAAACCGTAAGTAATACTGAAAGCCAAACCGATATAACCGAGCTGAAGCGTGGTCAGCCCCAGTTGTTCTTTCATCATCGGCTGTGCAGCTTTGAAGTTGTTACGAATCAAATACATGCACATGTAGGTAACAAACACTACCAAAAAAGCTTTTAAAAATTGCCGGAGCCACATCCTGCGCTGCTCGGCAATAGGAATACCCTTGTTGGGAATTTTATTGATGGCCAAAAATCTTGACATGGCTAGACTCCTTTAATTTGTAGGGTGGTAATAATATTACTCTTCATTAAAATATTCTTGTCTTAAATTTTCTGTTTTATGTCAAAAAAATTAATATTATTTTTATATATTTAACGTAAATCTCATAATCTCCGTTTAAAATTTCCACATTGGATAGTTAATTAATTAACTATCCAATGTGAATCTTACTCAACCTATTCGACATACGGTAAAAAGGCCGTCTGGATACTACTTTCAGACGGCCTTTTTACCTTAAATCAACCTATATTTTTATTTTGTACGGGTTTCTGTGATGAAGCCTATCTTACTGATACCGGCTTCGCGGGCAGCCCCCAATGCTTTATTCACAAAATCGTATTCCACGCTTTTATCTGCAGCGATAGCAACAATAGTATCCGTATTATCAGCCTTGGCCTGCTTCAGTTGTGCCGTCAATTCTTCCAGGCTGCGTTTTTCAGTTGATTCCGCTCCTAAATAATAAGCACCATCCGCATCAATTGTCAGGCGTAACGGTTCTTTCGGTTGCGTTTCCTGCTTAGCGGTTTCCGAAGCGGTTGGCAGTTGCAGGGGAATCGAATGCGTCAGCACCGGCATGGTAATCATAAATACAATCAACAACACCAACATCACGTCCACTAAAGGCGTAACGTTGATCTCGGCCATCGGCGAATCTTCGCCTGAGTTCATAGAACCGAATGCCATAATCTTAATCCTTGTTGTTCAACAGCTGCACATGGAAATCATGGGCAAAAGCGTCCATATCCTGCGCCAGGGTTTTATTGCCGCGTACCAAGAAGTTGTATGCCAACACAGCGGGAATCGCCACAAACAAACCGGCTGCCGTCGCCACCAATGCTTCACCAATCGGACCGGCCACGGCTGCAATACTCATCTGCCCGCTTTGGCTGATGTTGATTAATGCATGGTAAATCCCCCACACTGTACCGAAAAGGCCGATAAAAGGAGCCGTGGCACCGATTGAAGCCAATGCGGTCAAACCGCCATCGAATCTGCGTAGAATTTGGCTCATGCTGTTGCGGATTTGGCGCACCAGATATTCGTTTAACGGTACCGCAGCGGCAATCTGAGTATCTTTGTGCCTATTGTAGTTTTGATGTGCCCGCACGGCTTCCAACGTCAAATCGCTCATCGGGGAATCCACTTTTTTTGCTTTCTGTACAGCTTCATCCAGCGACTTGGCATCCCAAATCATCGGTTTCACGGTGCGGTTGCCTTTTTTGGCCTTGCTTAGTTTGACTGCACGGACAACGATTACCGTCCAAGTAACAATACTCATCAGTACCAATGTCAAAAACACACCAATCAGCACATAATCGCCTGATTCAAAAACCAATCCTAAATTCATAACTTCTTCCTAAAATATCAAATAAATGTTACTTAAGTTACTTAAAACTCTTTTTGTGCAGTAACCAAAACCAATGCCTTTATTAATCCGAACAGCAGATAAGTAAGCACAAATACCGTAAGCAGGCCGCCTGAAAGCCAGAAATAAAAGCCGGAAAAGGTAGGCATCATCATAAAGTTATCTTTTTATCTTTGCTGAGAGAAATCAAAAGTGATTCCGCCGTTAGGTTTAAAATTAGGCATCATCAAGGGAGAATTTCACCGGAACAGTGAATTCCGTCCACTTATCCACACTGAAACTACCCGTTTGCGCTGCTTTTTGGGCTGCTCTATCCAATCGGGACTTACCGCTTGAACGGGCTATCTTCACGCTTGCCACTTTTCCGCCGGGAGCAACCAATACATGTAAAACAACCGTACCTTCTTCTCCATTTTCAAGGGATAGCGGAGGATAGGGCGGCCTGGGAATCCTACCGGTTGCTTTAACAGGATTAGACGCGCTACCTCCTCTGCCGCTGCCGTCACCTCCGCCGCCTCCATTACCGCGACCGCTACCGGTTTTATCACCGCTGCCGGTGCCGCTACCTACGCCGCGACCTTCACCATCTCCGGCAACACCACTGCCTTTTCCTGAGCCTTTGCCGCCGCCTTTCCCTTCACTGCTGCCGTCACCAGTACCTCCCGGGGCGGTAATTTTCTTATCTTCCCCGCCCGCAGGTTTATCTGCTGGTTTGTCTGCAACTTTTTCGGCCGGTTTCTCAACCGGCTTTTCAACGGGTTTTTCCACCGGTTTCTTTTTTTCAACCGGCTTTTCAATAGGTTTCGGCTTTTCTATCGGTTTTACTTTAGGTTTCGGCTTTTCCTTTTCCTGACGGATATCCGCCTTTTCTTTAGTGGTAATAACCGGCTTGATCTTCTCTTTAGGTTTTGGTTGTTCTTTGGGTTTTTGAGGCTGCGGTTTAGGACGCGGCTTTTCCACTTCAGGAGCCGCCCCTCCTCCGGCGGTTCCCTCCAATTTACCGTCGCCCCCACCAAAATCTCCCAAATCTACAAATTCAATATGTTCGATACCGACCGCCGTGGGAGGGGCAGCACGCCACAATAGAGACATTAGTCCGATATGTAAAAAGGCCACCAAAGCGAATGTGGTGGGAGTTAAAATACGTTCATTTTTCATAATATGAAATGTTAATGCAAACCATTATGATTTGCAAGATATTAAAGTTCCTGCAGCAAATAAGATATTAAAAAAATATATAAATCAACTAGGTAAAATATCGTTCAATAAAAAAATAAATTATCGAAAAATTTTCAGGTAAAAGCGGTTAAAGTAACTTTTGTAACAAAATGCCGTCTGAAAACACGGTTATGAGTCATGTTTTCAGACGGCATTTTACATGAATATCCATATCTGACCGGCAGCCTCGAATGCTTAATGTAGCACCTCTGTCTTTACCTAACGGCACTCAACCTATAGTCGTTTACAATCTCTATTTTAGGAAGGTAAAGTAAATTATAAGTCGGCTTATTTAATAAATCCGCTAAGGTAAATCCGTCGAGATAGTTTAAAAACGCTTTAACACCTCCCCCGATAATGCCTGCCAAACGGCAATTGGGGGCAATTAAACAATCGTTATCCGATCCCATGCACTCCACCATCTGCATCGGTTCCAAATGACGGACTACCGCCCCGATATTGATTTGGTCGGCCGAGCAAGCGAGTTTCAAACCTCCCCCCTTGCCCCGCACACTGTCTAAAAACCCGCCCTTTACCAAAGCGGTTACTACCTTCATCAAGTGGCTTTTAGATATACCGTAAGTATCGGCGATCGTGCCTATATTCACGAGTGCGTCATCATTGATGGCAGTATAAATGAGTACACGTAATCCGTAATCCGTATGTTGAGTTAAGTACATAATATCTCTATAAAATAATCAATAAAACCGTTATATCCGGCTCATTTTCGCCGCTATCGTTTTTGTTTGTTTGACTTTATCAGCAATTAACTTTCATAATATATGAAACTTATAAAACAAGCCAGCGCAAATAAACCTCAAATAAACCATGAAACCATTGAAACGCCACCCCAGGCTACTTGAACTCTCTCGCGAGCATCATCACGCTCTTGCTTTATGTTTGCGTATCTTGAGAGATCCTACTGCGGATCATCAAGCCGACATTGAATCCCACATTCCTGGCTTATTAAAACATTTTGAAACCGAAGAAACTCAGTTTGCCCCGCATTGGTTTCGGTTGAACGATGCTTTGCGCCGCCGTTTTGAAAACGAGCATACCCAACTACGCGCCATGATCCATGCCCCGCAATTTAACGATAAAGATTGGAACACATCATTTGCACAAACACTGCGCGAACATGCCCGATTTGAAGAACGCGAATTGTTCCCTGCCATTGAGCCTTTTTTAGACTGACCCGTATTGTTTTCAGACGGCCTGCCGACACTTAAATATTAAAAACAACCAAGGAACCTCCCATGAACTCGCTATTCAACCACCCCGTTTGGGCCATGGCTTTCCGCCCGTTCTACATACTGGCGGCACTTTTCGGAGCATTATCGGTTTTATTGTGGGGATTCGGCTATCAAGGCACAATCGATTTGCCCTCCTTCTACTGGCACGCGCATGAGATGATTTGGGGTTATTCAGGTGCGGTTGTGGTGGGTTTTCTGTTAACTGCCGTCGCCACTTGGACCGGCCAGCCTCCTACACGCGGCGGAGCGCTATTCGGACTGGCATTACTTTGGCTGCTGGCCCGTGCCGCCATGTACTTTCCTCACGGAGTATTACTCAGCGGCATCTTGGGAACGTTGTTTTTTTGGTATGCCGCAGTATGTATGGCCATACCGGTCATCAAAAGCCGCAATTCCCGTAACTATATCGCCGTTGTAGCACTATTTTTATTCGGGCTTACCCATGCCGTTTTCCACCTCTATCTTCATCCTTTTCAGGCGGCCTTAGTATTAAACGGCTTATTGGCCGGTTTGATTATGGTAGCCGGATTCATCGGCTTAGTCGGTATGCGTATCATGCCGTTTTTTACCGCCAAGCGTTTAGGCATTCCGCAAGTGTCCAGCCCGCTGTGGGTGGCTCTGTCGGCCTTGGTTCTGCCGATGTTTGCCGCCATTCTGATGATGCTGCAAACCGCCCTGCCTCTTGCCGCCTTATGCGCTGTTGCAGCCGGTGCCATCAATTGCGTGCAGTTGTTCCGCTGGTGGCATAAAAATGTTTTACGCGAACCGATGTTATGGGTTTTGTTTGCAGGTTATCTTTTTACCGCACTCGGGCTATTGGTTATGGGTATCGCCTATTGGCTGACGGAATATCTGAGCTTGGGTGTACACCTTATCGGTGTCGGCGGCATCGGTTTATTGACTGTCGGCATGATGGCGCGCACCGCTCTCGGCCACACTGGGCATCCGATTTATCCCGCCCCGAATCCCATGCCGCTGGCTTTCTGGTTGATGGTTGCCGCGACTTTTGTACGCATACTGGCCGCTTTTACCGGCGGCACTGCTTATACGCACAGCATCCGTCTTTCAGCAGCTTTATTCGCGCTTTCATTACTGCTATACGCATGGCGTTATCTTCCATGGTTGCTCACTCCCCGTGCCGATGGTAAACCCGGTTAATCAAGCCATAATATAAATATATATCTTGAAAGCAAGCAGGCCGTCTGAACCTTTTCAGACGGCCTGCTTACGCTTAAACTATTACCTCGGCTTTTCAGATCACTCCATTCATAAATCACAAGGAAGCAATATGTCAAACCGCATCAAAGTCGGCATTGTCGGTGCCACCGGTTATACCGGAGTAGAGTTATTGCGTTTATTGTTTGCACATCCCCATGTAGAAGTTACGGCAGTTACCAGCCGTAGCGAAGCAGGCATAACCGTTGCCGATTATTTCCCCAGTCTACGCGGCGTTTATGACTTGGTTTTCCAAACGCCAAACGATGCACTCTTGGATAAATGTGATGTTGTCTTCTTCGCCACTCCAAACGGCGTAGCCATGAAAGAAGCGTCTGCTTTTCTTGCCAAAGGCATTCGTGTAATCGACCTTTCGGCGGACTACCGTATTCAAGACATCCCCACTTGGGAAAAGTGGTATGGCATGACCCACGCCAGCCCCGAAACAGTTGCAGAAGCGGTTTACGGACTGAGCGAAATGAACCGTGAAAGCTTAGCTCAAGCCAAATTGGTAGCCAATCCGGGATGCTACCCCACTTGCGTTACCCTTGCCATACTTCCTTTGTTGAAATCAGGCCGTCTGAAAGAAAATATGCCTTTGATTGCCGACTGCAAATCGGGTGTTTCCGGTGCGGGACGCAAGAGCAACGTCGGCACTCTCTTTTGCGAAGCCGGTGATAACTTCAAGGCTTACGGCGTATCCGGCCATCGCCACCTGCCTGAAATCAAGCAAACCATCAACCAGCTACAACACAATATTGCCGAGGGTTTTGTGTTCGTCCCACATCTAACCCCCATGATCCGCGGCATGCATGCCACCCTTTACTTGCATTTGCAAGACGGCACCGATCCACATCGTATTTTGGCAGATTTCTATCAAAACAGCCCCTTTGTCGATGTTATGCCCGAAGGCAGTTCACCAGAAACACGCAGCGTACGGGGTGCCAATCTTTGCCGTATCAGCGTTCAAAAAGCTCCCCAACACGATATTTGGATTGTATTGTCAGTTATCGATAATCTGGTCAAAGGAGCGGCGGGCCAAGCCGTTCAAAATATGAATATTATGTTTGGCTTTAATGAGGATGCCGGTTTGCAAATTACTCCGCTGCTCCCTTGAAGCACTTTAAATTTCTACCATAACCATATTTGGATTTACGTATCTTTAAAATATATCCATTAGCAATGTAATTCTGTTTAGGCCGTCTGAAACTCCTTTTCAGACGGCCTCTCCTTATTCATACACAACACCGGCAATTAAATCTTCACTCACCAAGCCGCCATACGATCGCTCCCAAGCAGATGCAGCTTCCTCCATATCACATTGGTGTGCATAAGATTTCTGCTTGGCATTCATATTGCCCAGTTGTAGAACATTCAGCTTATTACAACCCAATTCAGACAAAGGCATTTCCGCAGATTGAGCTTCAGAGCGGCTAAAAGGAAATACTGCCAACATCACCGTCAACATACCAACCAAAGCCCAATTATTTCGTTTATTATGCTTCATCATTTGCTCCTTATACATTCAAATCAAATGCATTACTAAAATTTTACTTACTTAATTTATAAATCCAGTTCCCAAAATAAAGTAAAAATTTAACCCTACTCAAAATTGTGAAAATACTCTTAGAAAAAACAAGAAAATTCAGAAAAATTAAAATTTAAAAGAATATTACTAATATAAAATTAAAATTTCAATACTTTTTCTTATTATTTTTCATATTTTTCTTACTTTCTTATCAAAAATAAAGTAAAATATAAAAAATCTCAGGGCATGTATACAAAAACACCTGATTAGAAGGAATAAATGATGGATACCTTTAAAGACAGATTAGTTTTTCTTTGGAAAAACGAAGCCAAACAAGCCAAAATCGCAGCCGACATTGACATGACCATCGCAGGTTTCAGCCGCATTTGGAATGAAGGCGGCTTACCGAAAGCCGAAACTCTAAAAAAAATCAAACAACTAAAAGGATGTAGCATAGATTGGTTGCTTACAGGCGAAGGCGAACCGTTTCCAGACGCACAAACTCCCTCCAACACTACCGCTCAAGACACTTTAGGTAATCCGGTTGATATCGACGAATTCATATTCGTCCCACGTTACGATATTCAAGCGGCAGCCGGTCACGGACAGTTGGTAGGCGATGAAACTCCTGTATTTACCATGGCATTCCGCCGCTACTGGATAGAAAACTATATTACCCGCAACACTAAAAACCTGTCCGTTATCTCGGTAAAAGGGGATTCGATGGAAGGAGTATTGAATGACGGCGATTCTATCTTGATAAACCATGGAGAAACCACACCGCGAGACGGGCTATATGTATTGCGCCTAAACGAAAACCTGCTAGTCAAACGTTTGCAGTTAATGCCTGGAGGAATAGTGAATGTTATATCTGCAAACGAAGCCTATCCCACCTTTGAGATTAATTTAAACAAAATGACAGATGATGTCGCTATTATCGGCAGAGTAGAATGGTTTGGCCGCAATATTTAAATACAATATAACTCAGTTAGCCATTGAAATTTTCTTCTACACCTCAACTTGCCTAAGTAATACGTTTGCGCGACAATACACTCAATATATTTAAATAAAAGGAATCACATCATGTCAGACGAAAGCCCTATTATCTTTACCGAAAGCTGCTGTGCAAAAGTAGCCGACTTGATCGCCGAAGAAAATAATCCCGACTTAAAACTACGCGTATTTGTAAACGGGGGCGGCTGTTCAGGATTTCAATACGGCTTCACTTTTGACGAAATCAAAAACGATGATGATTTTGAAATTGAAAAAAACGGCTTGATTTTTTTAGTAGACCCTATGAGTTATCAATACTTAGTAGGAGCTGAAATTGATTATACCGAAAGTCTACAAGGTTCCCAATTTGTGATCCGCAATCCCAATGCCACTACAACTTGCGGCTGCGGTTCTTCTTTTTCAGTTTAACTACAAAATGAATATTCAAGGCCGCCAATGACTGGCGGCCGTTATTACATTTGACAAAAGCCATGTTTAGCCTTTGTTTTAACTAAATAAGGTATCTGAAACTTTCAAGCAAAAAATAAATTACTTAAAATAAGTGCCCAATGTGTCACGTTTAAAATATTTCTCCACAAATCAAACAACATAATTTATAATTTATTCCTTTATTACCAAACCATTATACAAATAAAATATACCAAACAGCTTTAATTATTCAGTAATTTCCTATATTTTTTATTTAATAACAAAGATATGACTTGATAGTCTGAAATTAGAACCGTTTATTTAGATATATCCCCTTTAGTATCTATTCCCTCATAAAATAGTTATATTTTATAAGAAGAAACAATCGAGCCTAAATTGCAATCAATCCATCTAAATAATCCCAATAAACACATGCAATTCTCATATGGCTTTAATTTTTAATGGAAAACTTATGAACAAGCCAGAAAATTTTTACGATGTATATGTTTCTTACCCGCCTGGTGTTGATCATGAAAGAATTAACGCCTGCCTTCGTGATAATTTGCCTGAAAATGAAGCCAATGACTTAATCCAAGCATTGTCAGAACGTCCTCAAGCCATCATCGCTGAATACTGCACAAATGACGAACGAGAAAATGCACGGCATTATTTCAGCTTTTTGGGGCTTGACGTTATCGTGCGCCGTTCAATGGAACTTGCTCCAGACAGGGTTACCGAAGAAGAAAACAAAACTCAAACATTTGAACAATGCCCTGTATGTAATACCATCATCGATGGCCCAGAAGTTACAGATTGTCCAACCTGCCGTCTACATTTCCCGTCAGTAACCGAAATCCTAATACAACGTAAACGTATTGAATGGGAAGAAAAAGTAGCTTTCGAGCATAAAAAGCAGCAAGAAATTGCACACAAACTATTGCTAGAAAAACAGGAAGAAGAAAAGCGTCTGCGTAAACAAATCCGTGCAGAATTAGAGGAAAAACTTCAAAAAGAGTTGGGCAAACCAAACTGGCGTTTCCTGTTCAAAGGGAAAAATGCAGCTATTGCTGGTATGGTAATTTTAGTTATTGTTATTATTTTAGTTGCAGCCGGCTACTTCACTGCCCACCTTATTCGATAAACATTGAGTATGTAACTCCTAAGTATTTATATTATTAAAATAAGGCCGTCTGAAATCTTTATTTCTAACGGCCTTATTAACCTTAGCTTAATCAATGATACCTAAAGCCTTCAAACCGTTTAGTACACCATCTTCTTCAACGCTTGGGCAAATAAAATCTGCAATTGCTTTCAAATCAGGATGTCCATTATCCATTACTACACTAAAGCCTACACTTTCCATCATCTCGATATCATTCAAGCCGTCTCCGAATGCCATAACATCTTTCATGTCTATGCCCAATTCAGCAACGGCAGTACGAATGCCTCGTGCCTTTGAACCTTCATTATCAAGCACATCAACTGCTGTTTCATGCCAACGCACGGTTTTATAACCATGCTTTGCCGCTTCCGATCCCACTTCTTTCTCTTGCTCTGCCGTATAAAACCCTAATATCTGATAAACCTCATTATTACGGAAAAAATTCTTATCCACGATGTACTCGGGAAGGATATATTGCATCGCTTCTTTTACTACCAATTCAGACCCAGATGCTGCAATTTTTTCATCTGATACAAAAGCATAAGGAATCTGCTTTTCATCAAAACATGCACATATCTTCTCTATTTTTCTACTATCCATCGGATGTTTTTTCAATATTTCCCCATGATAGCGGATTAACTGCCCATTAATCGTTACCAATAAATCCATGCCTGCTTCTTCGACAACCTTACGCACTTTACTGGGAACTGCCACAAAAGGCCGGCCGGTAGCGATTGCTGTCAAAATACCTCGGTTTTTTAAAGCTTTCATGGCTTCCAGTACCGACGGGCGCAAAGTATCGGTATATTTGCGATAAAGCGTATCATCGATATCGAAAAACACAATTTTCGGATTTTTCATCATTTTCTCTTAAGAAGGTTTAATAAAAAATTGAGTTGTTATACTCAGGCCGTCTGAAAAAACTAAGCCAAAACCCTAACTGCTCCTTTTCCTTGTTTAAACTTAGCTTTTAACAACATAGGCAACGTTTCATCAAAATACCAGCGGCCATCAGGTAAAGCCAAAGCACCACCGGCACAACGCAAAGTTATGGATTGCCGGGATAATGCATTAGTTTCCACAATTTCTATAGTATGAGCACGCCCCCAATCTGCCACCGGTAAAGTTTTTGCCCGTTCAAGAATGCGACTGTTCTGAACCTGCACCCCCGTTTCAGTATGACAATACCCGTTACACTGCCCGATTTCCTGCACAGGACAAGGTACATCTTTAGCATGTGCAACAGGCAAAATATCCAACGACGACGGGCATAATTCATATTCTTTAGCCCAAACCGCCAAGGCGCGCTTAGCGGCTTTTTTATGGAGAAACAACCCGTACGGCTGGGATTGACGGCTGCCGTTTGGTAACGGCACAATTCTTGCCTGTAAACGAGATTGCTCATCAGGTACAAATTGTACGGTTAAATAGTTTTTCAAATTTTCAGGCGGCCTCAACCGATATTCAGTTGCAATCTGTGCTTTCAACCATAACGCATGAATGCCACCTAGTGCCGGTAAAAATTTTACCGATACTGCTGACTGCGCAAAAACAGGTACTTTTTTAGTATGAAGCAAATAAGAAATTTCAGAGAAAGTGCGCTCGTGAGCCTCTACCGCCAATACTTGCCCATACCGATCCAGCCAAGTCAACACGCCATATGTATCGGGCAAAGCATATAACTGCTCCGAAAGGGATGTTGGCAACCAAGTCGGCAACATTTTGGGATTCATCAAGGCCCGGCAATGATTGTCCCATTCTTCCACACCTTTTTCGGTTACGCTTTTTTCCAAAAAATCGGTCAATGCCAACACGTCGGTCATCGCCCGGTGGCGATTTTCAATCATAAGTCCGAACCGTTCGATGATGCTGTCAAGATTATGTTTATGAAACTGCGGATAAAGACGACGGGAAAACTGTACGGTACACAAAGTAGGGGCCGCAAAATCCACACCTGCACGTTGAAACTCATGGCGTAAAAAAGTGTAATCAAAACGACTGTTATGTGCCACCAACAAAGCACCGCGCAGAAGCGGCAACAGTTCGGAAACCAATTCGGCAAAAACCGGTGCATTTGCTACCATTGTATCGTCAATTCCGGTCAAACCGGTAATAAAACTAGGAATCGGCTGCTGCGGATTTACCAACCATTCATAACGTGCAATCTGTCCGTTTTCAAAACGCAAGATGGCCACTTCAGTTACACGATCTTGATACAGGTTACCACCGGTCGATTCCAAATCCACAATAGCCACGGGTATGCCTAAACGGGCAAAACAACCTGCCAGCAACGGCCAGCGAGAAGCTCCCTCCATAATCTTTCCGATTTAATTCAAATAACAAAATAATATTCTACACTTTTTCACAGCCAAATGCTTGACAGGTTTATACCCTATCCATATAATTCAAATTTTTCCGCACCCGTAGCTCAGTTGGATAGAGTATCTGGCTACGAACCAGAGGGTCGGGCGTTCGAATCGCTCCGGGTGCGCCAAAAATTTTATCTCCGCGCCCATCGTCTAGCGGTTAGGACATCGCCCTTTCACGGCGGTAACCGGGGTTCGATTCCCCGTGGGCGTGCCAGTTTTTAAACCCTTCAAGAGTTTTCTTGAAGGGTTTAGTTTTTCATTTTTCCTCTGATTAATCTAATCATAAGAAGTTTGTTAATAAGCTAAAAATATTTAACTGTTTTAGAGTTTAATTGATATATAACAGAGAAATCGAATCGCAATAAAAAATATAAAGCCAAATGCAACCAGATATAAAATTTATCCGTCCTCACTATTTTAAATATCTTAATTATTTATAATAATCAATTATTTAAAATTCAATTATCTTCAAACATTCCAAAATCATCTGTAAATAAAAGATTAAAACGACAACTATAAAAACCAAATATCATTTTTGAACCGTTATAGACATATACTTCATCCGCATAATCAAAAATAAACAATTTCAATTTTTGCATTTTCTTGTAAAATGACGCGTTTCATTTTCGCCATGCAACCACCAACCACAAGAGCCTGATATGGATTTTCGTTTTGACATTGTGTATGAATATCGCGAGATGTTCTTTTACGGAGCATTAACCACGCTGGGTTTAACTGTGGCAGCTACTTTAGGCGGTACGATTCTAGGGTTGTTCGGCGCATTGGCACGTATTATCCGCTTTGAAAAAGGCAATATTTTTACCCATACATTGGCCTGGCTGCTGCGTACATGCTCGTTGGTTTATGTTACGCTTTTTCGCGGCACACCTTTGTATGTGCAGATTTTTATTTGGTATTTTGTTTGGGCGGTTGCACTTATCCACCCTACCGACGGTTGGCTGATTTCAGGCGATTTGGCCATCGAACTCCGCCGTAATTACGGTGCGCTGATCGCGGGTACTTTAGCGTTAATGGTAAACGCAGGCGCGTATATTACGGAAATTTTCCGTGCCGGCATCCAATCTATCGACCGCGGCCAGATAGAAGCTGCCCGCTCTTTGGGTTTAACTTATCCTCAAGCCATGCGTTATGTGATTTTGCCTCAGGCGTTACGCCGCATGCTGCCTCCTCTGGCTAATGAATTTATTACCCTGCTGAAAGACAGTTCGCTGTTATCGGCAATTGCCGTTACCGAGTTGGCTTACGTACAGGCAACCATTTCGGGACGTTATTCAATCTACGATACGCCGCTCTACACCGTGGCATTGATTTATCTGGTTATGACCATGTGCCTGAGCTGGATGTTCTCATGGTTGGAGAAACGCTACAACACTGCCGGACATCGTTAACTCTAGAGGCCGTCTGAAAACTTTTCAGACGGCCTCTTCACAATAAAATCCAAGCTATTCGACCCAGCCCTTTTTCTTAGAAGTTTTACCAATTCCCGGGTTAAAACTGTTGGTCGGGTCGAGCTTGCGGTAAAACTGTTTCAATGCGGGCTTGGCCTCATACAGGTGACCGACATTGTGTTCTGCCGGATATTGTGCGCCGCGTTGGTCGAGCAACTCGAGCATTTGGTGTTCCAAATCCATGCAGTCGTGGCCTTTTTTCACGATATAGTCTTGGTGGAACACATGGCACATAAAATGGCCGTAGTAGAGTTTGTGGATGATTTTACTGTCAATTTCAGACGGCAGCCGTTCAAACCAATCATCATCATTGCGTCGCAGGGCGATATCGAGAGCAACAATGTCTTCCACTTCTTGATCGTGAACGGCACGGTAACGCACGGCGGCAGACGCTACTGCGAAACGGTGCAGCATCGCAGCTTGGGTTTCTTCGGGGCTGCATTCAAAATAAGCACCCGATTTTTCGGCAAAATAGCTTTTCAAAAACGTCCGCGCTTCTTCAACACCCTCGCCGCCCATCTTCAAAATCAGATGATGCTCGAAACGGCTGCGGTAGTCGCGTAAAGACTGCGGCAGATGTTCGGGCAGATATTTGCTGATAAATTGCAACGCTTTATCGGAAAAATGCGCCGGCAACAGCTTGAACTTCTTGCCCAATCTATCCACTTTCGCTTTAAAACCGAACAACTTGGGCAGTTGGTGCGTGCCGAATTTTTTAATCACCCAAAACGTGTCTTTGCCGTATTCGGCAGCCATATCGAAGGCATTGCGGTGGATGTATTCGCCGGAAACAGGCAGGTTTTGAAAACCGCCCAGCACTGCACGGCGGATGTCGGCGAGTTCGGCAGTATCGTTGGTGCCGATATAGAAAACGGCGGTGTGTTTTTCCAAAGGAAAGGTATCCAAGCGCACGGCAAACACCATCAGCTTGCCCGCACAGCCCGATGCTTCGTAATGGCGCGTGGGGTCGGCGTTGAAACGGGCGGCGGTGGGTTCGTCCACTTGGCGCACATGGTTGCAATAAGCATGGTCGTGGCCTTTGCCGGCATCGCGGGTGATGTCTTTCTGCTGATAGTGGTGGCCTTGCAGATTGGTGAGGATTTCTTCGGGGGTCTCCCCCAAATCAATACCCAAATGGTTGATTAAATGCAGCTTTCCCTGTTCGTCTATTTGCGCGAACAAGGCCATTTCGGTATAAGCAGGGCCGCGCTGCACCAGTGCGCCGCCCGAATTGTTGCACACGCCGCCCAGCACCGATGCACCGATGCACGACGAACCGATCACCGAATGCGGTTCACGGCCAAGCGGTTTGAGCAGCAATTCAAGCTGGTTGAGTGTTGCTCCGGGCAGGCAGACAACCTGTTCGTTGTTGTTGATGGGGCGGATGATATCCATGCGCATGGTGTTCACAATCACGATATCGCGGTCGTAATCGTTGCCGTCGGGCGTAGAACCGCCGGTCAGCCCCGTATTGGCCGCCTGCGTCAGCACAATCACATCGGCTTCTACACAGGCTTGCAGAATTTTCCATTGCTCCAGCAGCGTACCCGGCCGCACCACCGCCAACGCTTTGCCTTCGCCGAAACGGTAGCCTTGGCGGTAAGGCTCGGTTTTGGCGGGATCGGTAATGATGAATTGCCGGCCGACTATATCGGTGAGAGCTTGAATCAGTTGGGTAGCGGTCATGAAAAAATCTTTCCGGTCAGATAAATAAATCAAATAAGGAGTGTGCTATCTTTTTATCTTCGGGTCAAATATCAAGAGGCCGTCTGAAAATTTTTCAGACGGCCTCTTGATTCATCTAGATACCGGATATAATCAGATAGAAGCGTTTACAAACGCAACCAACTGACCTTTGGCCAATGCGCCCACTTTAGTGGCTACGTTTTGACCGTCTTTGAACACCATCAACGTAGGAATACCGCGTACACCGAATTGGCTCGGGGTTTGCTCGTTTTCATCGATGTTCACTTTAACCACTTTCAGACGGCCTTCAAATTCGGCGGCTACTTCGTCCAAAATCGGAGCAATCATTTTGCAGGGGCCGCACCACGGTGCCCAGAAATCCAATAATACGGGTACGTCTGATTTCAAAACGTCTTGCTCGAAAGTAGCATCGGTAGCGTGTACGATTAAATTGCTGCTCATATTCTGTTCCTTTAAATGATGATGAATGAAAGCCATTCGATTAGCTTATGACCGCTAGCATAGAGGCTGGCCGCTAAAATTTCAAGGGCTGCAATGGGCTAATAGTTTTTGAGTATAGTCCGCATCAGGTTTGGCAAACACTTCTTCCAACATGCCCTGCTCCACCACCCTGCCGTCTTTCAACACCATCACGCGGTGCGACAACGCGCGGATTACGGCCAAATCGTGGCTGATGATGATTAAGCTCAAGCCATGTTTGCTTTGCAAATCAGCCAGTAATGCCAAAATCTGCTGCTGCCACTGCACATCGAGCGCGCTGGTGGGTTCGTCGAGCACCAGCACCTTCGGGTGTACGATAATGGCGCGGGCAATCGCCAGCCGCTGCCTTTGGCCGCCTGAAAAAGCATGCGGATAGCGGTCGAGAATATCTTCGGGCAGGCCGACTTGTTGCAGCACTTCCACCACACGGGAGCGCATGGTTTCGCGGCTCATTTTCGGCTCGTGCACACGCAGGGCTTCGGAAACAATCTCAAACACATTCATACGCGGGTTGAACGCGCCGAACGGGTCTTGAAACACCATCTGCACTTCTTTACGCAGCAACGGCTGCCAAGCCTGCCCGTTGATTTTCAGACGGCCTTCCGACTCCATCAAACGCATCACCGCTTTGGCCAATGTGGTTTTACCGCTGCCGCTTTCGCCGATAATGCCCAGCGTTTCGCCCGCTTTTAAGTCGAACGACAACGGATGCAGCAGCACTTTGCTGCGCTTTTTAAACCACCCTGCCCGCTCGCCCACCGCCACGCTGATGTTTTCCGCCTCGAGCACGGTTGCAGCATGTTCGGCCAAAGGCTGCACCTGTCGTACTGCTCCGGCGTTCAGCAGCATTTTGGTGTATTCGTGCTGCGGACGGGCAAACACCTGCGCGGCCTCGCCTTGCTCGACAATCCGCCCGTGCCGCATTACCGCGACATCGTCGGCGAAACGGCGCACCAAGTTCAAATCGTGGCTGATGTACACCAAAGTCATGTTATGACTAGCCTGCAAGCGCGAAAGCAAATCGAGAATCTGCGCCTGCACGGCCACATCCAGCGCGGTAGTCGGCTCGTCGGCAATCAGCAATTTAGGCTCCGCCACCACCGCCATCGCAATCATCGCCCGCTGCCGCTGACCGCCCGAAAGCTGAAACGGAAAGGCAGACACTTTCTCTTCGGGATTCCGAATACCCGTTTCCGCCAGCAATTCCACCGCCCGTGCCCACGCCTGCTTGGGCGGCAAACCCAGATGCAGCGTCAGCACTTCGGCAATCTGTTTGCCCACGCGCATTACCGGGTTCAACGCCGTCATCGGCTCCTGAAACACCATACCGATTTGCCTGCCGCGCCATTTTTGCAGCTCACGCGGCGATTTATCGAGCAGGTTTTCGCCGTTGAATTTCAGACGGCCTGCAAACGACACCGCCGGATTCAACTGCATCATGCCTTGCGCCAATACGGTTTTACCACTGCCGCTCTCGCCCACAATCGCCAGCTTGCGCCCTTGTTTGACGTTGAGGTTAATGTCGTGCAGCACCTGTTTTCCGGGGAAAAAGGCGTTTAGGTTTTGGATTTCTAGAATGTTCATTTACTTTTTCAATGTATTTCTTATAAGCAAATATTTCACTATGCAGCCATATAGAAAAAATACTATCGCAAAAAATATTGCATGTACGAAAAAGAAGGTTGGATTATCTCCACTACTCGCGTTCAGATTAATGTAAATACCAACAGATAAAGTTACAGCTACTAAGCTACTGCCGAACAAATAAAGTGTTCTAGGGAATTCCAGCAAAGTATTATCAATAATTTTATTCAAAAATGTGTCTTCACTTCCTAAGAGCTTTTGAGAGCTTTTGCATTGTAGTGAGCAAACCCAATGCGAATATAGTTGCGATTAGAGTAAACAAAAATTCTTTATGAGAAGCTAATTTACTTTCTGCAAATTTTATCAAATCTGCTTCATTCGATAACCCATTAGATAAAAGCATCGCTACACAGAAAAAAATTAATACTTGTGTAAAAAAAGCCGCCAATTCTTCAATAAGAAAATGTAATTTATTCATTTCTGGATTGAATACATTTACATCGTTTTCCGCTTTACCACTCACCTTAAATGCTCCTTATTAAAAATACTTTCAACTATGTCCGCGCCCTAACGTCAAACGCATACCGCAGCCCTTCGCCTATCATCACCAGCAGCAACAGCATCACCGTCAGCGCGCCGACGGCCGATAGGCCTATCCACCATGCGTCGAGATTGTCTTTGCCTTGCGCCAGCAATTCGCCCAAGCTGGCTTGCGAAGCGGGTACGCCCAAGCCAAGGAAGTCAAGGCTGGTTAAGGCCAGCACCGCGCCGGAAATGCGGAACGGCAGAAACGCCAGCACCGGCGTTAAGCTGTTGGGCAAAATGTGCCGCCACATAATCGTGCGGTTGCCCACGCCCATGCTTTTCGCCGCCAGCACATAATCGGCCTGTCGGTTTTTGAGAAACTCGGCGCGCACATAGTCCGACAAGCCCATCCAACCGAACAGAGACAGAATCACCAGCAGCACCAGCAGGCCGGGATTGAAAAACGAAGATAAGATAATCAGCAAATAAAGTTCGGGCAGCCCGCCCCAAATTTCGAGAAACCGCTGCATCACCAAATCAACCTTGCCGCCGAAATAGCCTTGTACCGCGCCTGCCAGCACGCCGATAAGGGTGGTTACGGCGGTTAAGGCCAGCGCAAACAGCAGCGAATCGCGAAAGCCGTACACCAACCGCGCCAACACGTCGCGCCCGCGGTCGTCGGTGCCGAGCCAATGGGTTTCAGACGGCCTTGCAGGGTCTGGCTGCGTGTCGAAATCGTTGAGGGTGTCGGCATCATAAGGGTTGGGCAGATACACGGCGTAGTTGCCGTTGGTAGTGATATTTTGCCGCACCAAAGGGTCGAGGTAATCTGCTGGCGTGTCGAAATCGCCGCCGAACTCGGTTTCATGATAGGTGTTGACGAGCGGGAAGTAATATTGGCCGTTGTAGTGTATCCATAACGGTTTGTCGTTGCTCCAAAGCGGCGCGGCCAAAGCAATCACAAACAACACGGCCAGCAGCCTCAAGGCCAGCCAGCCGCGTTTGTGTTGTTTGAATGCCTGCCATGTGGTTCGTAAGGAATCAAGTCGCATATCATTAACCGTAATAAAAACCGTGGAAAAGGATAACGGTTTTCAGACGGCCCTGCCACAGCAATTTGTGTTTATACTGTTAAATGTGAGCGGAATATGGAATTTCCGCCTATTGTCGATAAGGAATAGAAATGAAAAAATTACTGCAAATGCATTTTAGCTTTCGCGGGCCGTTCGGTTCGGAAATGGCCGACCAACTGCGCGAACTTGCCGAATCGATTAATCAGGAGCCGGGCTTTATTTGGAAAGTATGGACGGAAAGCGAGAAAAACCAAGAGGCCGGCGGAATTTATCTTTTTGAAAACGAAGAAACCGCTCTGGCCTATGTGGAAAAGCATTCTGCCCGCTTAAAAACATTCGGCATCAACGAAATAATCTATAAAATCTTTGATATTAACGAACCGCTCACGCTGATTAACCGTGGCAAAGTGGATTAATCATCCTTATTTTTTCAACACCTTAAAGGCCGTCTGAAAAGCCGCATTATTTCAGACGGCCTATTCCCGACTGTCGGCACCGCTCTTTTCGGCATCGGCCGAACTACTTTTTGCCGCTTAAATACGGACATCGCAAAATATGTTGATAACTATTCTCAAATTGTCTATAATGTTACGCCATAACATTTGAGAGAGGATTGATTAATGAAACCGAATCTGCACCCCGAAAACTACCGCACCGTATTATTCTACGACAGCGGTGCCGACGAAGGCTGGCTCATCCGCTCGTGCGCCGATACCCACGGCAAAACGATGAAATGGAAAGATGGCAACGAATACCCCGTATTCATGCTCGATACTTCTTCCGCATCCCATCCGGTATACACCGGCAAACAACGCCAGTTCCACACCGAAGGACGCGCCAGCAAATTCAACCAACGCTATCAATCGATGATGGGCACACTCAGAAAGGACAAATAATGCAAGTATTATCTTCGCTGAAAACGGCTAAAAAACGCCATCGCGACTGCCAGATCGTACGCCGCAAGGGTAAAGTTTATGTAATCTGCAAAAGCAACCCGCGTTTTAAAGCCCGCCAGCGTTAAATGCGTTTGGATATGTCAAAGGCCGTCTGAAACTTTTCAGACGGCCTTTGCGTATATTCTGCTACTTCTGCCCGCCGAAGTGAATGCGGGGATCCACCCACGAATAAGAAATATCCGACAGCAATTTCGCCAACAGCCCCATCAGCGTAAACACATACAATGTGCCCATCACCACCGGATAATCGCGTTTAATTACCGATTCATAAGAAAGCAAACCCAAGCCGTCGAGCGAAAACAGCGTTTCAATCAACAGGCTGCCGGTAAAAAGTGCGCCTATAAAGGCGGCGGGGAAACCGGTAATCAGCGGAATCATGGCGTTGCGGAACACATGTTTCATTAAAATCTGCTTTTCCGGCAAACCTTTGGCTCGGGCGGTGTACACATACTGGCGGTGGATTTCTTCGAGAAACACATTTTTGGTAAGCACCATCATCACCGCCAGATTGCCAGCCACCGAGGCGGTAATCGGCAAAGCCATGTGCCACAGATAATCGGTTATTTTCGCGCCCCAACTGAGCGTTTCCCAATCATCACTCACCAAACCACCCTGCGGAAACCATGCGAAAAAGCTGCCGCCGCCGAACAACACCAGCAACACCAAACCCAGCACAAAAGGCGGAATGGTGTAGCCCACCAAAATCACCATGCCGGAAACCATATCGAACCGCGAACCGTCGCGCACCGCCTTCACGATACCCAACGGAATACAGATTAAATAAGTTAGAAAAAACGTCCACAACCCCAAGCTCATCGACACCGGCATTTTTTCCTTTACCAGCTCGAACACGGTTTGGTGGTGGAAAAAACTTTCGCCCAAATCAAAACGGGCAAAACGCCACACCATATCGAAAAAGCGCGTGAGCGGCGGTTTGTCGAAACCGTATAAAGCATTGAGCGCGGCCATATCGTCGGCACTCAAGCCGCCCCCGCGCTTCAATATGCTGTCGGTCTGTGCTGCCGTTTCGCCGCCTACTCCTCCGCCTTGCGTGAGCTGCTGCACCATCTGTTCCACCGGCCCGCCGGGTACGAACTGGATCACGGCAAACGTTACCGCCAAGATGCCCAACAGCGTAGGCACCAACAAGAGCAGACGATGAAAAATATACCGCCACATAGGGTTTTATCCGAAATCAAAAGATGCAGGCATCTTATCATATTGAGGCCGTCTGAAAAGATTGGCTTTTTCAGACGGCCTTTGATAAGGATTCGATATTTTATTGCCGTTCGGAAGGCTCTGCCGATGCCGGAGCGGTGTTATTGCGGAAACAGCATATGGCAAAGATTTTCCGGCTACGGTAACAGCTTATCGGCATTTAGAATATTATGCGGATCAAGTTGGACTTTGATGGCACGCATCAACGCAATCTCCGCTTCACTGCGCACCCGCGGCAGCCAATGTTTTTTTACTTTACCGATGCCGTGTTCCGCCGCAATCGTGCCGTTGCAGGCCAAAACATTTTCGTAAACAATGGTATTTACCGCATCTTCATATGCATATACGTCGTTGCTTAACACTTGCGGCAAAAACGTATTGTAATGCAGGCTGCCGTCTCCCAGATGCCCGAATACCACTATCCGGATATCGTCAAAGGCCGTCTGAAGTGCCGCGCCGCAAGATTCTACAAATTCGGCAACACGGGCAATCGGTACGGCAATATCATGCTTGATGCTTGCACCCAAACTGCGCTGCGAGGCGGAAATATTCTCACGCAAAGTCCATAATTCGTTACGGTCGGTTTCGGAATAGGCCAAAACAGTATTTTCAAACCCCTGCTCAAACAGGAATTCCGCCAACAGATTGCCCAAATCACCCCGCTCCACCGAATCGGTAAGCTCTAACAACACATGCCATTCTGCATCGGTAGGCGGCTGGAGACGGCTGAAATCCGACGACAGCGACAATGCAAAACCGCTAACCAGCTCGAAGCTGCACAAACGTTCGGCAAACTTTCCCTGCATCAAGGTCAGCAGCTCCACCGCCCGTCCGATTGAATCCACGCCCACCCAAGCGGTTTCCGTGGTTTTCGGTTGGGCAAACAGTTTCAACGTCGCTCCTGTGATAATGCCCAAGGTTCCTTCACTACCGATAAATAAATGCCGCAAATCGTAACCGGTGGTATTTTTATGCAACGGATGCAGATGCGACACCAGTTTGCCGTTGGGAAGCACCACTTCCAAACCCAGTACCAAATCGCGCATGGTTCCGTAACGTAACACATTCAAACCGCCTGCATTACACGCAATATTCCCACCAATCTGGCACGAACCTTCGCTCGCCAAGCTCAGCGGAAACAACCGGCCTGCGCTTTCCGCTGCTTCCTGCACTTTCTGCAACACCACTCCTGCATCTACAGTGATGGCATTGTCGGCCAAATTGATTTCCCTGATCCGGTTCAGTTTGGAAAGATTCAACAGTACCCCGCCCTCAGGCACTGCGGCACCGCACAAACCCGTATTCCCTCCTTGGGGAGTTACCGCAATTCTATTGTCAAAACAAAAGCGCATCAGTTTTTGCACCTGCTCCACACTCTGCGGCTGTGCAACGATATCCGCCCTACCCCGATAACGGCCGCGCTGGTCGGTGAGCCATACGGCAGCGTCTTCAACCACTCCTATCTCGTTTTCCGCTAAAAATCTTTCCAATTTTTGTTGTAGTGTTTGTCGGTTCATGATTTACCCGATTTCATTGATAGTAAAGATAAGGCCGTCTGAAAACTCTGTTTTCAACAACAAGCCTGATGAATTGCCAACATCGGAAACAATCTATTCCGCCATGCGCAGATATTCATACCTATCATATAATACAACCAAATCAACTTTAAAACGGCAAAACAAAAAGCAGGATACTTATTCAAGTATCCTGCTTTTTATTGTATCTGTACCAAATAAAAATTATTTAGCAGCTTCGGCGGATGCAGCAGCTTCAACGGCGGATGCAGCGGCTTCAGCAGCGGAGGCAGCTTCAGCAACGGCGGCAGAGGCATCGGCAGCACCTTCTGCAACGGCTTTTTGTGCGTCGGCAGCAGCTTCTGAAGCTGCAGTAGAAGCCTCAACAGCGGCTTCTGAAGCCGCAGATGCTGCTTCTGTTACTGCTTCAGATGCTTTAGCAGCGGCATCTTGAGCTTTTTCTGCATTTCCACCACAAGCAGCTAAAAACAAAGACATCAGGGCAGCAGCAAACAATGATTTTTTCATTTTAAATACCTTTTAAATCGACTTAAATAAAGTTTAAAAAAACAAAGGGTCATAACCTTTATCAGGCAGACCTTATTTAGGAATTCATTACCGAATCCTCATACGATTATGTCCGGCACAATATGCCGGTACAACATAACAGTATCCGAGCACCAGCAAGAACATGATGCTTAGTCATATGGAAGCATAAATAAGTTCAAAAGAAATAGTCTTTTTTACCGCAAAATTCCCGTGAAAATTTAAGTTCGCATTGATATTTCAAAAGATTTAAGCACAAGGCAATAAAAAAACATTTTTTGATGCATAACAAAATTTTTTATCTTTTTATTGAGAAGTTACAAATAAATAATAATAATTTTAAAAACATCGTCATACCCAACTGTTTTATTCGCATTACCGGTACAAACTCTCAGGGCAGGCACAGTTAATGCTGTGCTACAATAATCGAGATTTTCCATTTCCAAATAATAAAAGGATTTTTAAAATGACCATCCAAAAAAATTCCGTCGTTTCCCTTCACTACGAAATGTATGATGTCAACGACCAGCTACTCGATAAAACCGAGCAGCCCATTGTTTATTTGCACGGCGGTTACGACGGTATTTTCCCATTGGTGGAGGAAGCGTTGCACGGCAAAAACGTGGGGGATGTGGTAGACGTGATTTTGTCTCCCGATGATGCTTTCGGCGAGCAAGACCCCGAATTGGTACGCATTGAAAGCGTAGACGTTTTTCCGGTGGAAGTCGAAGTAGGTATGATGTTTGAAGCCGACGATCCCGAAACCGGCGACATTTGGGTTTACCGTGTAACCGATGTTGCCGACGGCAAAGCCGTAGTAGACGGCAACCATCCGCTGGCAGGCATGAAAATCCGCTTCAAAGCCACTGTAGAAAGCGTACGTGATGCGGAACAAGAAGAAATCGAACACGGCCATGTTCACGGCGAGCACGGCCATCATCACTAAATCGCCGCTTTCCGACACTTTTTGAAAAGATTGTTTATCGGCTGTAAAAAGGCCGTCTGAAAATTTCAGACGGCCTTTTTACATTAATCCGCCAACACTTTGAATTCGCCTTGCGGCATGAATTTCGTGGCATCCAACGGAGAGTGTTTTTCAAAATACTGTTTCAGAATCTCGGCATCAACGAATCCGGTATTGACGTACTTCGGATGGTCGGACACTTTCGGATAACCATCTCCGCCCGAAGCCAGATAGCTTGAAATACTCAAGCGATAAGTTTTGCTGTCGTCTACCGGTTGTCCGCCAACACGAATATCGCCGACCTGCTCGTTCTTATAATTAACACTCAAGCCGACATTGTCAAACTGGGGATAACCACCGGAACCGCGTTGTTTCAAACCCACAACTTTAAGATAGCTTTTCAGCTCGCTGCCGGTTAAATCGACATAACTCACGATATTACCGAACGGTTGCGTTTTCAAAATACTTTTATAGGTTACATCGCCGGCAGGAATCGAATCGCGGATACCGCCGCTGTTTACAATAGCCAGATCCGCACGGGTCTGTTCGCGTTGCGCGTGGGCAATCAAACGTCCCAGATTGGTTTGCTGGTGGCGGGCAAGACTGCGGTCCCCTTCAAGTTTACCGTTAACCGAACCGACTTTAACGCCGAGCAATTTATCGCCCTGCGCCTGATATTTACCCAATCTATAGGCAAGTATTTTGTCTTGTGCGATTTCGTTTTGATAAAGTTTGTATTCAGTTTTGCCGTCGGCGGTTTTTACTTCGTATTTCAAATTGACCGGAATCAGACGGTAAGATTTAAGGGTTAGTTTTCCGTCTTTAAATTCAAAGTCGGCGCGCCCCAAATATTTACCCCACTCTCCGGCCTGCATAATCCATGTGCCGTTTTGATAGTCCGGACGGCAATCGTCTCCCGGTTTATAAGGTTCTTTCAGACGGCCTGCCTCATCCAAACAAACGGCCGTATGGCTGTGGCCGCCGATAATCATGTGGAAAGACTGTTTCGGCAGGCCACGCGCCAAAGAAACGTCCCCGGGAGCGTTGTAACCGTGTTTGCCGTCGTGATAATAGCCCAGATGGGTCAGCGCAATTTTGATGTCGGGCTTGCGTGCATCTACTTCTTTTAAGACGGCCTCTGCTGCTTTTTGGGACGGTTCGAACACGACTTCAGTTGTGTATTCGGGGTTGCCTATCGTGGCGGTATCTTCGGTCGTCAAACCTACAATCGCAATTTTCAAACCGTTTTTCCTCAAAATAACATAAGGTTTGACCAGCGGCTTGCCGTTTTTCTTCCAACGGGCATTGGCGGAAAGAAATGGAAATTTTGCCCATTTTTCCTGCATATCTAAAATCTGTAACGGATTATCGAACTCATGGTTTCCTAAAGCCATCGCCGTATAACCGATAGCGTTCATGCCGGCAATATCGGGACGGGCATTCTGTATATCCGATTCAGGCACACCGGTATTGATATCTCCCGCACTCAGCACGATAACCGAACCTCCCGCTTTTCTCACTTCCCTTTTAATCTGCTTTACCAAAGTCTGATGTGCCGACAAACCGTATTCACCCTGTGCATTCTGCCAGAAACGCCCGTGCAGGTCATTGGTGTGGAGTACGGTCAGAGAGTAAGTTTTACCGGGTTGGTAGGCATGGGCAAGCGCAGGCAGTAACAATGCCATCAATAAAGTATGTTTCATATCGCAGCCTTTCTGTTATCAAACAGATTAAAGTAGATAAAAATATTATAAATACAACAATTTAAATATCGATACCAATAAAAAGGCCGTCTGAAAATTCTTGAATTTTTCAGACGGCCTTTTCGATTCATAAATCAGCTCCCTATTATCGGAATGATTCTAAAAACAGACAAACTTGCTGCTACATCATTGCTGCCAGCGACGGTGGAATAGGCGTAAATTGCGATTTCGACGCTTTGTTCTCTTTTGCCAATTCGATCTGTGCAGCACGTTCATGTCTTGCGATAAATCTCAACTGACACGAAGTAACTTCCAACTCTTCAGGAAACGATGTCCGATAAGTACAGTCGATCTTGCGTTTTTCCACATCCACCACCACCGTATCCAAAATCAAATCTTTGCAAAGAGACAAATTGGCCGGCGTGTATACATGGGCAAACACGGTTTCCACCGGTAGGGAAACTGTAAAATGTTGGTTGGGCGCTTGGAAAGAATGCACCAATCCGGTAAATCCGAATTCATAAATATGGTTGGGTTTGAAATGTTGCAATTGCAACGACGGATGCGCGCCGTTCCAATACGCCATGGAAAAATCTTCCGGCAGCAAGGGAGCGCGCTTTTCTATCCATTCCGCATCCGCCGTACCCGTATGCCGCGCGCGCCGGGCAAAATATCGGGGGAAAAAGCCGAAACCTTCAGGCACGGCAATTTCGCTCGGATCTCTCACCGGCTTGGCGGGATTGTAAATCTGATGGGCGGGCAACATACGTTTGGCGCTGTTTTTCCGCAAAAACGCTTTCGGGTAATAACCCATACCGATGGCGTTTTCCTGATACCCTTCATGGTCGTCTTCCACCTCACTGCCGCCGAAAGCAAATTCATAACGGATCGGCAGCGAATCGATGGGGGAAGCCTCACCCAAAGTCCAGCCCAATGCTTCCCTTACCCAATAGCGAGGACCGGTAACGGCCAAAGGCTTTTTATAATCGCCGATCTGTACCGAAACCGGAAATTGCCCGATCATTCTGTCGTCGGGTGAGTAAGCAGTGGCGTTAACCACGATATCCACTTTCGGTTTATAAAGTGAAAAATCGCTTTCGAGCAAGGTTGTCGTCTGTGACGGATTACCGTAAAAAGTGTCGGCAAACGTAAGCGGCGTTTGCGTGCGGGCAAACTGAAGCTCTGTTTGCCCGGTTGCCGGGTCGATTTCAAATTCATAGCTGACTTTGGCAACAACAACATCATATGCCCGATCCAACTGGTCGACATTTTTAAATTGCTGCGTATGAAAACAGGTAAAGTTTTCCAGTTCGAACATGGCGGTTCTTCTCTAGTTGATGTCCACTTTTTGACCGGTTATATCTATGTCTTTGGTGCCGACGATTTTGATTTTTTTGCTCACGATGGCGATTTTGTTTTTATCCATCACAATCATGGAATTGCCAACTTGCAGAGTGATTTTGGAATTAGCCGACAAAGTGATGTTGCGGCCGGCATTGAGGCCGATGTTCATGCCGGCATTAATGGCCATAATCAGGCCGACACTGTGCATTTCCGCCGCACCGACGTTGGTCATCCAGCCGCCGCCGACGTTCAGCATATAGCCCGCACCGATATTGGTCATCTGGCCGATGCCGACATTGTTCATACCGTTTTGGCTTACCGTTTCCTGCTTGTTGCCGCCGATGCTGCTGACTTCGTTAGAAACCACGGTTTTATTGCGGTTGGCTCCGACGGTAAACGCTTGGTTTTGGCCGACAGTAACGTTTTGATCCTGCCCCACCGTCAACGCCTGGCTTTGGCCGATGGTTACATTCTCGTTTTGACCGACCGAGCGGCTGCGGTTCATCGCCACGTTGACGCTTTGGTCCTTACCCACGCTGGTACTTTGGTTTTGGCCTACACTGGTGCTTTGGTTTTGGCCTACACTGACGTTTTGGTTTTGGGTAATGCTCGCCGTTTCGTCCTGACCGACCGATTTAGTACGATTTTGGGTAATCGAAGCCGTTTCGTTTTTTTGGACGGTTTTAGTCCTATCTCCTACCACTGTTACCGTTTCGTTGTTACCGATGGTGGTGGTGCGATCGTTATTGACGTTGCGGGTTTCGTTGTTTTTAACCAGCGATGTCAAATCCTTCTGCGCCTGAAAATTCACCATTTCAGAGCCTGCAGTATCGTTGAACATCAGTTCGTTAAAGTTAGAAAGCGGCGAGTTGAAACTTTTACTCTTAATACCGGATTGCTTGGCGGCGGCGGGGAAGCCCCACGGCGGCGACATCGCGCTGTTATACAGACGGCCCAATACGATCGGCCGGTCGGCATCGCCGTTAATGAAGTCGACCAACACTTCTTCGCCGATACGCGGCGTATTGATGGAACCGTATCCTGCACCGGCCGAGCCTTGCGTTACACGAACCCAGTTAGAACTATTCTCATCCATTTTACCGTAGCGGTCCCAATGGAATTGGACTTTAATATCGCCGTATTCGTTGGTATGAACTTCCTCTCCGGCCGGACCGGTAACCGTTGCAGCCTGCGTACCCAATACTTTCGGTTTGGGTGTTTTCAGCGGCGGGCGGTATTGGTACGACTTCGGCAATACGCGGAACGAAATTCTGAATTTGCCGATACGGGTGCCAGTAGTATAACCAGCTTCTTCAAAATCGTAGTTTGCATTCAGAATTGTATATTCGGTATTGGATGATGAATGCGGGTGTCTGCTAAGGGTAAATGCATAACCCGGAGCAATCGTCAACGCCGTGCCGGAGCCGGTGATGACTTTGGTTTGGCTCTTTAAATCTTCACTGCGCACTTGGCTGTAATTCTGCGCTTCGGAAACATCGCTGAAGCCGGTATAGAAATCATAGTGTTCCATGGTTACCGAGCTGAAATCGTGAACGGAATCCTGCGATTTCATCGGCACTTTGGCATTTTTGTAATTGTATTCTTGTGTTACAAACTGGCTGGATTTAAGAGAATCCCTCTCTTCCCAGATGTCGATATAAGCAGTGCTGGGTGCGCCCGGTGCGGTTTGACGAGAGTGGTAAGGAATGTTGGAAGAAGGGATAGGCTCTAAGATGCCGACATCGTCGGCGATAATCAACTCGTGCGAGCCGTTGCTGTGGGTAAAGTAATAATAAATGCCCTCTTGCTCAAACAAACGGTTCAAGAAATTAAAACTGGTTTCCTGATATTGAACACAGAAGCCTCGCGTACGATAACTTTTTTGGCATTTAACCTGATAAGGAAAGCCGAATGCAGATAAAACTTCGTCAGCAATATCCAGCACCGATTTATCCACGAATACTCTGCTGTCTACATTTTGAGTGAGATACCACATAAACGGGCGGGCAGTACAAGCATAAGCATGATAGCCTTCTTCGTCTTCATCTTCGCCGATATAGCCGAAATCAGTAACCAAGCCGTTCAGATAGCGCGGGCTGCCTGCTTCGGTATCGATTTCCAATGTTACCGGCTGGCCGACAATATCGCGGCCTTGTAGATTAGGGTTTTTAGAAACAAAAGTAATATCGAATTTGAAAAGCTCTGAAACCGCTTCGGTTCCTTCCAGCTTTTTAAACAACAAACTTTGACCTAAAGGCGTTTGAGCAATGACTGTTCTGTTCATTTAGAATATTCCTGATTGGAGAACCCGGCTCCGATACGGTGCCTTATGCGAGAGCCGAATCACACATCCGGCTGACAATACCGTTTGAATCAACGAAATGCCACCAACCTACTGTTCAAACTTCAGTATAAATTATAGCAAAATACAGTAAATTATTATTACTTATTATGTATAGACTACACTTGCAAAGATAAGGTTCCGGTTATAACAAACGCTTTTTACACTTTTCCGGAGGCCGTCTGAAAACCATGCTTTCAGACGGCCTGACGGCTTTCAAAACCGGCCGAAGCAAGCTCAAAGCACAAGAAGAAATGTGCGGCAAACAATGCTCTGCAAAATACCTGCCAATAAAAAAGCAGGCACAAGCCTGCTTTCCGATACTATTTCACATGACGCAGATAATTGAGCAGCAGCGGTACCGGACGGCCGGTTGCACCTTTTTCTTTGCCTGATTTCCATGCGGTTCCGGCGATATCCAAGTGCGCCCACGGGTAATCTTCGGTGAAGTAAGACAAAAACACTCCTGCAGTAATCGTGCCTGCACCGGGCGTGCCGATATTGGGAAGATCGGCAAAATTGGATTTAAGCTGTTCTTTATAAGTGTCGAACAGCGGCAACTGCCATGCTTTGTCATCGGTATGTTTGGCCGCGGCAAGCAAGCTGTCGACCAGTTTCTGATTGTTGCCCATCACGCCACTCACGTCATGGCCGAGTGCCACAATACATGCGCCGGTAAGCGTGGCTACGTCAACCACCGCTTTAGGTTTGAACTGTTCAGCATAAGTGAGCGCATCACACAAAATCAAACGGCCTTCCGCATCGGTGTTCAGTACTTCGATGGTCAAACCTTTCATGCTGGTTACAATATCGCCCGGTTTGTTTGCACCACCGGAAGGCATGTTTTCACAAGTCGGCACAATGGCAATCAGATTAATCGGCAGTTTCAGCTTGGCGGCGGCACAGAAAGTACCGATAACGCTGGCTGCACCGCACATATCGTATTTCATTTCATCCATATTCAGGCCGGGCTTCAGGGAAATGCCGCCCGAATCGAAAGTGATGCCTTTACCTACCAGCACGATAGGAGCTTCGTTTTGGTCTTTTGCGCCGAAATAAGAAAGTTCAATCAAATACGGTTTCTGTTTGCTGCCTTTGGCTACCGACCAAAACGCACCCATGTTTTTCTTGATGTAGTCTTTATCGAGAATTTTTACCGATGCGCCCACTTTTTCGGCTTCTTCTTTGGCGGTTTCAGCCAAAAATTTAGGCGTACACTCATTGGGAGCCGCATTACCGAGGTCTTTGCAGATGTTTACACCGTGAATCTGCGCTTCGGCCACTTCCAAGGCCGTCTGAACGGCTTGGGTGTGTTCGGCACAGAAAAACACCGCTTTTTCCAATTTGGCCGGTTTGCTTTCTTTTTTATAGCGCTCGAAACGGTAAACGGCATTGCCGAAAGCTTCAGCAAACACTTCTACCACTAAAGCAGCATTTTTTTTATTGAACGGTGCCACGCACACACTTACCCGTTCTTGTTTTTGAGCCCAAGTAGCTGCTTCCGATGCAGCTTTAGCAACTGCATCACGCTGCATATCCTTCAAACGGACAACGGCAACCGCTTTCAAACTACCTTCTTCGGATGTTTTGGTTTCGGCAAACACCTGATCTTCCTCCAATGCACCGCACAATAATGCGGCCACCGGATTATCACTATTCTTGCTGCACGGGCAAGCATCTTCACAGATGTAAAGCAATGCGCCGGCTTGGTTCGGCTGCAATTTTTCAGCTTTTATGCTAAATTCCATGTTTATTCTCCTAGTTGAAGCGGTGATTTAAATGGATTTTTTCAGACGGCCTTCAGTATATTATCCGAGGCCGTCTGAAACATATGGTTCGATTGTACTCCATATCCGGCCATTCGGAACACACCAAACGGCAAGCCCCGTTTCCGGCTCTAAAGGCCGCCCGAAGCCCTTCCCGCATGAAAAAGCAGCATATTTTTATGATTTATCAACGTAATTTTATTAAAGAGCTTTCATTTACTGCAGTCGGCATTTTTGTAGTACTGTTGGCGGTTTTGGTGTCTACACAGGCCATCAACCTGCTGGGGCGAGCTGCAGACGGCCGTGTGGCTATTGATGCCGTAGCGGCTCTGGTGGGATTTTGGGTTATCGGCATGACCCCGCTTCTTTTGGTACTGACGGCCTACATCAGTACACTGACCGTACTTACAAGATATTGGCGTGACAGTGAAATGTCGGTTTGGCTTTCCTGCGGTTTGGCACTGAAGCAATGGATACGTCCCGTATTGCAGTTCGCCGTGCCGTTTGCCATCCTGATTGCTGTGATGCAGCTTTTCATAATGCCGTGGGCCGAGCTGCGCAGCCGTGAATTTGCCGAAATCCTCAAGCAGAAACAGGAGCTTTCTTTAATCGAAGCAGGAGAATTCCGCACGCTGGGCAAACGCAACAGGCGGGTATATTTCGTTGAAACTTTCGATGTCGATTCAGGCATTATGAAAAATCTGTTTCTGCGCGAACACGACAGCAAAGGCAACGACAACATTATTCTAGCCAAAGAAGGCACTTTTTCTTTAAAAGAAAACAAACGTACGCTGGAATTAAGCAACGGCTACCGTTACAGCGGCACGCCCGGCAAAGCCGACTATAACCAAGTATCGTTCGAACACCTCAGCCTGATCATCAGCACCGTGCCGAAAATCGTCGACCCGATTTCCCACCGCCGCACCATTCCGACATCCAAACTTTTCGGCAGCGACAATCCGCAATACCAAGCCGAATTGATGTGGCGCTTGTCTTTGCCCATCAGCGTATTGCTGTTGAGCATACTGGCCGTGCCGCTTTCCTATTTCAACCCGCGCACGGGGCACACTTATAACATCTTGATTGCCATCGGCCTTTATCTGGTTTATCAAAACGGCCTCACTTTTCTGCGCAACGCCGTGGAAGACGGCAAACTCAATTTCTGGGTCGGGATGCTGCCCATGCACATTCTCATGCTTGCTATCGCCGTTATTCTGCTGCGCGTACGCAGTATGCCGGCGCAACCGTTTTGGCAAGCCTTGCAAAACAGTATGAAAGGCGGTGTGAAATGATGCTGCTTACCCGCTATCTTATCCGCCAACTCAGCGTGATGTCGGTATATGCCCTTCTGGCATTTCTCGCCTTATACAGCTTTTTCGACATCATCGGCGAAGTGGGCGACATCGGCCAAGGCAGTTACACCGGTATCAAAATGATGCAGTATGTGCTGATGCAGATGCCTGCCCATGCTTACGAATTGATGCCGCTGGCCGTCTTAATCGGCGGCTTGGTCGCACTCAGCCAACTGGCTTCCGGCAGCGAACTTACCGTGATGAAAACCAGCGGCATGAGTACCAAAAAACTGATCACCGTTTTGTTCCAGTTCGGTTTGATTTTTGCAGTGTTAACCGCACTGCTGGGTGAATGGATCGCACCCTCGCTCAGCCAACGTGCCGAAAATCTCAAGGCCACCGCCGTCAACGGTAAAATCAGTACCGGCAGCCAAGGTTTATGGCTGAAGGAGCAGGATAACATTATCAATGTGCGCGAAATGCTGCCCGACCACACTCTGCTCGGCGTAAAAATCTGGAAACACAACGAAGCCTTCCGGCTTGCCGAAGCCATAGAAGCAGAATCCGCCGTATTGAACGACGATAACAGCTGGCAGCTTAAAAACGTGCGCCGCAGCCTGCTCGAAAGCGAACAAGTACGCACCGAAATCCAAGCCGTGCAAAAATGGCCGGTCGAGCTGCAACGCAACCTGCTTGACGTGTTGCTGGTTAAGCCCGAACAGATGTCGGTATCGGCCCTCACCACCTACATAGGCCATATGAAGGCCAACAACCAACAAACCAAAACTTATGAAATAGCATGGTGGCGCAAATTGATGTATCCCGTTGCCGCCACCATTATGGCCTTGGTCGCACTGGCATTTACGCCGCAAACCACCCGCCACGGCAACATGGGCTTGAAGCTGTTTGCCGGCATCTGCTTGGGGCTTGCTTTCCACTTCGCCGGACGGCTGTTCGGCTTTACCAGCCAACTCTACGGCGTTCCTCCCTTCATCGCCGCCATACTGCCGACGGTACTCTTCGGTATCTTAGGTGTTTATCTGATACGCAGGCAGGAACGGCGTTGAAGGAACAAAAAGCCGAGAGGCCGTCTGAAAACAAGTTTTCAGACGGCCTCTCTCATAATATAACCTACGCTTTCGGTTTCCTGCGCTCCGCCATATTTCGACCGATTGCCGCCAATTGATCCTGCGGCACAAACTGTTTGCCCATTTCAAACAGCGATTCTTCAAGTGCCAAATGGACATCGTAACCGGCAGTGAAACGTTCCAATATTTCCCGATCAGGTCTATAGTTTTTATCTTTTTGAAGTTTGGCAAACTCTTCGGCCAATGCGGCCCAATTCTGATGCAGGCTTTCATGTTGCTGCAAAAGGCGGTCGACACTGTCTTGTGCTTGCGGAGCATGTTGCAGCAGCAAGGGAAAGAAATCCTCTTCTTCGTCTTGATGGTGCAGCGGCGCGGCGACATTGAAATACTGGGCAATCTGCTTTACCGCCTGCAAAACAACATCATTGCAGCCGTTTTCTTCAAGGTAATCCGGTAACATTTTTATCTGCCCGCAAAAACGGCGGACTTTTCCGTGGCAGGCATACAGCATTTCTACCGGTTCGGCAAAAGTTATGCTGCGGGTATCGAAAAAGTTCATGGTCGGCTCCTTGATATATCGGCAAACATGATAACGCTTTTCAGGCACGGCTGTAACCTGCACACTGTTTTCAGACGGCCTTCCTTACTCTTATGGTTTCGCCTTACGGCAAAATACCGTAAGATGCTGTCTAAAATTTATCAGGATGCTTCGATATGCCGCTTTTCCAAACCGAACCTGCCGTTCCTTACACGCAACAAAATAAAACCGCCGTGCTGCTGATTAACCTCGGTTCTCCTTCTGCACCCACCGCCCAAGCCGTCCGCCCGTATCTACGGGATTTTTTATCCGACCAACGCGTTGTAGAGCTGCCCAAATGGCTTTGGCAGCCGATTCTGTATGGCTTGGTATTAACATTCCGCCCAAAGAAAAGTGCACACGGTTATGAAAAAATCTGGTTTCCCGAAGGTTCGCCGCTAACGGTGTACACCCAACGGCAGGCAGCTGCGCTATCTGAAAAACTACCTGATGTCATTGTGCGTTATGCCATGAGCTATGGCGAATCAAATGTTGCGCAGGTGCTGTCCGAGCTGAAAGCACAAGGGGTTACGCAGGTTTTGGCGTTGCCGCTGTATCCGCAATATGCGGCATCCAGCACCGCCGCCGCTTTGGATAAGGTATTCAATACCCTATTGCGGCAGCGCTATCAAATGAGTATACGTACCTTGACGAGTTTCTATAACAATGCCGGCTATATTGAAGCCATGAAACAGCACATTCAGGCTTATTGGGCAGAACATGGCCGTGGCGAAAAATTGATGCTGAGTTTTCACGGCATTCCGCAGAAACACCATGACGACGGCGACCCTTACCCGCTCCAATGCCGGCACACCGCCGAACTGCTTACGCAAGCATTAGGCTTAAATGAAAACGATTATATCGTGTCGTTTCAGAGCCAGTTCGGTAAAGCAAAATGGGTGGGACCGAGCACACAAGATTTATTCGACGAACTGCCCAAACAGGGCGTTTCCAAACTGGACGTATTCTGCCCCGGCTTTGTCAGCGACTGCTTGGAAACTATGGAAGAAATCGCTATTGCAGGGCGCGAGCAGTTTCATGAGGCAGGCGGTGTGCAATACCACTATATCCCCTGCCTCAACACCCACCCCGCTTGGATAAACGCATTGGCCGATTTGATTGAACAACATTTACAGGGTTGGCGCACTTAACCCATATCGCCATCATAAACCTTGAGGCCGTCTGAAAACATATTTCAGACGGCCTCAAGGTTTATTTCTTGCTTAAGGTCAGCCCTGTCCAACCGAACAATAAAGTCAATATCAAACATAGATAACAGAAAAACGCATAAGGCAGGTAACTCCACACCGGCACGCCTAAGGCTTGGCTGATAAACACACCGCATACGCTCCACGGTACCAGCGGGTTAACCACCGTACCGGCATCTTCCAAAGTACGCGACAGATTGCGCGGGTGCAGGCCGAGTTTATCGTACACCGGCTTGAATGTTCTGCCCGACAGCAGAATACTTAAATATTGCTCGCCGATAAGTACGTTCACCCCCACAGCGGTAACGGCCACACTGAATGTGGCCCGTCCCGCCGTGGTTAAAAACTGGCGGATGCCTTCAAGCAGGCTTGGAATCACACCCAATGCAAACAACAACCCGCCCAAACTCAAGCCCAGAATCACGATGGTTTGTGTAAAAAACATACTTTCCACGCCGCCGCGCGAAACCAGGCGGGCAATATTTTCAAAGTTACCTTCAAGTTTGAAACCACCGTAGAACCAACCACCCAATTTTGCCAAATCAGGTGAGCTGTGGAAATAAGTAACGATTAAAGCGGCAAATACGGTGGCAATCATAGCAACGATGGCATTCACACGCTTTATGGCCAACACCACCAACAAAGCAAACGGTATCAGCGAATAGCCGTGCACCAAACCCGAAGCGGCAAGCTGTTCGCGGAAAACCGACGTATTGCCCAAATCTTGCGCTGCTACCGCAGGCAGCAGCCACAACAAGAACGCAGCAGTCATCAACCATGCAGGAATCGTGGTATAAGCCATATTTTTGATGTGTTCAAACAAATCAATACCCACAATCGAAGCCGAAATACCGGTGGTATCGGAAAGCGGCGACATTTTATCTCCGAAAAACGCGCCTGAAACCACCGCGCCTGCCGTCATTGCCAAATCTGCATGGAAAGCCTCGCCCATGCCGATAAAAGCCGCACCCACCGTGGCACAAGTCGTCAAACTACTGCCGATAGCCACTCCTATCAGCGAGCTTAGAACAAATGCAGAAAGGTAAAAATACTGTGGAGAAATCCAGCCGAAACCATAATACATCAACGTAGGAATAGAACCGCTCATCATCAAAGCACTAACCAGCAAGCCGATAAAGAAAAACAGGTAAATCGCGCCCATCCCTTGGCCCACCGAATCAACCATCCCGCGCTGCATATCGATATACTTCACTCCGCGCAACAAGCCGTATACCAAAAGCACCGTAATCGCAGTAATAATCGACATATGCGGCAGCCAGCCAAGTGAAATAATGCTGTAACCCATAGCGGAAACCAATAAAACCACCACCAAAAACGCTTCCCAGCGCGGCATATTTAACAGCGGTTTGAAACCGAACATGTTGCCCATCCTTTTTTATTGATATGCTCACCTGAAAAAGCCGTGCGGTTTTTCCGCGGTGCACTTTTGGAAACAGAAAGCGGCACAAAACCGCTTTCAAAAAGTGTTATTTTACAGCAAATAAACTTAATTTCTGCTACGGCACTGCGCCTTAGCTCGAAGAGAACAATTTTATCAACCGCTAAAGCAGCAACAGAAGCAGCCGTACTACTTGTACCGTCTGCGGCTTGCTGCCTTGTATCAAAAATAAGTTTATTTGCCATATATTATTGCTTACGGTATCAAACCGAACAGTTTGAACCCGATACCGTAGCGGTTGTAAAACCGATATTCCGTATCAATGCCGAACCGATCTTGTTACCGCTTCGGCAGTTTGCAAAACCATTCTTTTAAACCCGAAAAAGTTAACGAAGTATGAAACATCGGGTTCGATAACCATAAAAGAGCGTAGCATCATAACAGATCAATCAAACAGGCCGTCTGAAAACATTTCAGACGGCCTGTTTGAATTTTACTGAAAACCACTATTACGCTTCGTCGGCACGGAAACCTTTAACCGCAAAGAATACAATATACAGATAACAGATGGCGGAAACGAAGAACGATACCAGCAAACCGATATGGTCGGCAAAGAAACCTTGAACCACCGGCACAATCGCACCGCCCACAATCGCAGTACAGATAACACCTGAAGCCGCACCGGTAAATTTACCCAAACCTTTGGTTGCCAACGAGAAGATAGTCGGAAACATGATTGAGTTAAAGAAACCGATTGCCAGCAACGCCCACATAGACACTGCACCTCCACCTGCCAGAATAGCAATGGTAATCAACGACACTGCCATTACCGCATTGAAAGTCAGGTATTTGTTCGGTGTAATTTTATTCATCACGGCAGAACCCAAGAAACGGCCCACCATGGCACCGCCCCAATAGAGCGACAGATATTTCGCGCCCGTAGCATGATCCAAACCGGCGGTTACTTCCATCACATTAACCAGCAAGGAGCCGATAGATACTTCGGCACCTACGTAACAGAAAATAGCCACTGCGCCCAACACCAAGTGTTTGTATTGCCATACGCTGGTTTTACCGTCGTGATTGTGTTCGGTTTCCGCCTCAGCAATTTTACGTGCATCGGGCAATCTGATCATTTTCACAAACACCGCCAGCAATACCAGTAAACCCGCCAAACCCAAATACGGAATCTGTACGGATGCCACTTGCTCCGCTTTGGTCGCCGCTTGGCTGGCATCCGCCAAAATCAATGCGGAGCCCAACAGCGGTGCAATTGTCGTACCCAGCGAGTTAAAGGCTTGCACCAATGTTAAAGTGGCAGACTCTTTACCTGGTTTTGACAGCAAAGTTACATAAGGATTACCCGCTACTTGTAACAACGTTACACCCGAAGCCAGAATAAACAGCGCACCCAAGAAAATCGGATAAGCCTCACTGGAAGCGGCGGGGTAGAACAGCAGACAACCGACGGCCGTCAACAGGAAACCGCCGATAACACCGTTTTTGTAACCTAGTTTCTCTACCACTTTACCCATCGGAATCGACATAATGGCATATGCGGTAAAGAAACAGAACTGAATCAGCATGGCCTGAACGTAATTCAGATCAAAAATGGCTTTCAGGTGGGGAATCAAGATGTCGTTCATGCAGGTAATGAAACCCATCATGAAGAACAATGCGGTTAATACAGACAGAGCGGTATTGTTGTTTGTTTGTGATTGCGCAGACATTGTAATTGCCCTTAAATTTATATGTAATAAAATTTACTTACAAGTGTTAAATTAAAGTTAAACAACTTTAATATGAAAGCTATCTTACTGATATTCTATAGGTTTGCAACTGTTATTTTACTACAATTTGTATTAAATCAAAGGCCGTCTGAATTACAAACAAAGTTTTCAGACGGCCTTTTGTTTCAGCACGTTCCCGGCTTATCGCAGTTGGCATTGCGGTAGAGGCGGATTAAGCGTTCGGTTGAGCTGTCGTGTGGCTGGACGGCGGCTTCCCCCGTCAGCTCCGACAAAATGGTTTTGGCAAGCTGTTTGCCCAATTCCACGCCCCATTGGTCGAAACTGTTGATGCCCCAAATAATGCCCTGCACGAAGGTTTTGTGTTCATACAGCGCAATCAGGCTGCCCATGTTGCGGGGGTTGATTTTGTTCATCAGAATCAGATTGCTGGGGCGGTTGCCGGAGAAGGTTTTATGCGGCACCAATTCTTCGATGCGCGCTTCATCCATGCCCTGCTCTTTCAGTTCGACACGCACTTCGTCGGGCGTTTTGCCGCGCATAAAGGCTTCGGCTTGGGCGAATACGTTGGCCAGCAAAATCTCGTGATGGCCGGGCAGATTGCTGCGTTTTTGCAGCGAAGCAATCAAATCGATGGGCGTAATATGCGTGCCTTGATGCAGCAGTTGGAAGAAAGCGTGTTGGCCGTTGATGCCGGTTTCGCCCCAAATAATCGGTGCGGTTTCATGGGCTACCGCTTGTCCGTCGAGCGTAACCTGTTTGCCGTTGCTTTCCATATCAAGCTGCTGGATGAATTTGGGCAGGCGGTGCAGGTGCTGGTCGTACGGGGCAATGATGTGGCTGCCGCCTCCGTAATAGTTGATGTACCAGATGCCGATCAACGCCAACAGCACAGGCATATTCTGCTCCAACGGCGCATTGAAGAAATGCTGGTCCATCAGATGTGCGCCGTTGAGCATTTCGATAAAGTTCTCTTCGCCCAAATAAAGCATAATCGGCAAGCCGATGGCAGACCACAGGCTATAACGCCCGCCGACCCAATCCCAAAACTCGAACATATTGGCGGTGTCGATACCGAAATCGGCCACGGCTTTTTTGTTGGTCGATACGGCTACGAAGTGCTTGGCTACGACAGATTCTTCATCAGCATATTTCAAGAACCACTCTCGGGCGGTTAACGCATTGGTTAGGGTTTCTTGCGTGGTAAAGGTTTTGGAAGCAATGATGAACAGCGTGGTTTCGGGGTGCACCTTTTCCAACACATCACGCAACTGCGAGCCGTCCACATTCGATACAAAGTGCATTTTCAAACGCGGATGGCCGTAAGGCTTGAGTGCCGTACACATCATCAGCGGCCCCAAATCGGAACCGCCGATGCCGATATTGACCACATCGGTAATCACTTGGTTGGTATAGCCCAGCCATTCGCCGCTGCGTACTTCGTGTGCAAACTCGCCCATACGGCTCAACACGCGGTTGACTTGGGGCATCACGTCTTCGCCGTCCACAAGGATCGGGGCATTGGTACGGTTGCGCAAAGCCACATGCAATACGGCGCGGTTTTCCGTTGCGTTGATTTTTTCGCCGCGGAACATCTGTTTGATGCGCTCCGGCACGCCGGATTCGCGGGCAAGCTGCATCAGCAGAACCAATGTTTCATCGGTAATGCGGTTTTTCGAATAATCTAAAATCAAACCGCCTACTTCCAGCCAATAACGCTGCGCCCGTTCGGGATCTTGCTCGAACAAATCGCGCATATGCAGGCTTTTGGTTGCATCGAAATGCTTCCACAGCTCGCGCCATACGGGTAGCTCCTGCAAGTGTTTCATGATTCTTCCTTATTGTATTCCAAATGTTTGCTGTGAATGCTGCGTTTGCCTTTCTGCAATTGCAGGCTGGCTGTTTCACCCAAACGTAAGGCCAAACCGATGGCAAGAATATCCACTACGACCAATTGCAGCAAACGCGAAATCATAGGTGTGTAAAGCTCGCTGTTTTCCTGGGCGGCAACACTCAAAACGCAATCGGCAAGTTGCGCCAGCGGCGAACCGGCGCGGGTAATCGCGATAACCGCCGCTCCGTTTTCCTTGGCGATGCTCACAGCATCCAGCAATTCGATGGAAGAACCGGAATTGGAAATTACCACCAGCACGTCCTGACTGCCCAGCACGGCCGCAGCCATCAATTGAATATGGGTGTCAACATAAGCAACGGTAGAAATACCGAAACGGAAAAATTTGTGCTGCGCATCATGTGCCACGATGCCTGAATTGCCGACACCATAAAATTCGATACGGCGGGCATGAGTGAGCATGGCAATGGCTTTTTCCAACTCCGCCTCTTTCAAAAACCGGCGTGCGCCGAGAACGGAAGCAGCGGTATTGCCCAATACTTTTTCCACAACCTTCGAAATATCGTCATCGGTATTTAATTCTTCGTGCACATACGGCAGGCCTTCATGACCGATACTGGCCGATAACGCCAATTTGAACTCGGGCAAACCTTTATAACCCAAACTGCGACAGAAACGGATAACCGTCGGCTGGCTCACGGAAGCGCGTTCGGCAATTTCCGCTACCGCTGCATGAACGAACCACTTGGGTTCGGCCAAAGCAGATTCGGCAACTTTGCGCTCCGCTCCTGACAGGTTAGCCAATGATTCACTGATTTTGCTTAACATAAGTATCTGCTCCATTTAAGCCTGTTGTCTGTCCCTCTATCTATATGTGATGGAGCCGACAATTATTATGAATTATATGGTTGAAAAATTCCTATTTGAAATTTTATTCGATATATTGACACAACATTTTGCTGCCGGACAACAAACGGCGGATTACCGCACGGATTTTTGCATCATTCCTACACTGAGCCAATCCGTGCGGTTTCAATGTTGTAAAACAAACCAACCGGGTGATTACACTTATTTATCTTTTTTACCTGCCGCACCGCCGAGTGCCGCAGTGTTATTGCATGCGCCTTGCAAATGGTTGGACAACGCTACCGCCGCACCGTAGATACCGGGATATTTTCCCAACACGATATATACGGGAATAGCTGCCAAATAAGCATCGAAACGGCCTTTGCTCTCGAAACGGGTACGGAACGGCGAATTTTTAAAATAGTCGATAAAACGCGGAATGATGCCGCCGCACAAATATACACCGCCGCTTGCACCTAACGTTAGTGCAAGGTTGGACGATACCGTACCCAACATGGCACAGAAAATATCCAATGTCAGGCGGCACAAAGGCGAAGAACCGCTCAAAGCCTGTTCGCTGATTTCGGCCGGTGTCATTTTCTGACGTTTTACCCCTTCTTTGGCAGACAAAGCCTCGTGAATCAGCGACAAACCCGCACCGCTCAAGAACCGTTCGGCGGAAACGTGGCCGTATTTTTTCTTAGCATATTGCCAAATCATGCTTTCCGCATCGTCGAAAGGAGAAAAGCTCACGTGCCCGCCCTCACCGGCCAGCGGCACCCAGCCGGCATTGCTCGGAATCAATCCGCTCACACCCAAACCGGTACCCGGGCCGATAACGGCTTTAGGTGCATTTTCCACCGGTTTCGAGCCTCCTATCTGCACCAGATCTTCCGCTCCCAATTGCGTAATTGCCAATGCTTGTGCAGTAAAGTCATTGAGCAAAATCAACGTTTCAAAACCCAATGATTGGCGGGTGGTTTCAATGGAAAATGCCCAATGATGGTTGGTCATCTGCACCCAGTCGCCCAAAATCGGGTTGGCAATGGCAATAGCAGCATGGCTGATTTTCGGATTACCCGCACGTTTAAGGTATTCGCGGATGGCATCGACAACCGTATCGTAATCATTACACGGCAGTACCTCTATCTTTTCAATTTTTTGTGGGGAGGTTTCCAATGCAAAGCGCGCATTGGTGCCGCCGATATCGGCTACCAAACGCGGCCATTCGGCAACAACGGTTTTAGTTTGCGTAGTGGACATGGCAATTTACCTTTTCATTATTGAGAATAAAGCTGGTCGGGAGGTTTTTCGAAAGCGCGGCGACGGCCTGATCGAACACGGCTTTTTTCTCTGCGCCTTGAATCGCCAAAAATACTGCGGGCGTTTTCACAATGGCGGCCAGCGTCATGCTCACACGCTCATGCGGCGCGGTAACGGGAGTGGTATGCAGCAACGGCACTTCGTTGGCTAAATCCAGCCCATTGTCCAATTGCGGCGCTTGCGGAAACAGTGATGCGGTATGCCCGTCGCCTCCCATTCCCAACACCAGCGCGTCTGGCTGGCGGTAGTGTTTCAAGGCCGTCTGAACAACGGCTTCGGGTTGCAGATCGGCTGCTTGCCGCTCTGCTTCCACCACCGGAATCCACTCCGCGGCGGCGGCCTTATTTTTCAACAGGTATTCATGTACCAATCCGGCATTGCTGTCGGGGTGGTCGGTAGGAACGATACGCTCGTCTACCAGCGTAACGGCAATATGTGCCCAATCTAAATCTTTTTGCGATAAGGCTTCAAAAAAAGCGATTGGCGAACGCCCGCCTGACACGGCTAAAACGGCATTGCCCCGTTTATCCAGCGCAACTTTCAATGCAGCGGCAACGGCATCGGCCAAGGCGACGGCAGATGCGGCGGCACTTTCGTGATGGTGCCATTGGTAAGCCATGATATTTCCTTTCTCTATTTTTCAGACGGCCTCAAGAAGCAGGAGGCCGTCTGAAACAACCTTGATTTATTGTTCTTCGTGCCATTGATTGCCGTCGCGCGCCAGCAATTCGCGTGCCGCTTCGGGGCCCCAAGAATGTGCGGCATAACCGTGCGGCGGAGTCGGGCTGCTTTCCCAGTTGTCCATAATCGGCATCACCCATTCCCACGCGGCCTCCAGTTCGTCGCGGCGGTTGAATAATGCCAGCTTGCCGTTGATCACATCCAACAGCAAACGTTCGTAAGCCTCGGCACGGCGGCCGGCCACTTCTTTACCCATATCCACGCTCAACGCGGTCAGTTCCACATGGTTGCCCGCACCCGGCGTTTTGACTTGCGTGTACAGGCGGACGGATTCGGTGGGTTGCAGTTCGATAACCAAACGGTTGGGTGCTTTTTGGCTGCCCTCAAAAATATGGTTGGGCAGCTCGCGGAAATTCAGCACGATTTCGGCTACTTTACCCGCCATGCGTTTGCCGGTACGCAAGTAGAAAGGCACGCCCGCCCAGCGCGGGTTATCGATTTCCGCCTTAATAGCCACATAGGTTTCAGTGCGGCTGTCGGCAGGCACATTATGTTCTTGCAAATAGCCGTTAACGGTTTGGCCGTCTTTTTGGGCGGCGGTATATTGGCCGCGCACCACATTTGCATCGACATCGGCCGAAGTCAGCGGTTTTAAAGACTTAATCACTTTCAGTTTTTCATCGCGCACGGCATCTGCATCCAAACTGGCGGGCGCTTCCATCGCTGTCATACACAACATCTGCATCAAGTGGTTTTGCACCATATCGCGCAGCGCACCGGTGATGTCGTAAAACTCTCCGCGCTCTTCCACGCCCAATTGTTCGGCAATGGTCAGTTGAACGCTTTTCACATATTTATTGTTCCACAACGGCTCGAACATCACGTTGGCAAAACGCAAAGCCAGCAGGTTTTGCAGCGATTCTTTGCCCAAATAGTGGTCGATACGGTAAACCTGCTCTTCTTTAAAGAAGCGGGCGACATCGGTGTTGATTTCTTGTGAAGACTTCAAATCGGTGCCCAACGGTTTTTCGAGCACGATACGCACGTTGGCGGCATTCAAGCCCACAGCGGCCAGATTTTCACAAGCGGGTGCAAAGAATTTCGGTGCGGTAGAAAGATAGATAACGACATTATCGGTTTGCTTGCGTGCTTTCACTTTTTCCGCCAGCGTATCGAAATGCTCCGGCCGAGTAACATCCACCGTTAAATAAGCAATGCGCTTGATAAATGATGACCACGCTTCTTCACTGAAATTTTGTTTGATGTGGATTTTGGAGTTGGTTTCGACCTTCGCCAAAAAACCGGCGGTATCCAAATCGCTACGGCTTACCCCCAAGATACGGCCATCGGGATGCAATAAGCCCGCGACATGCGCTTGATACAGGCAGGGTAGCAGTTTACGCATCGCCAAATCGCCGGTCGCACCAAATAACACCAAATCGAAGTTTGTTTGTGTATCCATCATTCTGTCTTTCAATCAAGGTGGCTTGCGCCATATACATATATAAAAACTCTGCTCCGTTAATACCGGTATCATCCGGTATTTTATTTCTACCGCTTATTCCAGATAAGTAATCCTACTACATTTTGCCATCTAACCCGCAGTTTTCAATAGCATCGCTTACAAAATCGGCCTATAAAGGTATTTCAAACTTGAAATTTTTATATCTAATTATACTTTAAGCATATTTCAGACGGCCTAATTTAAAATTCCAAAGAAGCCGCCTTAACAATTAGTAGCAATCCTACACAGCACTACACCTTTTGTCTACGCTGTTTTAGCCAAATAATTTGACCTAAGTAAATATATGGTTAACTTGAACTGAAATTATGTTACAAAACTACAAAACAAAGTTTGACTTAGTTCAAGCATTCTTCTGTAACTAAACTACAATTATAGATTATAATGATTTCAACCGGTTTCAGACGGCCTCTTCCCTTTATTAAGCCGTATCCGACTATTAACCGTGTATCGACATCCACATCATTCGGTATCCGGCCATGAAAGGCAAAATAATCATGAACACACCCGCCCGTATCCACCCTACCCTTGCTGCCGTTACCGAACGGATTGTCGAACGCAGCAAAGCCACCCGCACGGCGTATCTCGAACGCATCCGCGCCGCCCGCCAATCAGGGCGCATGGAACGCAACCAATTGGGTTGCACCAACTTGGCGCACGGCATGGCGGCCATGCCCAAAACCATCAAAATCGAGATGCAGCAAGAAAGCATTCCCAACTTGGCTATCGTGTCGGCTTATAACGATATGGTTTCCGCCCATCAGCCTTTCCACGACTTTCCCTCATGGATCAAAGCAAGTGCGCACAAACACGGCGCAACCGTGCAGTTTGCCGGCGGCACGCCTGCCATGTGCGACGGGATTACCCAAGGTTATGCAGGTATGGAGCTTTCGCTGTTCTCACGCGACGTAATCGCCATGAGTACCGCCGTTGCCCTGTCGCACAATATGTTCGACGGCAGTTTCTTCTTAGGCGTGTGCGACAAAATCGTTCCCGGCCTGATGATCGGCGCATTGGTTTTCGGGCACCTGCCCGCCTTGTTCGTGCCCGCAGGCCCGATGACCAGCGGGATTTCCAATGATGAAAAATCCAAAATCCGCCAATTGTTCGCCGAAGGCAAAGTAGGCCGCGATGCCCTGCTGGAAAGCGAAATGGGCTCTTACCACAGCCCCGGCACCTGCACGTTTTACGGCACCGCCAACTCCAACCAAATGATGATGGAGCTGATGGGTATGCACATGCCGAACACCGCTTTCGTCAACCCCAACACACCGATGCGCGAAGCGTTGGTGCGCGCGGCGGGCGAACATCTGGCCGAAAGCATCAAAAACGGCACGGCGATGCCGCTAGGCGAAATGATCAGCGAAAAAAACATCATCAACGCCCTTATCGGCCTGATGGCAACCGGCGGTTCAACCAACCACACCATGCACTTGGTGGCCATGGCACGCGCAGCCGGCATTATCCTCACTTGGGACGACTTCGACGAAATTTCGTCCATTATTCCGCTGCTTACCCGCGTTTACCCCAACGGCAAAGCCGATGTGAACCATCTCCAAGCCGCCGGCGGTCTCGCCTTTGTGGTACGTGAACTGTTGGACGCTGGGCTGTTGCATAAAGATGTCGATACGGTAGTCGGGCATGGTATGCGCCGTTATGCGCAAGAACCGTTCTTAGATAACGGCAAAGTTGTTTGGCGCGATGCCGTTGCCGTTAGCGGGGACGAAAATGTTTTACGCCCGGCCGCCAATCCTTTCTCACCCGACGGCGGCCTGCGCCTGATGAAAGGCAATATCGGTCGCGGCGTGATTAAAATTTCCGCCGTCAAACCTGAAAACCGCATCATTGAAGCCCCGGCCATTGTCTTCGACGATCAAAAAGACGTATTGGCCGCATTCGAACGCGGTGAGCTGGAGCGCGACTTCATCTGCATCGTGCGCTTTCAAGGCCCCCGCGCCAACGGCATGCCCGAGCTGCACAAACTCACCCCGCCGTTAGGCATTCTGCAAGACCGCGGTTTTAAGGTCGCCCTAGTTACAGACGGCCGCATGTCCGGTGCATCAGGCAAAGTGCCCGCCTCCATCCACATGAGCCCCGAAGCCTTGCTTGGCGGCAGTATCGGCAAAATCCGCACTGGCGATTTAATCCGCTTCAATGCCGAAACTGGCGAACTGACCGCACTGGTAGACGAAAAAGAATGGAATGCCCGCGAAATCCCCACGCCCGACCTGAGTAAAAACCAACACGGTTCAGGGCGCGAATTGTTTACCGGATTCCGTAGCCTGACCAGCAGCGCAGAAACCGGTGCCATGAGCTTCAGCGGTGACTTTGCCTAAACACATTTTCAGACGGCCTCAACATCATAGCGAATCAACTTAAAAAAATAACTCGGGCCAAACCCGAGTACGGCAAACCATCGTAAAAGCCAAGTTTATTTGCCATATGCAGAGGCCGTCTGAAAACCGCCTTTTAGAAACAAGCCCATACCCTTTGAAAACCGCTTTCTCTGATTTGAATTAGGAGCTTAACATGAATCCACGCGACATCCTCACCGCAGGAGCAGTTGTTCCCGTAATGGCGATTGACGACATCAGCACCGCCGTCGATCTGGCACACGCCCTCGTAGAAGGCGGCATCCCCACACTGGAAATCACCCTGCGCACCTCTGCAGGCATTGAAGCCATCCGACTGATTAAAAAAGAAGTCCCCAACGCCATCGTCGGTGCCGGCACCGTAATTAACGGCGAACAACTCAAAGCAGTAGAAGATGCAGGCGCAGTATTCGCCATCAGCCCCGGCTTCAACATCAACTTCGCCAAAGCCGCCCAACAAAGCAGCATTGCCGTTATCCCCGGCATCGCCACCCCCGGCGAACTGATGCTTGCGCTGGAGCACGGCATCGATACCATGAAACTCTTTCCCGCCGAAGTCGTGGGCGGCAAAAACATGCTCAAAGCACTATACGGCCCCTTCCCACAAGTAAAATTCTGCCCTACCGGCGGCATCAGCCTTGAAACCGCACCCGATTACTTGAAACTGCCCAACGTATTATGCGTAGGCGGCTCATGGCTCACCCCCAAAGACGCAGTACAAAACAAAGACTGGGCAACCATCACCCGCTTGGCCAAAGAAGCCGCTGCATTGAAATCATAATTTTTTTATTTCAAAGATAAAAAGGCCGTCTGAAACCTTATCCGACAGGATATTGTGTGCGGGGTCGAAGGCGAACTTTTCGCTGCTGCCGCTCTGTTTGTTGACGGTGCTTTCAATCCGCCCGAGTTTGTCGTACACGTAATCCAATACGCCGCTGCGTTGGTCGGTGGTCTGAATCAGGTTGCCGGCTTGGTCGTAGCGGCTGGTTAAGGCTCCCTGTGTTCTTTGGATTTCCTGATGCAGTCGGTCGCGCTCGATGTCGCTGATGACTTCGCCGTCGAGGTTGATTTGGTGCAGGTGGCCGCTGCCGTAGTAGAGGTAGTTGATGCTGCGGCCGTCGGGGAAAACGGTTTGGATACGGTTGCCGAGCGGGTCGTATTGATAGCCTACCGTTGCGCTTTGGCCGTTGTGGACGGTGGTTTCGCTGACGAGCCGGTCGAGTACGTCGTAAACGAGTTCGACACTGCTGTGGCGGTTGCGGGCTTTGATCAGATTGCCGGTCAGCGGGTCGTAGTCGAAGCGGGTGCGGCTGTAGTGTTTGCCCTCTTCGGCGGGAACGGGGGTGCCGTCGATGCGGCGGCTGGTTTTTTTCCACCAGCTGGCCGAGGATATTGCGTTTGAAGCGGTGGATGTGCCAAATCTCGGGGCGGTCGGCGTTGGGGCCGTCTGAAAGGCCGTATTCGGTTTGTTCGGTCAGTTGGCCGGCGGCATCGTAGGTGTAGCCGGTGATTTTGCCGTCCCAGCCGGTTTCTTGAATCAGGTTGTCGGTGTTGTCGTAATCGAGGCGGTAAGTGTCGCCGTTTTCGTTGGTGAGGGTGGTTAATCTGCGGGCTTGGTCGTAGCGGTAGCCGAAGCTATGGCCGAGGGCGTTGGTGCGTTTGACCGGTAAGCCGTCCACCGCCAGTTCGTATTCGGTTTTGGCACCGAGTCCGTCGATATGGGCGATCAGGCGGTTGATGCGGTCGTATTCGAAACTTTCGCTGCTGCCGTCGGGGTAGTCGCTGCGGATGTGGTTGCCGGCTGCGTCGTAATGGTGGCGGGTGGTATGGCCGAGGGCATCGGTAACGGTTTCGAGGTCGCCGTATTCGGTGTAGCTGAAACGGGTGGCTTGGCCGGAACAATCGGTATAGCGGATCAGTTGGCCGTCTGAATCGTATTCGAGCTGTTTGGTTTTGCCCAATGCGTCGGTGATGGTGGCGGGCAGCCATTGTTCGTTGTAGGTATACCCGGTGCTGTGGCCGGCAGGGTCGGTGATGTGAATCAGATTGCCGCGCCCGTCGTAGGCGTATTCGGTGATTCTGCCGGCGGGGTCGTTGACGGCAACCGGCAGGTTTAAAGTGTCGTGGTAATCGATTTGGGTGCGGCTGCCGTCGGGGGCGGTGATGCTGATCACGTTGCCAAAGGTGTCGTAGCCGAAACGGGTTTCGCGGCCGAGTTCGTCGCGTTGAAGGGTAATCCGCCCCCAGTCGTCACGCTCCGTATCGCTGCGGTGGCCGGCGGCATCGATGTGGTAAATCTCTTCGTAGTTCTCGTCGAAACCGTAAATCTCTTCCCTGCCCAATGCGTCGGTAACGCGGGTGTAGCCCTCGCGGTAGTCGAATGTCCATGCTTCGCCGAGATTGGTATGGCTTTTGAGCACTTTACCGTCGGTGTCGTAACGGTCGTATTCGTAATGCGATACCAACCCGTCGGGCTGGTTGTGCTCGATCATAATATGGTTGCGGTAGGCGAAACCGCGCAGACGTTTGCCGTCGCGGCCGTAAACGGCGGTCAAATCGCCATAGCCGTCGTAGCCGTAGCGCACCAGTTCGCGGCTGTTGAAGGTAACCGAGGTTAGGCGGTTGACGTAAAGGTGGTCGTCTTTGCCGACAAATACGCCGTGTTCGGCAGCGGCATCGAATACTTCGTCGCTGTCGTTTAGGCGGATGGAGGAGAAATGTAATTGGAACTGCCTGCCGTTGCTGTCGTAAACGCTGTGCGGCAGTCCGTTGTCGCCGTAGCAAAGGCGGATGTGGTGATGGTTGCGGTCGAGTTGGGCAATGAGCTGGTAAACGCCGTCGCCTTCGTCGACTTCGGCAAACCACAAACGGGTACCGCCATGAGTAAATTTAAATTGTTAAAGAACAAAAGGCCGTCTGAAAAAGATTTTAGCTAGTTTTTTCAGACGGCCTTGAAAGCTCAGAAATAAAAATGCGTGCGTGCCTAAGACGCACACCTACCTGCGAAAGAGGCTTTTTATGCAAGCTAGGACTTGATACAGTTGCTATGCAGTTGAGTTTAATTGCCCCATTAAATCTAACATATGTTGCAAATACTCACTTATGGGAAATTTGTGGATAATAACAATATCTTTTTCATATGGTTTACATATTGCCATAAATGCATTCTCTTTTACTTTAAAGGCAACTAAATCATCTCCATCGAATAGATTGGAATTACGCGGCAACAAGTCATGCATTGTAAATATATATTCTTCTAAATCTATATTTTCTAAATTTATTTTATCATCATTTGATATTGAATCATTGATGAATAACTGTATATTCTTAATTACTTCCAATAATCCAAGAATAACAGTCCCTTTTATTTCAAAACTATTTTCATCTCCTAATTTTACTCTTCCTAAATGAATTATAATATTTACAAAAGAATAGTTACTATTTGATTCTATTTTTAAATTTGTTGAAATCTTCATCTTTTTTTCCCTTTTCCTTTTTTCTTCTCATTACTGTTACAAGGAGAAGGGACTACTATTCCGTCTTTCTTCATCCCTTCTATACGAGCGCGAACATCAGAAGGGATTTTTATTCCTCTGCCTTGAGAGCTATCCCCATTCCAATGAACTTTCCCGTCATTACTGTTGCCAAACCGATGGACTACTCCTTTATCATCAATAGCATACCAATGAACACCTTGAGAGTCAGGAATAGCATGTCGATATAGTTCCTCAGCATGCGGAGGTAATATAGATGTCTTACCTGAACCACCTCCTCTAAAATTACCAGAACTTGGGTCATGATGGCCTGGATTTTCATATGCGGGCTTTGTACCATGATAACGTCCCTCTTTAGGAGGCCGTGCCAGTCCTAACGGATCAATCCACACTTGTCCGTTGGGGGCAAACGAATAAAAATTATCGCCACCCCACAACCCAATCGGATCCTGATTCACAAACCTACCCGCATCAGGCTCATAATACCGCATCAGGTTATAGTGCAACCCCGTCTCTTCATCGCAATACTGGTTCTGCAACCTAAACGGCTGGTGCGCATGCTAATAAACCCGCTCGTCTGTTTTCAGACGGCCCCAAGCGGTATATTCGCCGTACCACAGCAGATTGCCGAGCTGATCTGTCATCTCGCGCGGGATGCCGATTTGGTCGTTGTGGAAATAGCTTAAATATTGTTTGCCGTCTTTGGCGTTGTCGAAGATTTGCGCCAGCGGTTCGTAGGAATATTGATCGGTATAAATGTAGCTGTAGCTGCCGCGGTAATTATATTCCTGCAGCAGGCGGCTGCCGTCCCATACGAAATGGGTTTGTTTCGGCTCTGTAGCGGCTAAGGCGCCTTTATCGGTTCGTTCTTTGCTCAAGCGTCTGCCGAACGGATCGCAGTCGTAGCGGGCTGGTTGTACTTAGCCGTTGCTATTCTTAAAGAGGTTAATTTTTTAAAGAGCAGGAAAAGGCCGTCTGAAAAAGTTTCGGATAAAGTTTTCAGACGGCTTTTCAAAATATTTTATATTTACATATAATTATTTCAAGTGTACTCTATCTATATCAAATAGGTACTTTCTTCATTATTTGCTCAACCATTCAAAATATGTTGTTAAATTTTTAAATTTTTGCTCTGATTGTCCAAAATAACGCCAAACCTCTGGTTCTGTCTCATTTTCAATCCATACCAATAAACTATAATTTCCATTATTTTTGTCTATAATAGAAAAAACAGAAAGTTGATCATCTTGATACAAATTAGGTGCTGACCCTTCCCAATTCTCTCTCATAGAACGTAACCATTTTTGAAAATTTTTGCTAGCAATTAATTTCTTTAATTCTTCTATACCGAGAAATTGTTCCCCAATATCCATCCAATTGCCTGCGAACTGAAATCTCTCGACCAGCAAAGGAGATAAAATTTTCTCAATACCTTTCGCTAATGTAGGCATTGTGTCAATGTTATTAGTAGATTTTTTAATTTTTTGCTTATCAATAAAAGGAGATACATCTTCTTCCGTCATGCCACAAGCAATTGCTTCTTTTACTACTTCACATTTTCTAAGTTCATAATCTTCTTTATATTTTTGAAGAAGAGCTGTTAATTCTGTCATCATTTCTTCCTTTCTATAATTATTTACCATCTAGCCAGCCTAACTGAATGATACACAGTACCATTAGGAACCCCTCTTGCGACACCTCCCAAATAACTATTAACTTGAGTACTTAGTGCCGTAGCACGTCCATTAGCAACTAACCCTCCCATTATGGCATCTGGTGTATGTCCAACCACTTTACCTCTAAATCGCCCTGGAAATCTTCTTCTCATCAGCCGTGTCCAAGCATCACTAAGGCGTTGCTGTACAGGCGTCAAAGTTCCTCTTTTTGTCATAGAACCTCCTGCAGCAGCTATCTGCTGATTCCATAGTCTTACAAATCTTTGCAATTGCCTAGACTCATAAGATCCTGGTTTAAATTTATTTTTAATCTCTAATGTAGTAGTACCATCTGCCTCTTTAACTAATCTAGTACATTTTAACCCAAGTGGATCCACCCATATTTGCCCATTGAAAGCAAACAGGTATAAATTATCCCCGCCAACCAACCCAATCGGACCTGATTCACAAACCGACCCGTATCTGCTTCGTAATACCGGAAATAGTTATAATGCAGCCCCGTTTCAGCATCAAAATATTGATTCTGTAAGCGGAAAGGCTGATGAACGTTTTCATAGATGCGCTTTTCAGACACAAGAGAACCCCAAGCCGAGTAGCTGCCGTACCACAGTAAATTGCCTAACTGGTCGGTCATTTCGCGCGTGATGCCGATTTGGTCGGTGTGGAAGTAGCTTAGGTATTGTTTGCCGTCTTTGGCGTTGTCAAAGATTTGCGCCAGCGGTTCGTAGCTGCCTTGGTCGGTGTAAATGTAACTGTAGCTGCCGCGGTAGTTATATTCTTGCAGCAGGCGGCTGCGCCGTCCCACACGAAATGGGTTTGTTTCGGCGCGGTAGCGGTTAAGACGCCTTTATCGGTTCGTTCTTTGCTCAAGCGCCGTCCAAATGGGTCGTAGGCGTATTCCCATGTTTGGCTTTCGCCGCTGTTCTTTTTGATTTCGGCCAGTACGAGTTGGTTTTCGGTATCGTATTGGAACAACTGGCTTTCACCATTGGGCAGTTGGCGGTAAATCATATTGCCCAAGGCATCGTAGGTGTATTCGGTACCGTTGTATTCCTGCAGGCGGTTGCCTTTGCCAATGTTGCGGCCTTTCAGACGGCCGGTCTGATGCCTGTCTGAAAGGTTTTCAGACAGGCCTTTGGTGTCTTTGAGGCCGTCTGAAACCTTATCCGACAGGATATTGTGTGCGGGGTCGAAGGCGAACTTTTCGCTGCGGCCGGTTTGTTTGTTGACGGCGCTTTCAATCCGCCCGAGTTTGTCGTACACATAATCCAACACGCCGCTGCGTTGGTCGGCCGTCTGAATCAGGTTGCCGGTTAGCGGATCGTAGTCGAAGCGGGTGCGGCTGTAGTGTTTGCCTTCTTCGGCGGGAACGGGGGTGCCGTCGATGCGGCGGCTGGTTTTTTCCACCAACTGGCCGAGGATATTGCGTTTGAAGCGGTGGATGTGCCAAATTTCGGGGCGGTTTGCCAGCTAGATAAACTATGCTGTTAAAGAACAAAAAATGCCGTCTGAAAAAGTTTTAAATAAAATCTCCAAACGGCATAGTTACTTTTGTTGGATTTCCAACTCAATCTACGCTATTACGCTATGCTTAACTATTCAAAAAGAATTAATCATACTTTATATACCATCTTTTAGCGTCATCTCCTGTCACAGGACTATAAGGTAGATAACTTTCTGCTTCTTGATCTGAAATTTCTTGTTCATCTCCTAATAAATTAATTTTTCTTTTCATGCCACTGACACCATATTCAAAGAATGTATTATCTATTTCATCTTGACTGAGTTTGAAATCACCATAATGGCCTAAAATTCTCCACTCTCCATCATTTATATATTTTTTTACATCTAAGGTACTATATACATCCAATATAAAAATATCACCAAATTGATTAGCTTCTATTATTTCTTTTTCTGTGATTGAGTTAGGATCAATATGCTGAATATCATACACTTTACAAGCAAACCAACCATCATCCAGTTTGGCAATTAAAATACCATAACCATATTTCTTTTTAGGCTCATTAATTTCGAAACAAACAATGTCACCAACTTTAATAAATCGTAACATCGTTCGTTTCTTTTTATTCCAATCCCATAGTTCTATCTTGCTCATGAGCATTTTCCTTTCAATTTCTTCAGTAATTGGTTACGAAATTTCATAAAATATCTTTGTCGAGATTTTCTACGAGTTTTACTATCTACATCAAAAGAATTAATTTTATTTTGTCTATTCTGTTGAGAGATTTCTTCCCCAATAACACCTTTCTTCGTATCGTAATGCTCAATTAAAGCCTGTTCATAACCTCTTGCTTGACCATATGTTAAATCACGATGTAACGTTTGCATTCTTGTAGATCCATCTGTAGTTAGTCTCCTAGATTCTTGATGTTCAGTAATCCTTCTCGCCGTATCATTAGTTATCCCAATATAATAAGGTTTATCTGCCAATTTACCTGTTTTAAGGTCTACATCGAATAAACCGTAAACATGATAACCTGGAGCCTTTTCATGGACTAAACCCAAGGGATCAATCCAGTCTTGAATATTCGGAGCAAACCAATAAAGATTATCCCCACCCCACAAGCCAATCGGATCCTGATTCACAAACCGACCACAATCAGGCTCATAGTAGCGAAAAAGGTTATAGTGCAGCCCCGTCTCTTCATCGCAATACTGGTTCTGCAACCTAAACGGCTGGTGCGCATGCTGATAAACCCGCTCGTCTGTTTTCAGACGGCCCCAAGCGGTATATTCGCCGTACCACAGCAGATTGCCAAACTGGTCGGTCATTTCGCGCGGGATGCCGATTTGGTCGGTGTGGAAGTAGCTTAAGTATTGTTTGCCGTCTTTGGCGTTGTCAAAGATTTGCGCCAGCGGTTCGTAAGAATCTTGGTCGGTGTAAATGTAGGTATAGCTGCCCTTATAGCTATACTCTTGAAGCAATCTCGTCCCGTCCCAAACAAAATGCGTCCGTTTCGGTGCGGTGCTCGTCCACGCCAATTTGTCTTTGCGCTCTTTGCTCAGTCTGCGCCCGAACGGGTCGTAAGCATACTCCCAAATCTCGGTATTGCCTTTGGGCTTTTTAATCTCTGCGCGGATAAGTTGGTTTTCGCTGTCGTATTGGAACAACTGGCTTTCATCATTCGGCAGTTGGCGGTAAATCATATTGCCCAAGGCGTCGTAGGTGTATTCGGTGCCGTTGTATGCTTCGAGGCGGTTGCCTTTGCCGATGTTATATAGCCTTTTATCCAGCCCGTATGATGCTTGAACCAACATCTCAATTACGTCAACAGAGTAGGCGGCATCGGTCAGCAGTTCGGACGGATTGATGGAACCTTGGGATACCATGGCTGGTGCGGAAGATTTAGAGAATAAGAATGCCTATGGTGTTGCCGCAAGATATCATGATTGCCCAAGGTAAAAGAGAGAGGTGAAATAGTTGAGTAGAATATTAATAAAAAATGTTCCTCAAAAATTATACTTCAGTAAATGTTTCAAAAAAATCTAAATGATTTTTATCAAATGCTATTAATAGTTTTCCTTCAGGTATTTTTTTTCCTAGCATACCACCTACACAAATTCCCAAATTTCTAAAAGTTATATACTTCTTTCCCTCAACAAAATCAGAATCCATGGATTTCAAGGCTTCAATAGATTCTTTAAAAATATCAATGCCATTTATTTGAGGATTAGAGTCTTTAAAACAATTAACATACACAAGGATATTATTTTCATAAACCAATTCACAAGCATTTCTTTGTTCAACTATGTTATTCATAATATTATCTTCAATTAAACGTGCTGGCTCTCCATGCTGTTTTTTTACATCAACAAGTGAGGAACCAAATGTGAACTCACCCACTGATTTATAAGAATTAATTAACATTTTCATGATATTTCCTTTCTGTAATTGAATCATAATACTCAAAAAATTATGAACATCTTCCAATAATTCTACGTAGTCGTGCTGCTTGCTTTCTAGAAAGCAAGCGTTGTCTTCTTGCTTCTGAAATCATTCTTCTCATACGTCGATCATATTTATCACCAAATTTTGTTTTTGTTTCTCGAATATCCATTTCCATAGCTAAATCCCAACGGCCTGATCTTATATGACTTCTCTGTTGCGCTCTATAAGCTACAGAACGATGAGATGAACCTGTAGTTGTCATGCTTCTATGATCTGCTCTATCCATGTGAAATGCTGGGCCATAATGTCGAGATGGAGCACCATCCAATCCTTTATATGCATCATAAGCAGGAACATGATTAGTTTCTCCGCCAGTATGGGTTCTTCTTTCTGCGCCATATGTTCCTGGCCTAGCTCTTGCTCGAGCTAAACCTAAAGGATCTAGCCAATCTTGGATATTAGGAGCAAAGAAATAAAAGTTATCTCCACCTAACAATCCAACTGGATCCTGATTCACAAACCGACCCGTATCTGGTTCATAGTAACGGAAGCAGTTATAGTGAAGCCCTATTTCTTGGTCAAAATACTGGTTTTGAAGCCTGAAAGGCTGATGAACGTTTTCATAAATGCGCTTTTCAGACGCAAGAGAACCCCAAGCCGAGTAACTGCCGTACCACAGTAAATTACCGTGAATGTCGGTCATCTCATGAGGTGTTCCAATCTGATTGTTGTGGAAATAAAAAAGATATTGTTGTCGGTCTTTGTGGCTGTCAAAGATTTGGGCCAGGGGTTCGTAGGAATCTTGGTCGGTGTAAACGTAGGTATAGCTGCCCTTATGGCTATACTCCTGAAGCAGTCTTGTTCCGTCCCAAACGAAATGCGTCCGTTTCGGCGCGGTGCTCGTCCACGCCAATTTGTCTTTGCGCTCTTTGCTCAGTCTGCGCCCGAACGGATCATAAGCGTATTCCCATATCTCGGTATTGCCTTTGGGCTTTTTAATCTCTGCGCGGATAAGTTGATTTTCGCTGTCGCATTGGAACAACTGGCTTTCACCATTGGGCAGTTGGCGGTAAATCATATTGCCCAAGGCATCGTAGGTGTATTCGGTACCGTTGTATGCTTCGAGGCGGTTGCCTTTGCCGATGTTGCGGCCTTTTGTCCGGCTGATGTGATGCCTGTCTGAAAGGTGTTCAGACAGGCCTTGGGTGTCTTTAAAGCCGTCTGAAACCTTATCCGACAGGATATTGTGCGCGGGGTCGAAGGCGAACTTTTCGCGGCTGCCGGTTTGTTGGTTGACGGCGCTTTCAATCCGCCCGAGTTTGTCGTACACGTAATCCAATACGCCGCTGCGTTGGTCGGCGGTCTGAATCAGGTTGCCGGCTTGGTCGTAGCGGTAGCTTCGGCGCACTGCGCCGCCGACCAGGGTATTGAGTTTGCCGTTGTGCTGCAAAGTGCGGTTGGCGGTGGCGGTTTGGTGTTTCAGACGGCCCATCGGGTCGTAGTCGTAGCGGCTGGTTAAGGCGCCTTGGGTTCTTCGGATTTCCTGATGCAGCCGGTCGCGTTCGATATCGCTGATGACTTCGCCGTCGAGGTTGATTTGGTGCAGGTGGCCGCTGCCATAGTAGAAGCAGTTGATGCTGCGGTCGTCGGGGAGAATAGTTTGGGTACGGTTGCCGAGCGGGTCGTATTGATAGCCTACCGTTGCGCTTTGGCCGTTGTGGACGGTGGTTTCGCTGACAAGTTGGTCGAGTACGTCGTAAACGAGTTCGACGCTGCTGTGGCGGTTGCGGGCTTTAACCAGATTGCCGGTCAGCGGGTCGTAGTCGAAGCGGGTGCGGCTGTAGTGTTTGCCCTCTTCGGCGGGAACGGGGGTGCCGTCGATGCGGCGGCTGGTTTTTTCAGGCAGATAGATGAAAAATTTAGATTATTAAAGATCATTAGAAAAATGCCGTTTGAAAAAAATTTTCATTCGGCATATTATGATTATTTTAATAAACTGGAAATTTATTATTCATTATAATCAAGGAAATATTTTATAAAGGATATAAAGTTACCCCATTTTTTATCGAATTGTTTTTTATTAATAAAATTTTTAATATTTGGTGCTTCCACAAAATATACTTCATCAGTATTTTTATCATAAAACAAATAATCATCAAGCTCATTATGAAGAAATGAAATATAATTAACTGGTAAATTTTCCCATTCTCTAAGATTCTGAGTTTGGCTACTCTGAAAATCCTCTAAATCCATAGACAAATCAACAAGATATCCTTCTTTACCATAAATTTCATCACTATAATTTGTCCAAAATTCAACAAAATCTTGATTTATATCACCAAACCCTAGGCTTTTAAACATTACTTCATATTTTTTCTTTTCATCAGGTAAAATTCTACCAAGCTCTTCTTCAAGATATTCTGTAAATTTTTTATCCAGCATAATCAATCTCCGAAATTTTACACATTAATCACTTAACATCGACCAGTAGCTCTTCTGCGTCGTCTTTCAGCTTTTGCTCGATCTATCCAATACTGCCTTCGATCTCTACCAAAAGATTTTCTATCTACAGGGTGGTGAGGATGTTTTCCAGTACCATCAACTTTATATGGATGCAAGGCATTCGAACGATCAAATTTACTATGAGAAGTTCCAGAAAGTTCAAATAATGGACCTCTTCCGTCTTGCTTTGAATGATGTAAATTTATGGATCTGCCATCAGGTCCCAACGGAGCTATTCCTTTAGATGCTCTCTCTAAGTTTGTTCTGCCTTTATTATCTACTTGATCCCAATTAATACCCTGTTGAAATACTACATATTGCTGTCCGGTACCTCTTGAAGGAGCCTGCCATATTGAACGACTAAAACGATTTAATCCCCAAGGGTCAATCCAAGCAGTTATATTAGGAGCAAAAGTATATAAATTATCACCGCCGAATAAACCTATAGGATCTGAGCTAACAAATCTACCTATATCTGGCTCATAGTAACGATATAAATTATAGTGAAGCCCTGTCTCAACATCATAATATTGATTTTGTAATCTAAACGGTTGGTGTGCATTTTGATACACTCGTTCATCTTTCTGCAATTTGCCCCATGCTGAATATTCACCAAACCACAATAAGTTGCCATACTGATCCGTCATCTCGTACGGGATGCCAATTTGGTCAGTATGAAAATAACTTAAATAATCTTTATTATCTTGTTTGCTATGAAAAACTTGTGCTAATGGCTCATAACTATCTTGATCTGTATAAAAATAAGTATAATTTCCTCTGTAATTATATTCTTGTAATAATTTTCTTCCATCCCAAATAAAAACAGTCGCTTTAGACTTCAATGCATTATTATCAATCCTATTTTTACTCAAACGTCTACCAAGTGGATCATAGGTATATTCCCAAATTTGAGTTTCACCATTTGCTTTTTTTATCTCAGCAAAAATTAATTGACTTTCTGCATCATAATGAAAAAATTGACTTTCACCATTAGGTAATTGGCGGTAAATCATATTACCTAAAGCATCATAGGTATATTCAATTCCATTGTATTTCTCAAGGCGATTACCAATTCCTATGTTTCTACCTTTATATTCAGTATTAAAATGTTCTTCTGATAAAATATTATCGGCGGGATCAAAAGCAAAAGTCTTTTTACCATTCTTCTGAATTCTGCCTAGTTTATCATATACATAATTTAACACTCCACTTCTTAGGTCAATTAACTGAATCAAATTACCAGCCTTATCATAATGATAATTTCTCCTGACTACTCCTCCAACTAAGGTATTTAGCTTTGAATTATTTTTTAGAATTTGATTAGCAGTAGTAACTTGAGAACGTAATCTTCCCATTGGATCATATTCATAATAGCTAGTTAACTCACCTTGAGTACGGCTTACTTCTTGATGTAGCTCATTACGTTCTATATCAGCGATTAACTCTCCATTAAGATTGATTTGATGCAAATGGCCACTACCATAATATAAATTATTGATAAGTCCACCATCAGGTAAAATAGTTTGAATTTTATTACCTAAAGCATCATAACGGTGTTGAACCGTTACTTTATAACCATTGTGAACAGTTGTTTCTTGAATAAGTTGATCTATAGAGTCATATATAAATTCTATGCTGCTATGGTGGTTTCTCGCTTTAATTAATTTCCCACTCAAACAATCATATTCGAAACGTATACGGTTATAAGCTTCAGTATTAGAAGTTGTTTTACCTTCAACCTTACGACTAACTTTTTCAATTAATTGCCCCATAAGATTGTATCTATACTTGTGGATGTGCCAAATCTCAGGGCGGTCGGCATTGAGGCCGTCTGAAAGGCCGTATTCGGTTTGTTCGGTCAGTTGGCCGGCGGCATCGTAGGTGTAGCCGGTGATTTTGCCGTCCCAGCCGGTTTCTTGAATCAGGTTGTCGGTGTTGTCGTAATCGAGGCGGTAAGTGTCGCCGTTTTCGTTGGTGAGGGTGGTTAATCTGCGGGCTTGGTCGTAGCGGTAGCCGAAGCTATGGCCGAGGGCGTTGGTGCGTTTGACCGGTAAGCCGTCCACCGCCAGTTCGTATTCGGTTTTGGCACCGAGTCCGTCGATATGGGCGATCAGGCGGTTGATGCGGTCGTATTCGAAACTTTCGCTGCTGCCGTCGGGGTAGTCGCTGCGGATGTGGTTGCCGGCTGCGTCGTAATGGTGGCGGGTGGTATGGCCGAGGGCATCGGTAACGGTTTCGAGGTCGCCGTATTCGGTGTAGCTGAAACGGGTGGCTTGGCCGGAACAATCGGTATAGCGGATCAGTTGGCCGTCTGAATCGTATTCGAGCTGTTTGGTTTTGCCCAATGCGTCGGTGATGGTGGCGGGCAGCCATTGTTCGTTGTAGGTATACCCGGTGCTGTGGCCGGCAGGGTCGGTGATGTGAATCAGATTGCCGCGCCCGTCGTAGGCGTATTCGGTGATTCTGCCGGCGGGGTCGTTGACGGCAACCGGCAGGTTTAAAGTGTCGTGGTAATCGATTTGGGTGCGGCTGCCGTCGGGGGCGGTGATGCTGATCACGTTGCCAAAGGTGTCGTAGCCGAAACGGGTTTCGCGGCCGAGTTCGTCGCGTTGAAGGGTAATCCGCCCCCAGTCGTCACGCTCCGTATCGCTGCGGTGGCCGGCGGCATCGATGTGGTAAATCTCTTCGTAGTTCTCGTCGAAACCGTAAATCTCTTCCCTGCCCAATGCGTCGGTAACGCGGGTGTAGCCCTCGCGGTAGTCGAATGTCCATGCTTCGCCGAGATTGGTATGGCTTTTGAGCACTTTACCGTCGGTGTCGTAACGGTCGTATTCGTAATGCGATACCAACCCGTCGGGCTGGTTGTGCTCGATCATAATATGGTTGCGGTAGGCGAAACCGCGCAGACGTTTGCCGTCGCGGCCGTAAACGGCGGTCAAATCGCCATAGCCGTCGTAGCCGTAGCGCACCAGTTCGCGGCTGTTGAAGGTAACCGAGGTTAGGCGGTTGACGTAAAGGTGGTCGTCTTTGCCGACAAATACGCCGTGTTCGGCAGCGGCATCGAATACTTCGTCGCTGTCGTTTAGGCGGATGGAGGAGAAATGTAATTGGAACTGCCTGCCGTTGCTGTCGTAAACGCTGTGCGGCAGTCCGTTGTCGCCGTAGCAAAGGCGGATGTGGTGATGGTTGCGGTCGAGTTGGGCAATGAGCTGGTAAACGCCGTCGCCTTCGTCGACTTCGGCGAACCACAAACGGGCACCGCCGTCAGGTGAGGCGATTTGGTAGAGGCCGTCTGAAACTTGTGAAAAATAGATTTGCTCTTCGTGGTCGAAATAGGCATCTTCCAAACCGTAGGGGTCTTCTTCCGCAGGGTCGGCAACGGGGTCGGCCTCTTCTGTGTCGAAGTCGTCTTCATCATCGGCATATTGCGGTTCGTCTTGCTCGTCGTCGATATCCGGCAGCGGAATTTCCCGGCCTTGTTCGTCAATGTAGAGGAAACCGTCCTGCGTCCGTTCCAACCGCATCGAAAACGGCAGCGACCAGCCCTGCCCCAACCAGCCGTTGCCGGGTTGGTCGGAATAGTAGCTGCGCTGCCAGATTAGGGGGAGAGGGGAATCGAAAACAAAGTCGGTTTCTTCGGGAAGGACTTTAATACCCAGTATGGCATTCACCGGACGACCGACTGCACCGCCCTTGCCACCGCCTTTACACGGACAACCTCCCGAACCGGCTCCTCTTCCTCCTGCGGGCCTGCCTTTACGCCCCCTGCCTTTTTTTCCTTTCCCTTGAGTAACCAGCCCGCCGTTAAATCCCATTCCACCGCCGCCACTGAACCCTTTAACGGTCTTTTTAGTAGGCGGCTTCGGCCCCGGAACCCCTGGAATCATCAAGGCTAAGGAAATCACGGTAGAAGCAACATCAACGGCTGCCGATACGGCGGAATCGGGGGAAGCAAGAGACAAAGCGGTAGAAGCAACATCGGCCACCATTTCGATCACATCAACGGGGCCGGCGGCATTGGTCAGCGGTTCGGGCGGATTGGCGGAACCTTGGGATACCATGGCCGGCGCGGAAGGCTGGGGAATGAGAATGCCTATGGTGTTGCCGAAAGATGCCATGAGATTACTCCGTCAAAATTCTGTTGTTTTTAAAATTAAAAATAGAGCGCCCGCAGGTTTCTGAAGTAAATTTTAAATCGCTTCTGCTCATTTGAAAATGCCGCTTTACAAACAACCGATCAAAAGCAATCTTAATTCAGACATCCAATATCCGTATTTGTTCCTTTTCACACGGGGCATCATAGGCAAATTATCAGGCCGTCTGAAAATAAAATAGTGTTAATCCGTTTATCAAAATATGGTAAAGTATCTGAAAAATTCAAAATAAAAATATCAGCTAGGGGAATGATCGTCATTTCATTCATATTATTGGGATTACGATTGATGCTGCAAAGAGAAATGCATTTTTTCGGCAAGTTAAACCAATCTCGCGACTTCATTGTTTCCGAGAATCTGCAAGCCGACGATAGACACTTTTGGGATGGCTGGTTTAGTCGTTGCACCAGTCAAGACAGATTAATTCCTTTTACCCGAAAAACATTTTCCACGCCGCGGATTTGGTTGTTTTGTATTAAATTGCCGGACGGTATTTTCTACACGGGGCTGGCAGCACTCAGCTCGGATCAAACCGGCAGGCAATATCCGTTTGTTTTATTCTGTAAACCCGATTCCGACTCGGACTTAACGGCACAAATTGAACTTTTTGCCGAAAAAACAGGTTTTTTCCGCGACACGTTGAATCACGGGAAATGCCTTATCAAAAATTGCAACACACACCCGCATCACACACAACCTGCTTTGCCCGAATCTTTTCTGCATTATCTATCCAACAACGGCAACCCCGGCAGCTTCTGGCTTGAAAGCGAAAGCGGCCGCCATATAGAACACGAAGGACATCCTTCATGCTCTTTGTTTAATAAATTATTTGGATCGTAAGCTCATGAAAACATTTCCCCGGTGGGACGAACCGATTTCAGCAGAAGCTCCGGCAGGAGTCGATATCGAATACGACAGCCGCTTTCTGGAGCTGCAAAGTGCTGCCGAAGGCAAGCCCGAGCAACAATACGGCGACACCATTATTCCGGCGGAAGAACCGGATTGGGCAACGGTAGAGAAATTATGCAACCAATTGCTGGCCGAATCGAAAGACCTGCGCGTCTTGGCTTATTACACGCAAGCCCTCACCGCCAAACACGGGCTCGCCGGATTCTGCGCCGGTTGCGAAGCCATCAAAACCAATGTGGATTCGTACTGGGATTCCATCTACCCTAAGCTCGAAGATGAAGACGGCGAGTACGACCCGTTTTACCGCATCAATGCACTCAGCGCTTTCACAACGCTCGACGGCATTGTTAAAGAAATTTTTCCGGCCAAACTGTTGATAAACGGGCTGACCCAGCAACCGGTTACCGTAAAAGAAGCGGTTTCCGTATTACAAGGCAACGTCCCGCAAAGCTATCCGGGCGGAAAAGACCGGCTGATGCTCGACATCAGGGTAAGCGCCGACACCGGCAAGCCGGAATTGGTGGCTTTAATCCAAGCATTAGGCCATCTGAAAGACATCCAAAGCACTTTCTCAACCAAGCTGCAAGACGAGCATTCCCTCAATTTCGAGGTCATTCAAAAGCCGCTCACCCTGATTCATAAAGCCGTCAATTACAACGACGGCAGCACACCGCAGCCGCAACAGGCGGAACAAACGGATCCAACAGCCGAAACTTCTGCCCCAACCGGCACACAAGAGCAAACGTCTTTCCAAGATGCCGATGCGTGGCGCCGTCTGAATATCAAAAACCGCGCCGATGTCGATTTGGCTTTGGAAAAAATCTGCGTCTATTTTGAAACCCTTGAGCCCAGCCACCCTGCCCCACTGTTTATCCGCAGGGTGCAGCGTCTGATGAACATGGATTTCTACGACATCATGAAAGACATCAGTCCGGAAAGCATTGCCAATCTTGAAGTTTTAATCGGCAAACCGGACGAAGAAACAGGAACTTCCGACGACTGAAACGGTCTAGGATTAATGCACTAAAGTTTGTTGGAAAACAACTTTAACAATTTTAGAGGTTAGCGAAAATGTCACGAAACAAATCATCTGGTCAAAAGTTTATCGCCCGCAACCGGGCACCGCGCGTACAAATCGAGTACGACGTAGAGCTGTATGGTTCCGAGAAAAAAATCGAACTGCCGTTTGTAATGGGCGTGATGGCTGATTTGGTCGGCAAACCTGTCGAACCGCTGCCCGAATTGGCCGAACGCAAGTTTCTGGAAATTGACGTAGATAATTTCGACGAGCGTATGAAAGCCCTCAAACCGCGCGTGGCCTTCAACGTGAAAAACACGCTCACCGGTGAAGGCAATTTGAACGTAGAGCTCGAATTTGAAAGCATGGATGATTTCTCACCCGCCGCAGTAGCCAAAAAAGTAGAACCTCTAAACGAACTTTTGCAAGCGCGCACGGAGCTTTCCAACCTGCTCTCATACATGGACGGCAAGAGCGGTGCGGAGGAATTAATCGGAAAAGTCTTGGGCGACAGCGAGCTGCTGAAAAGCCTTGCAGCCGCGCCGAAAGCAACACCCAAAGACGAGCAGTAATTTCGGATGAAAACCAATAAAGCGAGAGTGAATCATGGCTGAAAAGCAATTAGATATCCAAGGGGGCGGCGGCGCGCAAACCGCGTTTGCAGCGAGCGAATTTGAACAACTGCTGCAAAAAGAATTCAAACCCAAAACCGAAGAAGCCAAAAGTGCCGTAACCAACGCCGTAGCAACATTGGCCCAACAAGCCTTGCAAAATGTCGTTACGATTTCAGACGACACTTATCAAACCATCGAAGCAATCATTGCCGAACTCGACAGAAAACTTTCCGAACAAATCAATCTGATTCTGCACCACGAAGATTTTCAAAAGCTGGAAGGCGAATGGCGCGGTTTGCATCATTTGGTTACCAATACCGAAACCGACACCCTGCTGAAAATCAAAGTATTGCCGATTTCCAAAAAGGAAGTCGCCCGCAACCTGAAGCGCTTTAAAGGCACGGCTTGGGATCAAAGCCCGCTGTTCAAACGCATTTACGAAGAAGAATACGGCCAGTTCGGCGGCGAACCTTTCGGCTGCTTGGTTGGTGACTATTATTTCGACCATTCCGCACCCGATGTGGAAATGCTCAACAGCCTCGAAAAAATTGCTGCGGCCGCACACTGCCCGTTTATTGCCGGCGCATCGCCCAAACTGATGCAGATGGAATCTTGGCAGGAATTGGCCAATCCGCGCGACTTAAGCAAAATCTTTCAAAACGCCGAATACGCACCGTGGCGCAGCTTGCGTGATTCCGAAGACTCACGCTATATCGGCCTGGCCTTGCCGCGTTTCTTGTCGCGCCTGCCTTATGGTGCCGGCACAAATCCTGTGGATGAATTCGATTTCGAGGAAGAAACCGAAGGCGCGGATCACAACAAATACACTTGGGCCAACGCAGCCTATGCGATGGCGGTAAACATCAACCGCTCGTTCAAATACTACGGTTGGTGTACTTCTATCCGCGGCGTGGAATCCGGCGGCATCGTTGAAAACCTGCCCTGCCACACCTTCCCGACCGACGACGGCGGCGTGGACATGAAATGCCCGACAGAAATCGCCATCAGCGACCGCCGCGAAGCCGAATTGGCCGCATTGGGCTTTATGCCGCTGATCCACCGCAAAAATACCGATTTGGCGGCGTTTATCGGCGCACAATCCCTGCACAAGCCTGCCGAATATTATGATCCCGATGCTACGGCCAATGCCCGTTTGTCCGCCCGCCTGCCTTATCTGTTTGCATGCTGCCGCTTCGCCCACTATCTGAAATGTATCGTGCGCGACAAAGTCGGTTCTTTCCGAGAACGCGAAGATATGGAGCGCTGGCTGAACGAATGGATTATGAATTATGTAGACGGCGACCCGATTAACTCTACCCAAGAAACGAAAGCCCGCAAACCGTTGGCGGCGGCGGAAGTAGTGGTGGAAGAAGTGGAAGACAACCCCGGATACTACACTTCCAAATTCTTCCTGCGTCCGCACTACCAACTTGAGGGGCTTACCGTTTCATTGCGCTTAGTTTCCAAACTGCCTTCGGCTAAACAGGAATAGTCGGGTTTGGTTTATTTAGTCGGGCATACTCGTGCCCTGTTGTCTGATCGCTTAAATTTCTTAACAAGGAGAGTAAAACATGGCTATTGATATGTTCATGAAAGTTGAAGGTGTAAACGGCGAATCAAAAGATGCCAACCACAAAGACTGGACCAATATCGAAAGTTTCGACTGGGGTGCCGAACAACCCGGTTCGATGACCAGCGGTGGCGGCGGCGGTGCCGGCAAAGTGAATTTTAACGACTTGACCGTAGTGGCCGCCATTGATAAAGCCGCTCCGACCATTCTGAAAAATTGTGCTACCGGCCAACACTTGAGCAAAGTAGAAATCTCCGTGTGCAAAGCCGGCGGCGAGCAAATCGAATATTCGCGCACCACATTGGAAGACGTTTTGGTAACCGGTGTGAAATTCATCGGCGTACAAGGTGATGACGCGCTGAAAATGCGTTACTCATTCCAAGCTGCCAAAGTGAAAAACCAATATTGGGAACAAACCGATAAAGGTTCCAAAGGCGCCGAAGTTCAGATGGCCTTCAACATCAAAGAAAACAAATCTGCATAATCTTTATGCACGTTTAGTTGGAGAAGCCTGGCTTAAAAGGCGTTTTAAGTCAGGCTTTACATATATACACTTTTCAGACGGCCTCTACCCTTCTTGAAAAGTTGATTCGGGCTTTCGCTCTTACCGCACTTTCTACAAAAATAAACAAGGAGTTGCTGAGATGGATTTGAAAACTAAATTATCGGACATGATTGAACTGGTGCGTTCAAATCCCGACAATCAGGAACACCGTTTGGCATTGATTCAATATCTCTGCCTGTGTGCAAAATGGGATCAGGCGCTGAAACAGATCGGGCAATACCAAAAGCTCTTCCCCAACAGCCAAAAGCCCCTGATGCTCTATCTCATTGAAAATATCGAAGCCGAAATGCGCCGCCAAGCCGTTTTATCGGCACAGCAAAAGCCGAAAACGCTGGAACAGCACGCCGGCAAGCTCGATATTCTGCAAAAACAACTCTCTTTGGTCGCCCATGTAGCAGAACAAAAAAGCGCGGCCCTTGCCGACGACTACGCCGCTTTATCCGACGACATCGACGAAATACCGGTAAACATTACCTATCTTCTGGCAGACAAATCGGTTGCCGATGCATCCGGCAGCTGGATCATAGACGGCGACGTGCGCACCGCCTTCGTTTACGAATACTTCTACCGCGGCCAATACTACTGGCAAACTTGGGGCTCCATCGAAAGCATTTCTTTCAAAGCACCCGCTTCCTTGCTCGACGTGATTTGGAGGCCGTCTGAAATCACATTCAGCCACGGCGAATGCATCCAATGCACCAGCCCCGCCCGCTATGCCGTTTTACCGGATGCAGAATCGGAATGGTCGGATCTGCTGCTGCAATGCGCACAAACCGACTGGGTTGAAGCGGCAGACCAGCTTTTCACCGGCATCGGTCAGAAGATGCTGTACACCGACAACCATGATTTCGGCCTGTTGGATATTCGCAGCATTAAATTCGGGCAACACCGTTAAACCCACCCATCCTTCAGCCACGGCAATTAATCATGTCGCCATTCAAAAACCAACTGCTGCCCTCTTTGTTCGACAGACTCACTGACGAAGAGCCGCGTAAGAAAAAAGAAGCACGACCCGATCAGGCCATCAATCTTGACCAATATCGGCAAGCCGTGCTGCGCGATATTCTTTACCTGTTGAACACCTGCAACCTGCAAGCGGAAACCATGGAGCAACACCTGCCCGCAAACGTGCGTTCGTCCACGCTCAACTACGGCATTCCGCCCCTTTCCGGCGTGAATTTTTCCGACATAGAATGGCAGGACGTGGAGCAAAACATCAAGCAGGCCATTCTCGATTTCGAACCGCGGCTCGACAGCAAATCGCTGCAAGTGATTGTGAACACCGAAGACGATGACGACGATGCCTTGCACAACAAACTTATCATTGAAATCAAAGGCCATCTGAAACTCAACCCTTATCCAAAAGAATTCCTGCTGCGAACCAGCATGGATATCGAAACCGGGCTGTTTAATTTATTAGAAGGGGGAACGGGCCGTGAATAACAAATTACTGTCTTATTACAATAAAGAGCTGGCCTTCCTGAAAGAAATGGGCAGGGAGTTTGCGCTCAAATATCCCAAAGTGGCTTCCCGACTGGCTTTGGATACTTCCGACATTCCCGACCCTTACGTCGAACGGCTGCTGGAAGGCGTGAGCTTTCTCACCGCCCGCACCCAGCTTAAACTGGATGCGGAATATCCCCGTTTCGTGCAAAGAATTTTAGAAGTCGTTTACCCCGACTTCATCAACCAAAAACCGACGGCGGCCATTGTCAATTTAGAACCCGCCGGCCAATACAACGCCGACGTTATCAATCTGCTGGAGCGCGGCAGAATATTGAGGTCGCTGCCGATTGACGAATTCAAGGTAAGCTGCCCATTTTCGGTAACCAGAACCACCGAAATCCTGCCGCTGCGTATAGAAAAAGCCAAATATACCGATTCGCTCGGCTATTTGCCGGGTACGCTTCCCATGCTCAAACCCTCTTCCGGCAAAAAAGTGCAATCCGCCCTACGCTTGGATTTCTCGCTCAGCGTGCCCGGGGCGTGTTCGGAAATGCTGCCGGACACATTGCCTGTGTTTTTAGGCACGGAGCTTTCCAAGTCGTCTTCTTTGCTGTTCCTGCTGGCTTCCGAATGCGTGGGCGTAGTCTGCCACAGTTATGAAAACCCCAAACAATGGCACTACCTGCTGCCGTCCAAACCGGAACACAGCGGATTTAGCGAAGACGAAGCCTTGTCTTTCAATCTGGACAAATCAGTCAGCGCGTTTCGGATTCTTCAGGAATATGCGCGGTTACCGGAAAAATTCCTGTTTATTGCCCAAAAAGATATCAAGCAAGCTGTCCGGCAGGCCGAAAAAGAAGGTCATCTGCCCAAAGTGCCCGAACAGCTGGAAGAAATTGTGAGCGATAAGGGCATCAATAAGAAAATCATCACTTACCGCAAACGCTATTTCAGCCTGTCATTTTTGTTCAGCCACAAAATACCCGAGCTGACGGAGCTGGTCGGCGTGGAAGATTTTTCCGTAAACGCCGTGCCGGTGGTAAATCTATTCAGGAAAAAGAGCGCGCGCTTCCCCGTGAACATTCAAGATCGGGAACACCATGTCGTTATCGACCGCACCCAGCCGCTGAATTACGAAGTCCACTCTATCGAGCAGGTAAAAGGCTTCGACACCAACAACCGCCAAACCGTGGTTTTTTCGCCGATGTACAAAGCGCCGGATATGGGTTTGTTTCCTGAAGCGCAAACCCAACACGCTTATTTTTCGGCACGGCGGGCAGACAGGATGCCGTCTGAAAATGCCGTTAAAAACGGTTTCCGTTCTTCCTATCTGGGTAGCGAAGTGTTTTTGTCGCTGGCCGACAATAAAGACTACGCCTTCAATTCAGGCATCCAGCACCTTTCCGTCGATGCTTGGTGTACCAGCAGGGATTTGCCGCTGATGATGCCGCGCGACGGCGAGTCGGATTTTCTGATCGAAGGCTTTTTGCCGGTCAGCTCGATCAAACTGATTTCGAAGCTGACGCGGCCTCAGGCAGCGGTGAGCGAAGACAGAACGCTTTGGCCGTTTTTAAACCAATTGAGCCTGAACTATCTGTCGCTGCTGAACACCGACCAAGAAGATGCCCCCGTTACCTTGAAAGAATTATTGATGGTGTTTGTTTCTTCTGAAAACGATTTGCTGAAGAAACAGATCGAGTCGATCACGCGGGTGGACACCGCCGTCGTAAATAAAGTGGTTCGCCATCACGGCACCGCTGCTCCCGTGCGCGGCATCAAAATCACCGTTACGCTCGACGACGCACAATTGGGCGGCATCCATCCCTTCCTGTTCGGCTCGGTTTTAAACCATTACTTCCGGCGCTTGGTGTCGATCAACTCATTCATACAACTGCAAATCGACACGCTCCAACAAGGGCATGTGGCCACGTGGCCGACCGCGGTTGGAGAAAGGGTGATCATATGAGTCCGGTTAACGTGCAAACAGATTTCGGCGACCCGCTGGACGATGCTTGGGATGAAAAACTCACCGGCTTTTTAAACAAAGTCGCTTCCCAACCGTATAAATATGACTACTTTGCACTCTTGCGCCAGCTTGAGTCGGTTAAGTTTGTTACCGGCGGCAAAATGTTGGGCAAAGCCGTCAGCCCGAAAATGGAAAAAATCAGAATCCGCCAAGAGCCTTCGCTTATATTTTCCCCGCGCAACATCCAATCGGTAACGCTGTCGCCCCATTATGCGGAAATTTCCATCAACGGCTTCGGTTTGTTCGGCCCTTCCGGCCCCCTGCCCCTGCATTTGACCGAATATGCCTACGAGCGCCAACACCAGCACGGCGACCGCACATGGACGGGCTTTGCCAATATGCTGCAACACCGTTTGGCGGTGTTGTTTTACCGGGCATGGGCCAACGCACAGAGCATTACTTCTTTAGACAAAAACGCCGACGACCGCTTCGGCAGATACATCGCCTGTTTCAACGGTCTGAACACCCCGCCCATACACAACGAAGGCTTGATTCACGAATTTGCCAAGCGTTATTTTGCCGGTTTGCTGATGAAGCAAAGTCGTTCCGCCGCCAACCTGCAACAGTTGCTCAACCGCTATTTCAAAGCGCCCGTTACCATTCAAACCAATGTCGGATACTGGGTTGAAGTTGCCGAGGAAAAAACGCAAATCGGCGCAACAGGCGGCTATACGCTGGGAGAAGGTTTGCTGCTGGGCGACAAACTTTACGATGTTCAAAGCAAATTCCGCATCATCATCGGCCCGCTTACTTTGCCGGCCTACCGGTCGTTTTTTAAAGACGGCACCAACACCGCCCGCCTGCGGGAATGGGTGCGCCTGTTTGCCACAGACGAATACGAATGGGACATACAGCCCGTTTTGATGCAAAAAGAAGTTCCCCCGATGGATTTGGGCGGGCAAACCCAGCTCGGCTTATCAACTTGGCTGGGCAATGTTTCCCGCGACGCTGAAGACTTAATCGTCAGCAACCGTTAAACGGCTTTTTCAGACGGCTTCATCCTGATAAAAGCCTCTTATATAAACCGTTTTGGACATGTTGGATTATTTAAGGAAATCTTATGTCAGACATCAGCCGCAGCGTATTATTCGGTAAGTTGAATACTACCTTATACAAAACTCTGGAAAATGCCTACACGTTCTGCCGCCTTCGGGAAAACAGCTACGTCGAGCTGGTACATTGGCTCCATTCCCTGCTGCAAACCGAAAAAACCGACATTTTCTGCCTGATAAACCGTTTCAATTTAGACGAAGCGAAAGTACGCAAAGACGTATTGGCCGCCGTGGAAAAACTGCCTGCCGGCGCCACCGCCGTTATCGATTTTTCCGAGCATATCCAAACCCTTGTCGAACAAACTTGGACATACAGCTCGCTGAAATTCGGCACCGACAAAATCCGCACGGCACATATTTTCTACACCATGCTGCAAAATAAAACCTTGCAGGGCATCTTGGCCAACATTTCATCGGAATTCCTCAAAATCAAACCCGAAACGCTGGCGGACGACATCATCGCCATTACCGCCGGTTCGGAAGAAAATCTCGATGCCGCTAAAAACGCCTTGTCTTCGGAACCTACCGCCACCCATAAAGAAAGCGCGTTGGCCAAATACGGCAGCAACCTTACCGAAAAAGCCCAAAACGGCGAAATAGACCCGCTCACAGGCCGTGATGCCGAAATCAGACAAATCATCGACATCCTGATGCGCCGCCGTCAAAACAACCCGATTCTCACGGGCGAAGCCGGTGTCGGCAAAACCGCCGTGGTCGAGGCGTTGGCCTTGCGCTTGGCCGCAGGCGACGTGCCGCCCGGATTGCAAAACGTGCAGTTAATCCTGCTGGACATCGGCCTGCTTAAAGCCGGTGCCAGCATCAGCGGCGAATTTGAATCGCGGCTCAGAGCGGTGATGGACGAAGTCGAATCCAGCCCCACACCGATTGTGCTGTTTATTGACGAAATCCATACCTTAATCGGCGCGGGCGGTGCAGCCGGCACGGGCGATGCCGCCAACCTGCTCAAACCCGCGTTGGCCCGCGGCAAACTGCGCACCATCGGCGCAACAACATGGGCGGAATACAAAAAATATTTTGAAAAAGACCCCGCCCTTACCCGCCGTTTCCAAGTCGTGCAGGTAGACGAACCCGACGAAGAAAAAGCCGTCAACATGCTCAGAGCGTTGAACGCCTCGCTGGAAAAACACCACAATGTGATCATTCTCGACGAAGCCATTCAGGCGGCCGTGAAACTTTCCCACCGCTATATTCCCGCACGCCAACTGCCTGATAAAGCCGTCGGCCTGATTGATACCGCCTGCGCGCGCGTTGCCGTCAGCCAGCACGCCGTACCGGGCAGCATCGAATACCTACAAAAAAAATCCGAAGCATTAAAGCTCGAACAAGCCCATCTGGAACGTGAGAAAAAGCTCAGTTTCGATTCCGAAGAACGGATGGCGAATATCGGCAAAGAACTGGCCGAAGTTGAAGGCCGTCTGAAAGAATTGGAAGAACGATGGCAAACAGAAACCGGCTTGGTTACCGAGCTGTTGGCCGTACGCGAACAAATCATGCAGGCAGGGCAAGAAACTGCCGATGATGAAAGCAAGCAGTTGTACGCACACCAAAAAGAACTGGTCGACAAACTGAAAGAACTGCAAGGCATCCAACCGCTGGTGATGCCGTTGGTCGACAGCCGCACGATTGCCGACGTGGTGGCCGGCTGGACGGGCATTCCCGTCGGCAAAATGATGAAAGACGAAGTCGAGGCCGTATTGCAACTGGCCGACACTTTAAACAAACGCATCATCGGCCAACGCCACGGCTTGGATGCGATTGCCCGCCGCATTCAAACCTCGCGCGCCAATCTCGACAACCCCAACAAACCCATCGGCGTTTTCATGCTGGCCGGCCCTTCCGGTGTGGGTAAAACCGAAACCGCGCTGGCTCTGGCCGACACTTTGTACGGCGGCGAGCAAAACGTGATTACCATCAACATGAGCGAATATCAGGAAGCGCACACCGTATCCACCCTGAAAGGCGCACCGCCGGGATATGTCGGTTACGGTGAAGGCGGCGTGCTGACCGAAGCCGTGCGCCGCAAACCGTATAGCGTTATCCTGCTCGACGAAGTGGAAAAAGCGCACCCCGACGTGCATGAAATCTTTTTCCAAGTATTCGACAAGGGCTGGATGGAAGACGGCGAAGGCCGCTACATCGACTTCAAAAACACCATCATCATCCTCACCACCAACGTCGGTACGGATTTGATTATGGACATGTGCGACGACCCCGACATGCTGCCGACTCCGGAAGGCTTGGCCAAAGCCTTGCGCACGCCCATGCTGAAAGTTTTCCCCACCGCCCTGCTGGGCCGCATGCAGGTTATCCCCTACTATCCGCTATCCGACGATATGCTCGCGAAAATCGTTGAATTGCAATTGGGCCGTATCGTGAAACGGATCAAAGACAACCACAACATCGACCTCACTTACTCGCCCGAAGTGCCGAAGCTGATTACCTCGCGCTGCACCGAAGTCGAATCGGGCGGCCGCATGATCGATGCGATTCTCACCAATACCGTTCTGCCGCAAATCAGCCGCGAACTGCTCACTTGTGCAACGCAAGGCAAACAGGTTTCGGCGGTAAGCATCGGCGTGGCGGATCATGATTTTACCTACGACTACCGCATGAAAAAGCAAGCGGCAGCAAAGCCTAAAAAGCAAGCGGCACGCAAGTAAGCCGACGGTAACGGCAAAAGTGCTGCAAACTCAAAAATAAGGCCGTCTGAAAAGCATTCCGGAATTAACAAATGCTTTTCAAACGGCCTTTTATAGCAAACAGGCTTATCTTTGCAACCTTATCAGATTTTAATGCTTTCTCTGTTCGCCAACACTTGGTCAACCAAACCGTAAGCCTGTGCTTCTTCTGCCGACATATAGTTGTCGCGATCGGTATCGCGCTCCACTTTGGCCAAATCCTGACCGCTGTGGGCCGCCAGCAAGCGATTTAGTTTGTCTTTCAGTTTCAACAACTCGCGGGCATGGATTTCAATGTCGGAAGCCTGCCCGCCCAAGCCGCCGCTGATTAAGGGCTGGTGAATCATCACGCGGCTGTTTGGCAAAGCGAAACGCTTGCCTTTGGCACCGGCGGAAAGCAGGAACGCACCCATACTGGCCGCTTGGCCGAGACATAAAGTCGATACGTCCGGTTTAATGAAATTCATGGTGTCGTAAATCGATAAACCTGCCGACACGGAGCCGCCGGGCGAATTGATATACAGGAAAATATCTTTGTCGGGATTTTCGCTTTCCAAAAACAATAACTGCGCCACCACCAGATTGGCGCTGTCGTCGTTTACCGGCCCCACCAGAAAAATAATGCGTTCTTTCAGTAGGCGGGAGTAAATATCAAACGCCCGCTCGCCGCGCCCGCTTTGCTCGATAACGGTCGGCACCAAATAGCCGTTGCTGATGTCAGGAATCATATTGTTCTCCTTTTCAGGATAGTCAGTAAAAAGCACCAAAGCGCGGAAGGCAGCTTCGGTGCTTATTCAATTAGCCGAATTTTTCAGGCGGCCTTAGGCTTGTGCGCCCATTACTTCGTCAAACGACAATACTTTTTCGTTCACTTTGGCTTTGCCCAATACGAACTCAACCACATTGGCTTCAACAGCCAGAGAAGTCGGGCCTTGCAAACGTTGACGGTCGGCAAAATACCAGTCAACTACTTCTTGCGGATCTTCGTAGCTTTCGGCAAAGTCATTAACGATGGCTTTGATTTGCTCTTCGGTTGGTTCCAATTTGTTTTCGTCAACCAGTTGGGCCAGAATCAAGCCCAAAGCCACACGGCGTTCCGCTTGCTCGTTGAACATATCGGCAGGCAGATCCAAGTTTGCCGCATCTGCCATGCCTTGGTTCACAAAGTTTTGCTTCATCTCGGCAGCCAAACGGGCTGCTTCTTCGGCAACCAATACTTTCGGCAATTGGATGTCGGTTACTTTCAGCAAGGCTTCCATCACTGCTTCTTTAGTTTGGTCTTTAGTGCGGCGCACCACTTCGCGGGCTACGTTTTTCTTCACTTCTTCGCGCATTTTGGCTACGTCGCCGTCTTCAATGCCTAACGCTTTGGCAAATTGTCCGTCCACTTCCGGCAGAATCGCTTCGGAAACGTTTCTTACGCTGATAGTGAATACGGCGGTTTTGCCGGCTACGTCTTTACCGTGGTAGTCTTCAGGGAAATTGACTTCGACTTCTTTGCTTTCGCCTTCTTTCAAGCCCAGCACGCCGGCTTCGAATTCGGGCAGCATTTGACCGTTGCCCAATACGAACGGATAGTTTTTAGCACTGCCGCCGTCGAAAGCAACACCGTCGATTTTGCCTTCAAAATCAATAATCACACGGTCGCCGTTTTGGGCTTCGCGTTCAACGTGGTTGAAACGGGTGCGTTGTTTGCGCAGGATTTCAATGGTTTTGTCCACTTCGGCATCGCCCACTTCGGCGGTTACTTTTTCGATTTCCTGTGCAGACAAATCACCTACTTTTACTTCAGGGAACACTTCGAACAGGGCGGCCACTTTGAAAGAATCTTTGTCTTCTTGCTCTTCCACGCCTTCAAAGCGGGGCATACCGGCTACTTTCAGGTTTTGGGCCACGGCAACATCGTAGAACGCTTTTTGAACCAGCTCGTTCATCACATCGTTTTGCACGCTTGAGCCGTACATAGAAGCAACCATTTTCAGCGGTGCCTTACCCGGACGGAAACCGTCGATTTTCACGCGGCGTTGGGTTTGCTGCAAGCGTTTGTCGGTTTCTGCGTTAATTTCGTTCCACGGCAGAGACAACACTACTTTGCGTTCCAGATTTTCTAAATTTTCTACAGTTACGCTCATCGTAAGCCCTTAAATTTTCTCGTGTTAATCAATGAAACGGGCATCATGCCCGTTTTGTTATGCTGCCCCTGCAATCAGGGGGTAAAAATTCAGACGGCGAGTATATCACAATGCCGCCACAAAATATATTGCCCTGAGATTTTGCATTAACGCGGCGGAATAGACTGCGGCGCGTTTTTTACGCAATAAAAATGCCGTTTGCACATCGTTCAGGCCGTCTGAAAACGGCTTGGCGTTTGTTTTTCAGACGGCCTCCGCTTTCATGACCCGCTTTACTTCATGCCACCAACCGTCGGGACGCTGTTCCAAAACCGCAACGACGCCGCTGTCGGTTTTCCGAATATTTTCCGCATTTTGCGTTTCGGCCGAATCCATTCTGGCCGGTGCAAGCAGGTTCATGCGGGGCAATAGGCAATAGCGGCGGTTGAGGCCGTCTGAAAAATTGTATTCGGCCCAATCAGCGATATACGAACCGTGCCAACCGTAAGGATTCAGCGGGGCTTCGTGCAGCGGCTGCGGCTGCGCGGAAAAGCCGACACCGCGCACAATTGAAACCGCTTTAATCCGTTGCGGCTCCAACCCCAACGCTTCCGACGCTTCCCGCCCCGCTTCACTTTGCAGCAGGGCAAGCTGTTGCGGGAGCTTGGCCGCTTTGTTCTGCAAGCGGTCTTGACGGTTCAGCCCCACCATTTCAGACGGCCTCCCTGATGCGCAACCGTAATATTTGCAGGTTAATTCGATGTGGTAAGTACGGCCGTTCAAGACGGCGATAAAATCTGCCGCCCCCGCGGTCTGCCCATCGGCACGACTAACTGCCACATTCTGCCCAAGCAGTGAAGCATGCGGGGCGGTTGACAGCCAAAATGCGAGCAGATGTTCGGCATACAATCCCAAACGGTGGCCGAACGGTTGTTTGTCGGCCAGATATTGCTGCAATGCTTCGGAGCGGTCGTCCAAATCGAGCAGGTAACGGAAGCCCGTTTCCCCCAACAATTCGCGCACGGGCAGTTCGCAGCCGCTGTGCCACAAGGCCGGCGCGGTGAGAACGGAGGCTAAATCGCGGACGTTGGGGTCGGTTAAACGCCACCATAAGGCATCGAGTGCGTAGTTCATAAATGGAAATGTTTGGAGAGTTGTTTTGTTTTACGGTTATGTCTGAGGCCGTCTGAAAACTTTCCGCTTTGCCGGAACTTTTTTTCAGACGGCCTCAACGATTAATCTTTCAAATTGCGTTTCACGGTATTCAAAAAGCCGCGCAGGATATCAATGTCTTCGGTTTGCGTATCCGCCCGCATAAACAGATTCTGCATGCGGCGCATCAGGCGTTCGCTGTTGCGGCGGTTGAAAAAGCCGATGTCGTTCATCACGCTTTCCATATGGCCGACCATACCGGCAATCTGTTCGTGGGTGGCCGGCCGGGTTTCCTGCTCTAAATGCTTCATCGGCATGTCGGTTTGGCTGAACAGTTCGTAACACACCACCTGCACGGCTTGCGCGAGGTTGAGCGAGAAATAGTCGGGGTTGCCGTTGATGGTCATCAGGCGGTTGCAGTTTTGCACTTCTTCGATACTCAAGCCGAAAGTTTCGTTGCCGAACACCAGCGCAACCTGTCGGCCGTCTGAAGCGGCTTGCAGCAATTCGGGCACGAGTTGGCGCGGGGTTTGCAGCGGCGCGGTCAACTCGCGTTTGCGGCTGGTTAAGGCGCAGCTCAGGGTGGTGTGCGCCAACGCTTCGTCGAGCGTAGCCACGATACGGGCGTTTTCCAACACGTCCGCCGCGCCGGATGCCAGCACGAAGCTCTCTTCGGGCAGTTTGAAATCCTGCGGCTTGGCGGCATCGAACAGCGGCGGGTTTTCGGTCATCGGCGTGGCAATCAGCTGCGGCGCAACCAAAGTCAAACGGTGCAGCCCCATGGTTTTCATGGCACGGGCGGCGGAACCGATATTGGCGGGGTGGCTGGTGCGGGCGAGCACGATATGGATATTGTCGAGATAAGCGGGAACGGCGGGCTTGGGATTCATCATGTTTTATTTTCGGAACAGGGGTATAATGTGCGCCTGAATATTTTTCAGACGGCCTCAAGGCCGTCTGAATGCTCTTTAACAACATTGGAAACAGCGTAAACGCAGCGTTTTACGTTTTGCCTTATTGTACCCGATTAGAAAGAATGCCATGAACCCGATTTTAAACACCGCCCTCAAAGCCGCGCGCAAAGCAGGCGATATGATGATCCGCGCGTCGCGCAATCTCGATGCCGTTAAAACCGACAGCAAAGCGTTTAACGATTTTGTTTCCGATGTTGACCGCACCGCCGAAGCCATTTTGGTCGACGCGCTCAAAGAAGCCTATCCCCATCACAAAATCACCGCCGAAGAAGGCGGCTCGCAAGGCAAATCCACCGCCGAATACGAGTGGATTATCGACCCGCTCGACGGCACCACCAACTATCTGCACGGCCATCCCCAATATGCCATCTCTATGGCGCTGCTGCACAAAGGCGTGTTGCAGGAAGCATTGGTGTACGCGCCCGAACGCAACGATTTATACATGGCTTCGCGCGGCAAAGGCGCATTGCTGAACGACCGCCGCATCCGCGTTTCTTCCCGCATCGAACTCAACCGCTGCTTAATCGGCACCGGCTTTCCGGTTGTCGACCAAAGCATGATGGACACCTACCTCGCCATCCTGAAAGACTTTTTGGCCAAAACCGCCGGCGGCCGCCGCGAAGGTGCCGCCGCGCTCGACCTGTGTGCCGTCGCCTGCGGGCGTTTGGACGGCTTTTTCGAATTCAACCTCAAACCGTGGGACATCGCCGCCGGTGCGTTGTTGGTACAGGAAGCAGGCGGCATCGTAACCGACATGCAAGGCAACGAAAGCTGGCTGGAAAGCGGCGACATCGTGGCCGGCAACCCGAAAGTATTGGGCCAAATGCTGCAAATCATTGCGCCGCATGTGAAGTAAGGCAGCAAGCTGACATTTATCGACAAGAGGCCGTCTGAAAGATGTTTTCAGACGGCCTCTATTTTGTTTTACCGCCCTGCCGCCGATACACACCCGTCGGCGAATCCTTTACAATACCTTTCCCGAACTGATGCGAGAACCGCCCATGATAGCCGTTATCGGAGGCAGCGGCCTGACCCGCCTGCCCGAACTCAACATTACCGACCGCCGTATCGTCCGCACGCCCTACGGTTTGACCAGCAGCCCGTTGCTGTTCGGCAAACTCGGCAGTCGCGACATCGTTTTTCTTGCCCGCCACGGCCTCAACCATTCGCTCGCCCCGCACGAAATCGACTATCGTGCGAATATTTGGGCTTTACACTCCATCGGTGCAGAGCGCATCGTATCCGTAGCGTCGGTGGCCACCTTAACCGAAGCCTACGAGCCGGGTTCGCTGGTGGTGCCGGATGACTTGGTCGACTATACCCACCACCGCCATAACACATTTTTCGAAGGCCAATCTCAGGAAGTGGTACATATCGATTTTTCAGAACCCTACGATGCCAAGCTGCGCCAAGCCCTGCTGGAGCATGCCGCCTCGCACGGTACTCCCGTATACGACAAAGCCGTGTACGGCTGCATCCAAGGCCCGCGCCTGCCTACACGGGCAGAGGTGCGCCGCTACCAAAATGACGGTGTCGATATTATCGGCATGACCGGCATGCCTGAAGCCGCACTGGCACGCGAATTGGAGCTGCCGTATGTACACTTGTGCGGTATAACCGGTATCGCCTGCATGAAAAACGGCTCCGACAGATCCGACGCTTGCGGCGCAGACGCACGCAATGCCATCGAAAAAATCCGCCGCCTGCTGGTGGATTTATAGGCCGTCTGAAAACCAAAGAAAGAAACCGCATGAGCAAAACCTTAGCTACCGTTACCATCGGCCTGCTTTCCGCCAGCGATAGAGCCAGCAGCGGCGTGTATCGAGACGAAGGCATTCCCGCCTTGAAAGAATGGTTGCAGGCCGCCGTAAACAATCCCGTTCATTTCACCGAGGCACTCGTTCCCGACGAACAATCCGCCATCGAAGCCGCCTTACGCCGTATGACCGATACCGACGGCTGCGACCTCATCTTTACCACCGGCGGCACCGGCCCTGCCCCGCGCGACGTTACTCCCGAAGCAACATTGGCGGTTGTCGATAAGGAAATGCCCGGTTTCGGCGAACAAATGCGCCAAATCAGCCTCTATTATGTGCCGACAGCGATTTTGTCGCGCCAAACGGCAGGCATTCGCGGCAAATGTTTGATTATCAACCTGCCCGGCCGCCCCAAAGCGATTGCCGAAACTTTGGGCGGCGTACGCGGCGAAAACGGCGAAGTCAAGGTACACGGCCTGTTCAGCGCCATTCCGTATTGCGTCGATTTAATCGGCGGAACGTTTATCGAAACCGATGAAAACGTGTGCAAAGCATTCCGCCCGAAACAGAAATAATCTGTTTTCCACGCCTAAACGTTTTTCGATTGTTTAGGTAAAGCTCAGGCCGTCTGAAAAACTGTTTTCAGACGGCCTCTTGTCATCAATCCCAGACCTTACCACCTGCGTCATTTGAATACGGAACACGATTTATCCGTCGAATCGTTTCCTGAAAAAACATTTTCGCCATCTTTGCAGGAACTGATGCTGTCTTCGCAAACCATTGTTATCAAAGATTCATTTATTTTTAAGATACGCGGTTCATCATTCTTATCGAGTGCAACCGCTTTTAAAGTAAACTGATTATCATGCGCCCCTTGTGCTTTTCCCTGAACACGGATACAAAACGCATTAGTTTCGGAAACCGGCAGCTCCGGCCAAGTTGTGGAGGTTTGTTTGAATGTGCGATTTTGTTGGTAAAAACGTTCCATAAAATGAGCGTTTTCCAACAAAGCCGCGTGGGCGCGTTGTAAATTGCCGTTTTGAATATGATGCAGGTAAGACGGAATGGCGATTGCCGCCAAAATGGCGGCAATCGCCATGGTGATGAGTAATTGGCCGAGCGTGAAGCCTTGCTGTGTATTTTGCATACTGTCTTCCCTGTCATTATTTTATAAAAAATTATGCTGGCAGTATGCAAAAATTTATAGCCTATGTAAAGAAAACGACCGAATTTAATCAAGCTTTGCGTTAATATATGTAACAATCCGCTTCATTTTCAGCAGAAGAACAAACGGTAACAATGCCGTTACCATCTATTTTCATAACGCGCGTTTCACCCTTATTGCTGGTTGGATTGGCCTGGGCAACCAAGCTGAAATTGCTGTTGCTGTCTTCGGCCGGTTGGTACGAGATGTCAAAATAGGCATTCTGCTTTAATGCACTCCCTACTTTATCACGCTCCACTTGATCTTCTGCCGCACTACCCGGAAATTTGTGGTTTTGCACATAATAACGCTCGAGCAGTTGTGCATTCGCCAACAAATCGGAACGTACACTCTCCAATCTGGTGCGGCGGATATATGTATCGTAAGACGGATAAGCGATGGTTGCCAAAATACCTATCATCAAAACGATAATCATCAGTTCGGTTAAGGTAAAGCCTTTTTGTTGGAATTTCATATTATCCTGTTGTGAGGGAAGTTAAGCCGTTATGTGAAAGCTGATTATTAAAAATTTCTTAAAGAAAAAGTATTTAAGTACAAATCAGTATAATATACTCAGCAATATTTCTATGAATAAAAGCGATATTTGGTCATGTAAATATACTGAGCGGAATTATCGGTATTTGATATTGTTCTTCAGCACTTACCATTAAAAAATTTCAGCAATCAGGATTTTTGAGTAAACGCCAATCTTTACTTACATTTAAATTATCCCACAAAACAATTAAAGAACAAAGAGTTGTTTTTTCATTTCTAAATAGCAATCAACTTGGCTGCCAAACAGGATTGAAGTACACTGCCGCTGTTTTTATTTTCATAGAACCACTTTGGTTTCCGGGCATACAAAACCGGTAATCTATCAAAGATATTCAAACATTATGGCAAAAACAATTAAATGGTTTATTCTGTTGGCCGCAGCAGCAATACTGGTCTTTGCTGCATGGTCGTATTTCAAATCTGACGACAAAATCAATTATCTTACCCAGCCTGCCAGCCGCATGGATATACGGCAAACGGTAAGCGCAACCGGTACAATATCGGCAGCACAGCTGGTGGCTGTCGGTTCGCAAGCTTCGGGGCAAATCAAGAAACTGCATGTCAAATTGGGGCAACAAGTTAAAAAAGGCGATTTGATCGCCGAAATCGACTCTACCACCCAACTGAATACGTTAAATACCAACAAAGCCAAGCTCGACACTTATAAAGCCCAATTGCATTCCGCTGAAATCAAACAACGCACGGCAGAAAAAAAATACAAGCGCGAGAAAGCATTATGGGCGGAAAATGCCACTTCCAAAGCCGAATTTGAAGATGCGGAAGACATACTGGCTGCAGCCAAAGCATCGGTTGCCGAACTGAAATCCTTAATCAGGCAAACTCAAATCGCCATCAATACGGCCGAGGCTGACTTAGGCTATACACACATTTCTTCACCGATAGATGGCACGGTTGTTTCCATTCCTGTAGAAGAAGGGCAAACCGTTAACGCCAACCAAACGACACCTACTATCGTCCAAGTGGCCGATCTGAGCAAAATGCTGAATAAAATGCAGATTGCCGAAGGAGATGCCAATAAAGTGAAAGCCGGGCAAAAGCTAATATTTACCACTTTGTCTATGCCCGACAATAGCCGTGAAGCGGTTATCGACACGGTCGACCCCGGCCTTACCGCCATGTCTAACGGCTCTTACACCACCAGCACCGACACCACCGATACCGCCATCTACTACTACGCCCGCGCTTTAGTACCAAATGAAGACGGTGCTTTGCATATCGGTATGACTACTGAAAACACCATTGTGATCAATCAAGCCGAGAAAGTGTTGAGCGTACCCAATCTGGCGGTAAAAACCAAAGACGGAAAAAAAACCGTACGCATTTTAGGCGATAAAGACCAAGTACAAGAACGTGCGGTCAAAACCGGATTAAGCGACGGCACTAATATTCAGATTACGGAAGGTGTGAAAGAAGGAGAAAAAGTCATTATTTCCGAATCAACCGCTGATGACATCGATACCGCCCGCCGCAGAATGGGACCGAGGTAACGGAGCGGATTATGAGCTTAATCGAGTGTAAAAACATCAACCGTTGTTTCGGCAGCGGCAACAACCGCGTTCATGTTTTGAAAGACGTCAACCTGAACATAGAAAAAGGCGATTTTGTCGCCATCATCGGCCAATCCGGTTCAGGCAAATCGACCCTGATGAATATTTTGGGCTGTTTGGATACCGCCAGCTCCGGCTCTTATACTGTCGACGGTATCGAAACTTCACAGATGTCCGCCGACGAATTGGCCGCCCTACGCCGCAAACGGTTCGGTTTCATTTTTCAAAAATACAATCTGCTCAATGCCTTAACCGCTCGCGACAATGTGGCCCTACCTTCCGTTTATGCCGGTATAGAGCAGGCGGAACGTAGCAAACGCGCCGAAAAAATCCTGCATGATTTAGGCTTGGAAGGCAAAGAAAGCAACAAACCCAGCCAGCTTTCAGGCGGCCAGCAACAACGCGTAAGTATCGCCCGTGCCTTGATGAACGGCGGCGAAGTTATCCTCGCCGACGAACCCACCGGCGCATTGGACACCCAATCGGGCGAAAACGTAATGGAAATCATCCACGATCTGCACGCCCGAGGTCATACCGTAATTCTGGTTACGCACGACCCGAAAATCGCGGCCAGAGCCAACCGCATCATCGAAATCCGCGACGGCCGCATTATCTCCGACACCAGCAAAAACACCGATATTCCTCCCAGCAGCGTGAAAAGCATCGAAGAAAACACCTCGTGGCTGTTTTTCAAAGACCAATTTTTAGAATCTTTCCGTATGTCGGTGCAGGCGGTTCTGACACACAAAATGCGCTCGCTGCTTACCATGCTCGGCATCATCATCGGCATTGCTTCCGTGGTGTCGGTGGTTGCCTTAGGTAAAGGTTCGCAAGAAAAAATTTTGCAGGATATCAGCGCAATCGGCACCAATACCATCAGCATCAGGCCCGGCAAAGGTTTCGGCGACCGTCAGGCTTCACGCATCCGCACACTCACAATCGCCGATGCGAATGCCATTTCCAAACAAAGCTATGTTGCCAGTACCACGCCGACTACCGCCACCGCCGGCATACTGACTTACCGTAATATTGATGCTACCGCCCAGCTTTACGGCGTGGGCGAACAGTATTTTGACGTGCGCGGCATCAAACTGGCACAAGGTCGGCTCTTGAGCGAAGATGATGTGAAACACGGCAGCCAAGTCGTGGTTATCGACCAAAATACCAAAAACAAGCTGTTTTCAGACGGCACCGACCCGCTGGGCAAAGTGATTTTGTTCAAAAAACGCCCGCTGCGCGTCATCGGCATCACCGAAGAAGACGACAGCCCGTTCGGGAGCACCGACAGCCTGCAATTATGGGCACCGTACACCACAGTGCTCAACCAAATTACCGGCCAGCGTTATATCAGTGCCATCACCGTTAAAATTAAAGATGATGTCAACTCGCAAGCCGCAGAAAAAGGTCTAACCGAACTGCTCATTTCACGCCACGGCAGTGAAGACTTTTTTATGCAAAACAGCGACAGCATCAAGCAAACCATCGAAAGCGCCACCGGCACCATGACGCTGCTGATTTCCAGCATCGCCCTGATTTCACTTATTGTCGGCGGCATCGGCGTAATGAACATCATGCTGGTATCGGTTACCGAACGTACCAAAGAAATCGGTATACGTATGGCCATCGGCGCACGGCAGTCAAACATTTTGCAGCAATTCCTTATCGAGGCCGTCTTAATTTGTTTGATCGGCGGTTTGACTGGCGTATTGTTTTCAGTAGCCATCAGCTTGGTGTTCAACCATTTCGTTACCGATTTCGCCATGAAATTCTCGCCCATGTCGATTGTGGCCGCCGTATCCTGTTCCTCGATCATCGGCGTAATATTCGGCTTTATGCCGGCCAAACGGGCATCCCAACTCAACCCGATTGACGCACTGGCACATGATTAAATTTTTCAGACGGCCTCCGCCATCAAGAGGCCGTCTGAAAACCATGCAGTCAAACCCATTTGAAACAGCATATCCATGCAACCGGACAAACCTGCACAACCGTTGTTTCAAAGCGGTTTAACGACAGCGGAGAACCTTATGAAACTGCACCAACCTTTTCAGACGGCCTTAAACTTAAGCATCGTCTTCATCATCAGCGGCTGCGTCGTCAACCACACCCCGAACAAAAACCTGACGCTCGAAGCCACCGGCCACATCATTTCCGCGGAAGAAGCCGCCCAACGTTACGACATTACCCTTAGCTGGTGGGAAACCTATAACGACACCCGGCTCAATGCCCTGATAGAACAAGCCCTTACCCGCAATATCGACTTGAAAAAGGCCGCCGTCAATATGAACAAAGCCTTATACCAAGCCAACATTCTCGGCGCAGAATTGGTTCCCTCTTTCAGCGGCTCTTTGGGCGCATCCGCCAGCAAAAACCTCAAAGGCGGCAACAGCACTCCTTCATTCAGCAGCCAGCTCGGTTTAAGCTATGAAATCGACTTATGGCAAAAACTCAATGCTCAAGCCGACGCGCAAGTATGGGAATATCAGGCTACGCAACAAGACTTGGCCGCCACCCGTCTGACATTGGCCAACAACGTTGCCGATGCCTACTTCAATATCGCCTACCTGAACGAAGCCATCGCCTTAACCGAAAAAACCATCAAGCAATACCAAGAAATCAACCGTATCACCTCGGCCAAATACCGGTACGGCAAAGCCGATGCCGCCCAACCGCGTCAGGCGCAGCAGTCATTGCTGTCCGCACAAAACAGCCTGATTTCTCTGAAAAACAGCCGTGAATTAACACAAGAGACCTTGCGTAACCTGCTGAACCTGAAACCCGCCGAAGCCATGGCAGCCTCTCCCGCAAGCTATCGCTTGAGCAGCGCCAAAGGCGTGGATTTAAACGTTCCCATTTCCACTCTTGCCAACCGCCCCGATTTACGTGCTGCAGAATACCGGTTGCAATCGTCGCTGAAAAACGTAACCGCACAAAAACGCAGTTGGTATCCGAGCATTACCGTAGGTGCGACATTAAGCACTTCTTCGGATAAGGCACGCACCGCATTCGACGTGCCGTTCTTAGGCGGCTCGGTCAAACTCAACCTGCCCTTCCTCAACTGGAAGACTTTGAAATGGGAAGATAAAACCGCCGAAGCAAATTTTGAAAACGCCCGCCTGAATTTTGAACAAACGCTGACCGCCGCTTTAAACGAAGTGCACGGCAACTACCAAAAATTCAGCCATGCGGAAGCCACTTTAGCCAATGCCCGCAAAAAATATGCACTCGATCAAAAAAACAGCCGCTACTACCAAGTGCGCTACCAACACGGCAAAAACGAACTGAAAGACTGGCTGGATGCGCTCAACACTGAATATGCCTCCGCCCAAACACTGCTGAACGCACGCTACGAAACTTTAAAATACGAAAACATGGTCTACAAAGCCATGGCCGGACGCTACCGCGGCAAAAATCTGTAAAACAGAATCCGATACAAAAAAGGCCGTCTGAAAACACTGTTTCAGACGGCCTTTTTGCCTATTGAACAATCAAACGATATTACGCAGCCGGTTTACGGCTTTTCATTTTATCTTCGCAACCCAACTTGTATTCGCTGCCATCGGCCAACAGCAACTTCGGCTGCTCTCCTTTTTCAATCACGTTTTCATTAATCACAACTTTTTTCACGCCTTTCAAATCAGGCAGCATATACATGGTTTCCAGCAGGCAACGCTCTACAATCGAACGCAGACCGCGCGCACCTGTTTTGCGCTCCATCGCCTGTTTTGCAATACTGTGTAAAGCCGAGGGCAACACTTCCAATTCAATATTTTCCATGCCGAACAAAGCTTGATATTGTTTAACCAACGCGTTTTTCGGCTCGGTCAAAATATTAATCAATGCGTCTTCGTCCAATTCCGCCAAAGTAGCAATCACCGGCAGGCGGCCGATTAGCTCGGGAATCAAACCGAATTTAATCAAATCTTCCGGCTCGACGGTTTCAAATAAAGTAGTAATATCAGCATTCTCGTCTTTACTGCTCACAACCGCGCCGAAACCGATGCCGCCTTTTTCCGTACGCTGACGGATCACTTTTTCCAAACCGGCAAACGCACCACCGCAAATAAACAGAATATTGGTAGTGTCGACATTGATAAATTCCTGATTCGGATGCTTGCGCCCGCCTTGCGGAGGCACGGAAGCCACAGTACCCTCAATCAACTTCAATAAAGCCTGCTGTACCCCTTCGCCGGAAACATCACGGGTAATCGAAGGATTGTCGCTCTTGCGGGAAATCTTGTCGATTTCGTCAATATAAACAATGCCGCGCTGGGCTTTTTCCACATCGAAATCGCATTTGCCCAACAATTTGGTAATAATTTGCTCGACATCTTCACCCACATAACCGGCTTCGGTCAGCGTAGTAGCATCGGCCATTACAAAAGGAACATCCAACTTACGCGCCAACGATTGCGCCAGCAGCGTTTTACCCGAACCGGTAGGCCCTATCAACAGAATATTGCTTTTAGACAATTCCACGTTGCCACTGCTTTTCGGATGGCGCAAACGCTTGTAATGGTTATACACCGCTACCGCAAGAGCTTTCTTCGCCTGCTCCTGACCGATAACATGGTCGTTCAGATTGGCAACAATCTCGGCAGGCGTAGGTAGTTTGTCCTGAACACCCTGCATATTGGTTTCATAAGCTTCCGTGTGATCGTCCTGGGTTTGCAGCATAATGCCGCAGGTTTCCACACATTCGTTGCAGATAAAGGCATGTTCGCCTTCAATCAAGTTTTTTACTTCATGCTCGGGCTTACCGCAAAACGAGCAGGAACGTTTTTCGTCAGACATATTCCGTATCTTTTAAAATTAAATTGCCGTCGGGCATTGCCCGTTTAATAAATATTGAACAAATAAGTATAATAAGTATCCGCCCGTTTATCAAACGACATTGGCAACAAATAATGCAAATTACAGTTTTTCAGACGGCCTTTTATCCGGGAAGTGTACCGTTTACGTAAAATATGACGGTAAAAAGTGAAAAATTTGCTGCCCTCGCTTTACAAGCCGATCAAATTCAATCAATAATACATAAAGTTACCGCATATTAATCTTGAAAAATAATGGAATATGAATATGCCGATTATCCGCATAACCAAAAAAGCAGCCGCTATTTGCTTGAGCATCAGCATGGCTGCTTTTACTCTTCCCGCAGCCGCCGATGACTTAGACATTTTAGGCCAATTCTTAGAGCAAAACTTCTCCACCCAAAGCGATCCCTTGGGTGCATTTGCTGCAATGAATATCGAAGAACAGATTGAAGCTCAGGCTGCTGTTGCCGGCCCGCTGCTGTCTTCCCAATCTGCATTGATTATTAATGATAAAACCGGCGAAGTGCTTTATCAGAAAAACCCCAACCGCGTAATGCCGATTGCCTCCATTTCCAAGCTGATGACTGCGATGGTAGTGCTGGATGCCAATCAAAACATGAATGAAGCCATCACCATCACGCCGGATGAAATCGACCGTCTGAAAGGTACCGGCAGCCGCTTGAGCATCGGTACTACTTTAACCCGCGGCGAACTGCTGCATTTGAGCCTGATGAGTAGTGAAAACCGTGCAACCCACGCGCTCGGACGCAGCTACCCCGGCGGTATATCCGCTTTCGTAAGTGCTATGAACCGTAAGGCTCAAAGCCTCGGCATGTCCAGCACCCGTTTCTACGAACCCACCGGCTTGGATTTCCGTAACGTATCTACCGCCAACGACCTGAGCAAAATGGTTCAAGCCGCCAGCAAATATGCCGTTATCCGCCGTAACAGCACTTCCAACTACGGCTCGGTTTATACCAACAACGGCCGCCGCCAGAGCTATAAAAATTCCAATGCCCTCGTTCGTGAAGGCAACTGGAATATCGAACTGCAAAAAACAGGCTATATTCGTGAAGCCGGCCGTTCTATGGTTGTAAAAGCCAATGTGCAAAACCAACCGATTACCATTGTGCTGCTGAATGCCCCCTCTTCCCTCAGCCGTGTGAATGATGCCCGTCAAATCGAATCGTGGATGCTGCAACGCCGTTCTTAAATTTTTATCTACACACGAAAGGCTGTCTGAACAACATTTTCAGACGGCCTTTTTCACTCGCTTAAATCTAAAAAATATTTTTCTAACAAATAGTTAATCGACAATAACTTAATTTTACAACCATCTGAAATAAAAAAACTATAGTTTTACTCTAATTTTGGCAGATGCTAGAGTATAATGCCTAAGCCTTAAAACCCACATCAACAAAATACATCAACTGTTTCACGAAATGCGGTTCTGTCTTCCGAAGCGGAAACACTATCCATCCACTACAAAATTCCCCCCCTACCCCATTTCGAGAAATCTGCCCACTCTATAAAGGAAGCATATACATGCAACACGATTTCGACTCTTTGATTATCCGTGGCAAATCACTTATTCCGATTGTGCAAGGCGGCATGGGCGTAGGCGTATCCGCATCCAAATTATCCAGCGCAGTGGCTCGTGAAAATGGTGTCGGTACAATTGCCAGCGTAGATTTGCGCCACCTGCATGAAGACTTGCTCGCCGAGTCGAAAATCAACCCTACCGAAGAAAAATACTGCAAGCTCAACCACATCGCACTTGATCGGGAAATTCAGAAAGCAAAAGCCTCCACACAAGGCAAGGGCATGATTGCCGTTAACGTGATGAAAGCGGTTAAAGACCACCAAGCCTTGGTACGCCAAGCCTGCGAATCGGGTGCGGACGCTATCGTAATGGGTGCCGGCCTGCCGCTTGATTTGCCGGAAATGACCGAAGGCTATCATAAAGACGTTGCCCTGCTGCCGATTCTTTCCGAATCACGCGGCATCAATATCGTGCTGAAACGCTGGATGAAAAAAGGCATATTGCCCGATGCCATCGTTGTAGAACATCCCGCCCATGCCGCCGGACATTTAGGTGCAGCAACGGTAGACGGTGTAAACGATGCAAAATTCGAATTTAAGCGGGTCATCGAGGAAACGTTTGAAGTGTTTAAAAAACTCGGCCTGGAAAGCGAAAAAATCCCTTTAATTTTAGCTGGCGGTATGGCTAATTTTGAAAAAATCACTACTGCCCTCAAAGAATGGGGGGCATCTGCCGTACAAATCGGTACAGCTTTTGCAGTTACCCAAGAAGGTGATGCCCACCTGAATTTTAAGAAAACGCTGGCGAGAGCTCCTACCGAACAAGTGGTTGAATTCATGTCGGTTGCCGGTTTACCTGCCCGTGGTATCCGTACCAAATTTCTGGATAATTACATTAAACGCGAAGCGAAGTTGCAAAGCAATGCCAAAGCAGATCCCCGACGTTGCACACAAGGTATCAACTGCCTTTCCGTATGCGGTTTACGCGACGGCTTAGAAAAAGTCGGCCAGTTCTGTATCGATATACAATTGGCGGCAGCATGGCGTGGCGAAGTAGACAAGGGGTTGTTTTTCCGTGGGAAAGACCCTCTCCCCTTTGGAGATGCAATCAAAAGTGTTCGTGAAACCATCGATTATCTGCTTCACGGCTATACAATGGAGCAGCGTAAAATCGGTTAATATTCCAATCCGATAATAAGAAGGCCGTCTGAAAAATTTTCAGACGGCCTCCTTATTATCAATATTCTTATCTGCGGCGGGAGCCGGGCAGGGGCATGTCGGCCCATTTCATCACGCCCGCCACTTCGGCCGGATTCAGTTCGTAAAACTGGCCGCGTTTCAAGCGGTTGGGCAAGCCGATGGGGCCGAATCCTACGCGCACGAGACGGCTCACGGTTAAGCCGAAATGCTCGAAAATGCGGCGCACTTCACGGTTACGGCCTTCTTTAATGATCACGTTATACCACTTGTTTGCCCCTTCGCCGCCTTGCTCGTAAATGCGTTCCACTTTGGCCAAACCGTCTTCCAGCATCACGCCTTCTTCGGTAAGCGTTTTCATCTGTTCAGTGTCCAGACCGCCCAACACGCGCACGGCGTATTCGCGCTCGACTTCAAAGCTGGGGTGGGCGAAGCGGTTGACCAGTTCGCCCGATGTGGTAAGGATCAACAGGCCGCTGGTGTTAATGTCCAAACGGCCGATGGCCACCCAACGGCTGCTGGCGGCTTGCGGCAGGCGGTCGAAAATGCTCACGCGGCCTTGCGGGTCGTCGCGCGATACGATTTCGCCTTCTTGCTTGTAATAGAGGATGATGCGCGGCAGGCGGTCGGGCCATTTGAGCTTGATTACGTTGCCTTTCACGGTAACTTGGTCGTCGGGCGATACTTTGTCGCCAAGCCGGGCGGTTTTGCCGTTAACAGTAACCAAGCCCTGCGTAATCCAGTCTTCCATTTCACGGCGCGAACCCACGCCCGACGCGGCAAGGGCTTTTTGCAGGCGCACCGGCTCGAAGCTGTCTAAGTCGACCCGTTTTTCTTTCAAATCGCGGGCGCGTTCCATGATTTTTTGATTGGGATTGCGCACCACCAGCTTTTTGGCGCGGGAAGCCTGCGTTTTCGGCGCGGCGGGTTTGCCTGCGGCTTCTTTTACGCCTGTTTTATTCTTAAGGCCGTCTGAAAACTTGCCTGTGTTTTTGCGGGCAGCCTTTTTCTTGGCCGGTGCGCCGTCGCGCAATTCACGTTTGCTTGAGATTTTTTTGGTGTTCACTAAAAGCTCCTAACGCATTTTCCTGAAAGGAAAACGGTTCTTCTGCGGCTTGTGCGGCAGGATGGGTTGTTAAAAAAATAAATAAGATGGGTTTTCAGACGGCCTTTTGTAGGGTCGGGGCCGCCTGAAATTAATTCAACCGTAGGTCGGATACTTGTATCCGACACACAATGGAATGCCCGCGATTTTGTCGGATTCGAGAATCCGACCTACTGCTTACGGAGATGCGGGATACTCGGGTCAAGCCCGAGTATGACGGGCATATCGTTTTTTTCAAGTAAGGCCGTCTGAAATTAATTTAACCGTAAGTCGGATACAAGTATCCGACCTAGCTGCTAATTCAGTACGGGCGGTTCGGAAAGCGGCTCGGTTTGCCCGGCTTCTGTTTCTTCTTCGTCGCCGCTTTCGGCGGGTTCAATCAAGTCGGGCAATACCAGCTCGCCCAATTCGGTAAGCGGCGGCAGTTCTTCCAAACTTTCCAACTGCAAATCGCTTAAAAACACATTGGTCGTCGCCCATAAAGCGGGGCGGCCGATGGAATCGCGGTGGCCGATAATCTCAATCCAGCCACGGTCTTGCAGCGTCTGCATCACGTTTTGCGACACCGCCACGCCGCGTATGCCTTCGATGTCGCCGCGCGTAACCGGCTGCTGGTAGGCGATAATCGCCAGCGTTTCCATCACCGCACGCGAATAGCGCGGCGCGCGCTGTTCCTGCAAACTGCCCAACCGCTCGAATGCGGCTTGGGCAATCTGAAAACGCCAGCCTTCATGCGTATGCACCAACTGCAAAGCGCGGTTTTGCCAGCGGGTTTTCAAGTTTGCCAGCACATCGATCAGCTTGTCGGGCGACAGCGGCGGCACGCACAACTCGCGCATGGTTTTTTCGCTTAAAGGCTCGGTTTGGGTTAAAAGCGCGGCTTCAATCAGCGCATCGGGGGGGAGTTTTTCGGTCATGGGAAAAGCACAGAATAAATAATACTAAGTAACATTTTTAGGATTTATACTCTTGAATCTTCTTTAATATTTCATTTTTTAAAAAAATATCCTCGTCAACGAGTGCAAGTTGTTTTAAATTTTCCATTTCCTTTTTATTCATGTTTTTTTTACCAAGCCACCAATGAAACATACCGTTTCTATTATGCTCAGGGCTTTCCTCATGCTTCCTTTTATGACTTATAACTTGCATAACAAATAATTCATCAGGATACATACCCAAGCTTATCCAACTGACATTGGCCCTAATGCGACTTAGAAATAATCTTTTGTATTTAATAAGATTTTCTTTTCTTTTAAATTTACTCATAATCATTTTTTTATTCATTTTCTTGCTCCAAAACTATTCATCAAATGTACCTGTATCAAATACTTGTTGCTGACGCTTTTGAATAGTCTCTCTTCTTTGAGAATCTTTTTCTTTTCTTAATCCTTTACAAAAATCTTTTTGCTCTTTTGACATTTTTCTATTATCTGCATCAGTAAATGGTTCAAAAGTTTCTGTACTCATACGAGGCCCATCATTGCTTCCAAGATGTACATGAGGAGGATCATGCTCAGCCCTAGAACCCGGAGGAGTAGCATTTGGCCCAGGATTTGCATGAACGGAAGTTCCTTTTTTACCTGGTAAAATTCTAATTAATCCTAATGGATCAGCCCAAGTTTGCGCATTCGGAAAAGCAAAATAAGCATTGCTTCCGCCTGCCAAGCCTATCGGGTCTTGGGTCATAAACCTGCCGAAATTAGGATCGTAATAACGATGAAAATTGTAATGCAGGCCTGATTCGGGGTCGTAATATTGCCCTTGCAGTCTGAAAGGCTGATGAACATTTGGAACAAGGGATTCTGCAAAAGTTAACTGCCCCCATGCGCGGTATTTACCATACCACACTAAATTACCATCTTTATCCGTCATCTCGCGAGGAGAGCTTGCTTGATCACAATGAAAATAGAAGATGGTTTCATTGGTTTCGCCTTCTGCATTTGTCCAATTGTGAACTTGGGCTAAAGGTTCGTAGCTGTTTTGGTCGGCATAGGTATAGGTGTAACGCCCGTTGGCGTAAATCTCTTGAAACAGGCGCGAGCCGTCCCAAAGAAATTCGGTAATGTTGGTTTGTGTACCGTCGTCAAGAATTTTGGCTTTTTTTGTGCGGCGGCGCAGGGCATCATATTCATATGCCCATACGTCTTTTTCCCATGTGTTATTTTCAAACTTGGTAAAGGTTTCTATTCTGATAAGCTGGTCGAATAAATCATAATACAGATTTTGTATAATACCTTGGGCTTCACGACATACGATATTGCCCAATTCGTTATAGTAATAACTGATACCGTTGTAGTGGGTTACACGGTTATCCATGATTTTTTGGGGTGCCGGATTATTTCTTATTTGTTCCATCATCAAAAACCTTTCCGGTTAAAAATTTTAGATATTGCAACTTGGGTTTTCAGACGGCCTTTGGCAACAGGCCGCCTGAAAGGTATTCAGCCATTTTCTCCGCTTTTCGGGTGCTGCCCTTTTCTCTCTGCCTTTCTGGCTTCCCTTGCGGCTTTAAGCTCGGCTTCTTTCTGACGGGCAGTTTTCAGCCAGCTTTCCCATTGGTTCGGCGTTTCGAGTGTGATTCTGCCGATGTGGCCGTCGCGGAAATCGGTAAGGATGTTTTCGGCGGCTTTTTGGTAGTTAATGCGTCCGCCGCTTAATACGGCTCCGCGTTTTTTGGCGATCCATTCGAGCCAGTCGGTGTCGTTCCAGTGGCTGCTGGGGTCTTTGTCGGCTTGGTAACGTGCCTGCAACAGGGGCAGGTAGTGGCGGCGCAGGTAGTCGAGCAGTTCGAGGGCGACTTCTTCTTCGTCGAGTGCGTTGCGGCCTACGGCTCCGCTGGCGGCGAGGTTGTAGCCGCTTTCTTCTACGATGATTTTCGGCCACAGCATGCCGGGGGTGTCGTAGAGCCAGAAGTCGTCGGCGAGAAACAGGCGTTGTTCGGCTTTGGTGATGCCGGGTTCGTTGCCGGTTTTGGCGGATTTTTTGCCGATCATGCCGTTTATCAGGGTGGATTTGCCGACGTTAGGGATGCCGCAGATGAGTACGCGCAGGGGTTTGTCGATGCCGCCACGGTTAGGCATCATGTTGCGGCAGGCGCGGGTGATTTTGGCGGTTGCGCCTTGCTCGGAAGAGTCGAGGGCGATGGCTTGGGTGTCTGGCCGGCTGTTGTAGTAATTGAGCCAAACGGCGGTTCGTTCGGGGTCGGCAAGGTCTTGTTTATTGAGGATTTTGAGCTTGGGCTTGCCTTCGGAAAGCTGTGCCAGCAGGGGGTTTTCGCTGGAGGCAGGCAGGCGGGCATCGAGCATTTCGATCACCATATCAATGCTTTTGATGCGCTCGGCGATGGCTTTTTTCGCCTTGTTCATGTGGCCGGGAAACCATTGGATTGCCATGTGTCTGTTCTCTTGATGGGTAAGGGGAGCGGAAACTTCGATAAAGTGTTAAGCAGTGAAACTGCTGTTCACACGGCTTTTGCGAGAGTGTGTTGAGACAAAAGGTTTCCTGCGCCGGAATAACGTAATCAGGCAGCCCGACAACAGGCTGCCTGAATTTGATGCGGCAATTATAGCATATTGTTTTGTTTTAGGCTTTTCAGACGGCCTCTGATAGCAAGAGGCCGTCTGAAAAGATATTTAACGCTCTGCCAATACGGATAGCTGACGGTGGCGAACCAGTAATTCGTAATGGCCTTTCAACCGCTCGGCCAACTGCTCCACAACATATACGGAGCGGTGCTGCCCTCCCGTACAGCCGATGCCGATGGTAACGTAGCTGCGGCTTTCTACCTGCATCTGCGGCAGCCAGCGGTTCATAAAACTACTGATGTCGTTAATCATTTCCTGCACAGCGGGTTGGTCGGCCAAATAGTCCTGAATCGGCTTATCCATTCCGTTAAACGGACGTAGCTCGGTATCGTAGTAAGGGTTAGGCAGGCTCCTCATGTCAAACAGAAAATCAACATTGGTCGGCACGCCGTATTTAAAGCCAAACGATTCTAAAATTACCAATAGGCCTTTGCGCTCATGCTTCAGCCATTGCTGCACGGTATAACGAAGCTGCTGGGCATTCATTTTAGAAGTGTCGATACAATAAGCCAACTCACGTAGCGGCGAAAGCCATGCCCGCTCTTTTTGCAAACTCTCAAGCAATGTCATGGTTTGACCGGACAACGGGTGGCTGCGGCGCGTTTCGGAAAAGCGGCGTATCAGCACAGCTTCATCCGCTTCTAAAAACAACACTTCTATATCATAACCTTGTTCACGCAGATATTGTATTTGCTCACCCGCCTCATTGATATCGATACGCGAACGGATATCGACGCTGATGCCAAGTTGGGTTACTTCACTATTATCGAGATGATACTGGATCAGGCCGGGCAATAATTTCATCGGCAAGTTGTCGACACAGTAATAGCCTAAATCTTCCAATAATTTGAGAGCAACCGATTTTCCCGAACCGGAAAGACCGCTAATCAGCACTATTTTCATGATCGGATTCGTTTTCTTTCAAAATGTTTTGGTGGCGTTCGAGAAATTCCCTCGTACTGTCTTTACCTCTCAACTGCAAAATATAATTACGCACCGCCGCCTCCACCAATACGGCTAAGTTCCGCCCTACTGCCACCGGTAAGGTAACGGAACGGATGTTTACATTTAAAATGGATTCGGTTTCAGTGCGTATACTCAAACGGTCGAGCTGCTTCATATAATCATCGTCAGCAGCAACCAAATTGATAATAAGCTGGAGAATTTTTTTAGGACGGATAGAGGTTTCACCGAAAATATGGCGGATATTGAGCACACCCAAACCACGAACCTCGAGAAAATCTTTCAGCATGGGCGGACAACGACCATCCAAGGTTTCCGGACCGGTACGGTACAATTCAACCGCATCGTCGGCAATTAAGCTGTGGCCGCGCGAAATCAGCTCTAAAGCCAACTCGCTTTTACCCAAACCCGACTGGCCGGTAATCAATACGCCGATTTCAAACACATCCAGAAATACGCCATACTTAACAGTGGAAACAGCCAATGTACGTTGCAGATAAATCCGCAAAACGTCCATCAAATACGGGCTTTCCAGCTTCGATGTCAACAGCGGCACATTATTGGTATGACAGTAGTCTCGCAATATAGGCGGCACAGACAAGCTATTGGCAACAATAACCAATGCCATTGAAAAATCGAAAAGCTGGCTGAAACTGACAGCCGTTTCTTCTGCTTCCAAGCGGGTCAGATATTCGACTTCCGCCACACCCAATACCTGCACCTGATTGGGGTGGATAAAATTCAAATGGCCGACCAGCGCCAAAACGGGCTTGTCGGCCTCAACCCCGATACGGTTATCGGCTCCTGCCGTACCTGCCGCCCACGCCAGCTGCAGCTTATGTTGGTTGTCTTGGTACAGACGGCGAACGGAAATGCTCGGCATAGTCGATTACTCTGCGTTTAACAAACTCTGCACTTCTTCGGGCGTAGCAGCAGCCATTAAAGCTTCACGTACTGATTTTTGGGAGAATCTGCCGGCCAATTTCGACAACACTTCCAAATGCTCTCCGGTGGCATTTTCAGGCACAAGCAGCACAAAAATCAAGGAAACGGGTTTACCGTCGGGCGCATCAAAAGCTACCGGTTCTTTAGTGCGGATAAATGCTCCCACCGCTTTTTTCACTGAAGCATGGCGGCCGTGCGGAATCGCCACCCCTTGCCCCAAACCGGTGGTACCGAGCTTTTCACGGGCAAACAGACAATCAAAAACATCGGCGCGTGCCAGTTCCGCTTCGTTTTCCAGCAGCAGGCCTGCCTGCTCGAAAACCCGTTTTTTACTGCTGACTTCCAAATCCAGCACAATATGGGATAAAGGCAAGATTTCGCTGATCAGGCTCATATAATTCTCTTCACACTAGGCAAAACAGGCTGTGATTGTACCTACTGTTCTATCAAAGCTCAAATTTTTCAGGGTTGCTTTACACTTGGCATTTCTGGCAATTTTTTATTTATCCCCTTTAACTTCAATAATTTATGTCAAAGAAAACATAAAGGCCGTCTGAAAAATACATTTCGGACAGCCTATCTATTTTATGCCGTTTGTTTTCAGACGGCCTGTATTGCCACCCATATATAATGCCAGGTAATACCTAAAAACCACGCCATGCCGATGCGGTTGTTTTCAAGAAAAGTGCGGAAGCATGCCCAACGGTCGCGGCTTTGGATTTCCTTATATTGCTCATACTGCCAATAAACCGTCAGCGGCAACGCCATCCAATAAGGCCATGTTGCGCCGATTTGGAAACCCAGTATCACCATCAGCATGGTGAACCAGAAATGGCACAGCATCACGGCGGAAATATCATTGTCGCCGAAAGTAATGGCTGAGGTGCGGATACCGATTTTTAAATCGTCTTCCTTATCGGCCATCGCATAAATGGTGTCATAGGCCAGCGTCCACAGCACATTGGCAGTAAACAGCAGCCATGCCAGCGGCGGCACGGTTTCGGTAACGGCGGCAAACGCCATCGGAATGCCGAACGAGAAAGCCAACCCCAGATAAAACTGCGGCAACGGGAAAAAACGCTTGGTAAACGGATAAGTTACCGCCAAAAACAACGCCGGCAAACTCATCAGCCAAGTAAGGCGGTTGAGCGGCAGCAGACACAATGCCGCCAACAAGCAGAGAATCAAGGCCAGCAATATGGCTTCTTCAGGAGAAACCAAACCCCGAGCAAAGGGCCGGGCTTTGGTGCGTTCTACTGCGCCGTCGAAGCCGCGGTCAGCAAAGTCGTTCACCACACAGCCTGCACTGCGCATCAAAAACGTACCGACGGCAAAAGCCAGCAGCACCACAAAATCAGGCACGCCTTCCGAAGCAATCCATAAAGCCCACAGCGTAGGCCACAGCAGCAGCAACGTGCCGATGGGTTTTTCCACGCGCATCAGCTTGCTGTAAATCACCAGCCTGCCTACCACGTAACGCGGCAAAAATTTCAAGAGTAAACGTCTAACATTCATGCGTAATATTAACTATATTTATTAGATTAATTGCAACAAAAAAGCCGTCTGTTCCCAAACGGCTTCAAAACTGTGCGAATTATAATCCAATCAATTAAAACAATCACACCGTTAAACAAAATTTTTCAAGTTGGGAAGAAAACACTCTGCCAAGCCCAGTTTTTTACCGTGCCAATCAAACAGAGAACGGCGCGCCAGCACCGCCTCGCCGTCAAATCCGCTTAAAACACAGGCATCTTTTAAGAAGGCATATTCAAACGGTGAACGGATTAAAGGCAGCGAACCGTCAAACAAGCGCTCACCCAGCGGGCGGGTGCCACAGTCAAGCAGATTGCGCCATTCGGAAGCTGATGCCGCACACAAACTGCGCGCCCACACCACCGGCGTATCGTCCAAACATAGCAATACGTCGCGGGCAAACCATTCTGATGCTTCGTTTTTATCGAGGCCGTCTGAAAACAAGTCGTCAAAACCGCTGCTGCCCAAATGCAACAAGCACACGGAGAAAGCATGCCCCAAACTGCGTAAAGCCACGGTAAGCGATTGCGCCTGCATAATGCCGTCTGCACCGGCCGGCAAATTGTGTTCCGGCAGTTTATCCTGCCATATCAAGGTATTACTCATATCGATTTGTTGTCATTATTTTTTACGGTCGGTTTCAGACGGCCTGATACAACTTCGGAACATCATATCCTTAGTCGATCTTCACATATTCCACCGACAAAATTTCAATCACTTCTTTACCTTCCGGCCCGTGCAACACAACTTCGTCTCCCTCGTGCGCTTTAATCAGGCAGCGGGCCAGCGGTGAAATCCATGAAATTTTGTTTCGGGCGGTATCAATCTCGTCGACACCCACGATTCTAACCGTCTGCTCGCTACCGTCGCCGCGTAACAACTCAACCGTCGCGCCGAAAAAAACCTGATCGGTTGCTTCGCGCTGCTCAGGGTCAACCACTTGCGCGGCTTCCAAACGCTTGGTTAAAAAACGGATGCGGCGGTCAATTTCACGCATACGGCGTTTACCGTAAAGATAGTCGCCGTTTTCGCTGCGGTCGCCGTTACTTGCCGCCCAGTTAACAATCTGCACGATTTCCGGGCGCTCTTTGTTGACAAGGCTGTACAGCTCGTCTTTCAAAGCCTGCCAGCCTGCGGGGGTGATGTAGTTTATCGGGGGAGATTGCGGTGCATCGGTACTCATATCTCAATAAGGCCGTCTGAAAACTTCAAAGCGGGTATTTTACTGCATTCCTCAAGAGGCCGTCTGAAATTAATCCCTTCAAGACGAATGCAGTGGCTCCGCATAACTGGTATAGTTAAACCCTAAACCGATAATAAACAAAAGGAAAACGCTTCTTCTCCGGTGCTGCTTTCAGACGGCCTGATTGTGCCTTATTTATAAATCGATAAATACCGCTTCAAAACATGCCCCGCCTATATCCCCATGAACGAGGACTGTATGCATCTGCCGCAAAAGATTTTTTCCACCGTTACCCTTACTGCCGCCGCGCTGCTTGTTACGGCGGATGCCGCGCCTTCTGCCAAATCGAATACGCCCCGACAAGCGGTGGCAGCCGCCAAAAACGTGGTGAAAGGGCATATTACCGACATCAACCTAACCCGCTCATACGGCCGCAGCTACTATGAAATCAATATCGCCAGTAACAAACGCAGCTACGAAGTGCTGGTAGACGCACAGCACGGCAGAGTGCTTTCCGTGATTCCGGATTACGAACCAGAATAATCTGTTGCAAGCCCTATAACTGCAAAATTTCCAACGCAATACTTTAAAAACACCCCTAATTCGGCACTAATTTTCCATCATTAAAATAACAGGCCTTGCTCCCACCAAAAGGAAATCGCTATGAAAAAACCATTGATGGCCATACCTGCTGCCGCCCTAGTGCTTGCAATCGCAGCACCGGTTTTTGCAGCCCAATATATATCGTCCCAACAAGCAGTTGCCGCTGCCAAAACTAAAGTGAAAGGTCGGGTGGTCGACATTGATTCCGAGCTCGACTCACGCCGCCCGCATTACGATGTGGACATCGTATCCAAAGGCAGAAAATATGAATTGAAAGTAGATGCAAGAACCGGAAAAGTTTACTCCAAACGCATCGACCACGATGATTAACCCAAATGCCGCCATACGCAACAGGCCGTCTGAAAGTTTCAGACGGCCTGTTTACACTCCAAATCAAACAACGAACGGTTAGCTCTCCAACTCGTCGCTCAAATACACTTTCGCACCGGTATCGCGCGGCATTACCAGATTCATCACCAACGCCGCCACGCCACCCATACAGATCGGGTTTTGAAACAACTCTTTAACCGGTAGCAAAGCAAACACTTCCGGCTTGAAACTCACTCCCAAACCCAAGCCGATAGAAGTGGCCGCAATCACGGCTTCGCGTCGGTTGATACCGTTAGTCATAATGATGCGCACGCCCGCAATCGCAATCAGGCCGAACATCAATACCATCGCGCCGCCGATTACCGGGCTGGGAATGGTGGTAAAGGCACGTCCGACAATCGGGAACAAACCGAGCAGCACCAAAATCGCGGCGATATATTTACCCACATGGCGCGAAGCCACGCCGGTCATTTGAATCACACCGTTGTTTTGCGCAAACGTCGTCAACGGCAGCGAACCGAGCGCAGTGGCAATCACCGACACCAAACCATCGGCCAACACCCCGCCGCGCAAACGCTGTTGGAATTCGTCGCCTTCATAAGGCTCGCCGGACACCATCGCCGTAGCGGTCAAATCGCCCACCGCTTCAAAAATACTCAGCAAATACACCAAGCCGGCCACCAGAAACGACACCCACTGGAAATCAAAACCGTATTTGAACGGCACCGGCACGGTGATTACCGGCAAATCTTCCAGCACCGAAAAATCCACCATGCCCAAAAACAAAGCCACGATATAGCCCGCAATCATGCCCACCGCGATACCGCTCATACGCAGCAGCGGATTTTTCAAGGCATTGAAAAACAACACCACTGCCAACACAAACGCTGCCAAAACAATGTTTTGCCACGAACCGAACGTACCGTTACCCAAAGCTGCAAAACCGCCGCCGAATTCGGTAATCGCCACACTGATCAAGCTCAAGCCGATCATCATCACCACCACGCCGCTCACGGTAGGCGTAATCACTTTTTTCAGATAAGGCAGCAGCCAAGCGGAACCGGCCACCAAAAACGCGCCGACAAATGCCACGCCCAATAACGCCGAAACCATCGCGTGCTCGTCCAACCCTTGCTCTTGCATGCCCAAACCAAGCGAAATCATCACGCCGACAAACGAAAAGTTAACCGACTGAATCGACAACAGTCCGGAACCTACCGGCCCGAAACGGTTGACCTGCAAATAGGTACCGATGCCCGAAGCCACCATCGCCATCGACACCAAATAAGCCGTCATTTCAGACGGCAATTTGAGCGCACCGCCCACAATCAGCGCCGGCGTAATCATCGGCACGAAAATCGCCAGCAGGTGGGTAACGGCACTCAGCAGCGCATTGGCAAACGGCGGTTTGTCTTCCAAACGGTAAACCAAATCGGGTTTATCTGCCGTTTTATGAATCGGAGCAGCCATAACGATTAAATCCTTCCTTACAGATGTAACAAAAAGCTAAAAAATGTAAGAGCGGAATTGTAAACAATTTACTCCGATGCTTCAATTTTCAGACGGCCTGATCAAGCCAAAGCCCCTTTAAATTTATGTCTTTATAATATAACAGATAAAAATACGGCATTTGCCGGAAGAGTTTAAAAGGGTTTTCAGACGGCCTTTTACCTTTGCAAACCTTTGCAGGCCGTCCGGCGGCAATATCGCACACAATCCGCAAAATTAAGCTAAAATCACAGCAATTTTTCCAATACTTCGAGAAATAAAGGTTTTACCATGTTAAAAGGCAGCATCGTCGCTCTGATTACACCCATGAATCAAGACGGCAGCGTAAATTTTGACCACCTCAGAACCCTTATCGACTGGCATATCGACAGTGGTACCGATGCAATCGTCGCAGTCGGCACCACAGGCGAAAGCGCTACTCTTCTCGTACAAGAACATCTGGCCGTTATCGAAGCCATAGTCAAACATGCCAACAAACGCATTCCCGTAATCGCCGGCACAGGTGCCAACAACACCATAGAAGCCATCGAGCTTTCCAAAGCTGCCGAACGTTTGGGTGCGGACTACACTTTGTCTGTCGTTCCCTACTACAACAAGCCCTCCCAAGAAGGTATTTACCGACACTTCAAAGCCATTGCCGAAGCCGCGAATATTCCCATGATTCTCTACAACGTACCCGGCCGCACCGTAGTCAACATGAGCAATGAAACCATTTTGCGTCTGGCGGAAATTCCCAACATCGTTGGTGTTAAAGAAGCCAGCGGCGACATTGCCCGCGAAATTGCGCTCATCAACCAAGCTCCCGAAGGCTTTGCCGTTTATTCCGGTGATGACCCCACTTCCATGCCTTTCATGCTTTGCGGCGGCCACGGCGTGATCAGCGTAGCAGCCAACGTTGCACCCAAAGAATTCGCCGACATGTGCCATGCATCATTGGCTGGCGATATCGAGGCCGCACGGGACCTCAACAAGCGGCTCGTGCCCATTTACGACGTTATGTTCTGCGAGCCCAGCCCTGCCGCACCCAAATGGGCCGCTTCCGAATTAGGCAAATGTAATGCCCACGCAAGGCTGCCGATTATTGAACTTTCTTCAGACGGCCAAGCCAAAGTACGCAATGCATTGAAAAATGCCAAACTGATTTAACCACAGGAATCACTATATGAACCGTATGAAACCGGTAGTATTAGCCGTTACCCTGATCGGCCTTGCCGCTTGCTCCGGCAACAAAGAACAACCCCGGTTGGACTACCAAACCCAAAACCGTAAAGTAGTCAACCTTGAAGTACCGCCTGATCTGACAAACCCCGATCAAGGCAACCGTTATCAGATTCCCGCAGGCGGTGGTGCCGTACGCGCCAGCGATCTGAACCGCAACAGAACGGTGCAGCAGCTTGCCAATCAAGCCGTATTGAAAAGCGTGAAAGGTGTACGCTTGGAACGCGACGGCAGCCAACGTTGGCTGGTGGTCGAAGGAAAAGAGCCTGCCGAAATCTGGCCGCTTTTGAAAGTATTCTGGCAAGAGAACGGCTTTGATATCAAATCCGAAGAACCCGCCATCGGCCAGATGGAAACCGAATGGGCGGAAAACCGTGCCAAAATTCCTCAAGACAGCTTGCGCCGCCTGTTTGAAAAAGTCGGTCTCGGCGGTGTTTACTCTACCAGCGAGCGCGATAAATTCATCATCCGCATCGAACAAAGCAGAAGCGGCACAACCGACGTATTCTTCGCTCATAAAGGCATGAAAGAAGTGTACGGCGATAAAAACAAAGATACCACTCTATGGCAACCGCGCCCGAACGACCCCAATCTGGAAGCCGCTTTCTTGGCACGCTTCATGCAATATTTGGGCGTAGATGCCAAACAAGCCGAAAACGCCTTGGGTAAAAGCGTTGCCGCCCGTAGCGGTAGCGATTTGGCCAAATTGGAAGGCAACAGCGTTGTGTTGCGTGGCGATTACGACCGCAACTGGCGGCGTACCGCGCTGGCACTTGACCGTATCGGCCTTACCGTAATCGGTCAAAACACCCAACGTCATGCTTTCTTGGTACAACCGGCTCCTCAAGAAGGAGAGGCTATCTCAACTAAGAAACCGGGCCTCCTCAAGCGTATTTTCGGCAAAGGTAAAAACCAAACACCTGCCGCGGCCGCACCCGAACTGATCGTTTATGTTGAACCTACCGCCGACGGCACCCGCCTGCGTTTGCTGAACAAAGACGGTAGTACATACCAAGGCAAAGACGCATCCACATGGCTGAGCCGCCTGCATACTGAATTACGCTAACTGCAACAAAAAACAGCCTTAGATAAAGAATCTAAGGCTGTTTTTTTGCGGAATGAAAACGTTTTACAGATCCTCTTCAAAATACGGCTGCATGCTCTGTAAATAAACTCCGGCTAATGCTTGAGGCCGTCTGAAAAGAGGCTTGCCTCCGTTACCAACAATAACGGCAAAACGGCCTGCGGTATGGGAAGTAAAAGCTATCCCAATCATCGTAATAATCATATATCCGCTGCAACCGCTGCTGGGAAATATAGTTTTGCCAAGCCAATTTATAGCAAGCCTGAAACATTGGATCGGCCACTTTATCGACATAACGCAGGCGGAACTCTTTCCGTTCTTTTTCACTCTGTTTCACCGGCGGATTGAATTGCTGCTCCATCAAAGAAGCCGTTTCCTTATCGCATTGTGCTGCCAATGCAACCTGTAACTCCTGCTCGTATTTTTTCTGGGCCGCTTCACGTGCGGCACGCTGTTCGGGTGTTACCGCACACGACGCCAGTAAAAAAACGGCAGACAAGGTTAGAGCCTTGTGAAAAGCATTCATGGCAATACTCCTTATTAAAATTAAAGCATTCCGACAATTTAATTTTAAACCTATATGAGGAATCGGTCTAATATTGCAAGCATAAATATTGAGGCCGTCTGAAAAGTGTTTTCAAACGGCCTCAATATTCACACATCAATAATAAAAGTAAAAAATGCACAGCATGAAAATCTTGCAAAGATTTCATATTTCCGTACTGTTCCATTTAGCCGAATCTTATTCAATGCCAAGCGAAACCTTAAATATTTATCCTGCTATCTCACCGTTACCTGACCTCAACACAGAGGCCGTCTGAATTTTTCAGACGGCCTCTGATATACAGTTTATCTATTACATCATTTCCAGCGTTTCGATACCCAGCAAATCCAAACCCTGCTTCAAAGTGCCACCGGCCAACTTGGCCAGTTGCAGACGGGTATTGCGAGCCGTACCTTCTGCCTTCAGAATCGGGCAGGCTTCGTAGAAACGGCTGAACAAGGCTGATACTTGATACAGATAAGCCGCCAAATAATGCGGATAAGAAGTATCGGCCACGTTTTGCAACACGTCTTCAAACTTCAACAATTCTACGGCAAGCTGTTTTTCCAACGGCTCCGTCAACACCAGCGGTGCGGCGGCATCCCATTCGCCTGCTTTTTTTAACACGCTTTGTACGCGGGTGTAGGCATATTGCAGATAAGGAGCGGTATTGCCTTCAAATGAAAGCATCGACTCCCAATCAAACACATAATCGCTGGTGCGGTTTTTACTCAAATCGGCGTATTTCACCGCGCCAATACCGACGCTTCTGCCGATTTTAGCCGCTTCGTCCGCATCCAAATCAGGGTTTTTGCTTTGCACCAATGCCGTTGCACGCTCCACCGCTTCATCAAGCAACTCCACTAGTTTTACCGTGTCGCCGCTACGGGTTTTGAACGGTTTGCCGTCTTTACCCATCATGGTACCGAAAGCAATATGCTCGGCAACAACATTTTCAGGCAGCCAGCCGGCTTTGCGGGCAACAGCGAAAAGTTGTTGGAAGTGCAGGCTTTGGCGCGCATCAACCACATACAGTACGCGGTCGGCATCCAAACGGTTCACACGGTAACGGATACAGGCCAAATCGGTGGTCGAATATAAAAATCCGCCGCCTTTTTTCTGGATAATAAAGGCTGCCGGTTCGTCGTCTTGGTTTTTAAACTCGTCCAAAAACACCACCCGCGTGCCGTCATCGTCGACAGCGATACCCTGTTCTACCAACTCGTCGGACACGTTTTGCAAATCATCGTTATACATCGATTCGCCGGCTACATCTTCGGGACGGAGTTTCAAACTCAGCTTGTCGTAAACATTTTGCGCATGGCTGAGGGAGATATCGACAAACTGCTGCCATAAAGCCAATACTGCCTTATCACCGCTTTGCAGCTTCACAACATAATCGCGGGCAGTATCGGCAAAGGCTTCGTCTTCATCAAACCGCACTTTGGCTTCGCGGTAAAATTTTTCCAAATCGGCCAGTTCAAAGGCGGCGTTATCAGTTTGCCGCTCAACCAAATAAGCCACCAACATACCGAACTGCGTACCCCAGTCGCCCACATGGTTTTGGGCGATAACCTCATGGCCGAGATAACGTAAAACACGGGCGATGCTGTCGCCGATAATGCTGGAACGCAAATGACCTACATGCATTTCTTTAGCCAGATTGGGCGATGAATAATCCACCACCACGATTTGCCGCTCGGCTTCGGCCACACCCAAACGTTTGTCGTTTAATGCAGCTTGAACATGTTCGGCAAGGAAGTCGGAGCGCAAACGCAAATTGATGAAACCGGGGCCGGCCACCTCGGCAGTTTCGATAATCCTGTTGCCTGCCAACGCATCGGCTACTTTTTGCGCCAACTCGCGCGGGTTTTGTTTGGCTTTTTTCGCCGCGCCCATTACACCGTTAATCTGAAAATCGCCGAAATCGGCATTTTTGGCAGCCTGTAAAACCACAGGCGCATCGGCAATACCTGCGGCAGCAAAGGCTTTTTCGGCTTCCGTAGCAATGGTTTGATATAGATTCATTTCGGATATTCTCTGTTTGCTCATTAAAATAAAACGCCGTCTGAAAACGGCAACCGTCATAAAGCAGCGGTTTTGCTGAATAGCCGTATTCTAAAAGAAATCAGCGTTAAAAACACCTCATTTATCGGCCGGTTTAAGAGAAAAAGGCCGTCTGAAATGTTTTCAGACGGCCTTTTTAAGTTTTATAGATAAAAACAATTGTGAATTGATACCTTAATTAATGTTGAAAATGGTCTTCGCAGGGGATACCGTCTCTGTCGCTGTCCATCTTCACATTCGGGCAATTTTTCAAGAAGAATTGGGCTTCTTCAAAGGAACGCATTTGCGAACAATATTGTCTACCGTCGCATTTAAAATTTTCCCGTACATTTCCCAACAACTTTAACTTGACAGCATGCTGCTCCGCCTGAGCATCAGATGCATCATCCGACAACTCCGACTTCGCTGCATTCCGCCCTGCCGAAGCATTAACCGCCTTTTTCCATGCCTCTCGTTCGGCCATCATTTCTGCAGCAACCCGGTCTACCACGATTTCGTTGCTTCTATAAGCCGCACGATGGGTTTGCCAATAGTCCATACCATAGTAAACCGCTGCGCTCAAAGCAGGAATACCGATAATGGCAGCAAGCATCAAACCGACCCAGCGGGAAATTTTTTTCGGTGCTTCATCAGTGAAATCGAATTGCTCCGGCTCAGGAGCCTTGCTGCGGTTGGTGTATTCGATATGTTTTGCTTCTTCTGTGCCGCGACTGTTGCAGACAATTTCAAACGATACGGTTTCGCCCTCGCGCGGTGGCGGGTTGTCGATAACAAATTCGCCGATATGGGCAAATATTTCAGCCGTAGACTGCCCTTCCCTAACAAATCCGAACCCAAGCTCGTTGTCCCAGCTGACAATGGTTCCGTGATAACGCATGTCTTCCCTTTTATTGCTTGTTTATGAAAATATGCAAATACTATTTTAAAAGAAATCGGCGGCAAAGGCATCTCTAAATTTTCTTCTGCCTTTCACCCTCTCTGCATGCCACCTGTATTTTTCCCCGACAAATCTTGACAAAGCTTTTGAAAATATTAGTATATATTTTAAAAATTATAACAAAAACTAACATGTCCGTGCTGAAAATTATTACTGTCGGCGAGCTTGTACTCGTATGTTTTTTACCACCGCCTGCCGACTTACGGAAGCAACGCCGGCTGCGGGTGTTTGCGGATACAGCACAAACTCTGTTCCATGTAGCGGAAATAGTAACCGGCATGAATAATTTAACGGTGTTTACCTTTCCGCAGACTGATCTGAAAAACCTTTCAGACGGCCTGTACCGTTTATGGAAAAAACCGAAGCATATAGCCATAAGCCGGCGTGTAGACATTTCCTCATTTGCCAAGGCAACGAGTTCGGCGAAAACTTAACCGAAGTAGCAGCTTTCCACCACACCACTCCCGAAGAAATCGTACGCCGCCATACCGAGCCTGTTTATAGCGTGTTTACGGTGGGTTTCCAGCCCGGCTTTCCTTATTTGGGCGGTTTGCCCGAAAACCTATACACATCGCGCCGCACCGTACCGCAGATGCAAATATCTACCGATTCTACCGATTCGGTAGCAATAGGCGGCAGCCAAACCGGTATTTATCCGTTTGCTTCTCCGAACGACGGACAGTAGATTATAGGCCGCACGGAAATACCGTTGTTTCAGACGGCCTCCCCCCACCGACCCTGCTTTTGGCGGTCGACACGGTACGCTTTGTAACGGAAAGGATTTTTTTATGATGCATGTTGCTGCTGTCCAAGCCATGGCCCATATTCAAGATTTGGGGAGGTTCGACCTGCATTGCCGCGGTATAAGCCATGCTGGTGCGATGGACACGCTTTCTCTTCAGGCCGGTAATCTGCTATTGGGCAACGATGCCGGCGCGGCAGCATTGGAAATAGCATTAGGCGGCATTACCGTATCGTTTGAATACGACACCCCTTTCTGTATCACCGGTGCGATTTACGAAGCGCAACTTGACGATGAACCGGTTTATTCCTATTGGCGCTACACCGCACGGCGCGGGCAAACGCTGAAACTGATCCGCGCCGTCAAAGGTATGTACGGCTATTTATGCGTACACGGCGGATTTGACGTGCCCGCAGTGCTCGGTTCACGCAGCACTGATTTGAGGTCGGCTTTCGGCGGCTTTGAAGGCCGTTGCCTGCGTGCAGGAGATGCCGTGCCGGTAAACTGCTTCGGGTCGAAAATGAACCGAATCGGTATCGCCCCTCCCACTCCCTCACTCCGTATTCACGCACTGCCTTCTTCCGAATACCAAGCTTTTGCCCGCAAAGCACATTACCGCCTCTGGCAAAACGCTTGGACACTGCAAAGCAACAGCAACCGCATGGGCTACTGCTTCGACGGCGAAGAGCTGCCGTTGGAACAACCTCTGGAAATACTTTCGCACGCCGTTTGGTTCGGCACCATACAGGTTCCGCCGAACGGCAAACCGATTATCCTGATGGCCGACGCACAAACCACCGGCGGCTACCCGAAAATCGCCACCGTAGCAGCAGCCGATTTGGGGCGGCTGGCGCAAATCCGCTTCGGCAGCAAAATCTTTTTTCAGACGGCCACCCCTGAAGAAGCGGAAGCCCTTCAACACCAAAACCAAATCTATTTAAACAAAATCAAAAGGATAGCAGATGAAGCCCGTTGACTTGAATGCAAATTTGGCCGTAAGGCTGCGGTAACGACGTGCGGACCGACAGCCTTGGTCGGTGGCACGGTAGGCAGCTTACCGTCCAAGCATCGTCGGTAATTACTGCCACCCGAACCGGATGACCGCATGCGGCCTGATCGTGGTGGTATTCATGGCCTCGTTGAGCGGCATCACGCCGGTGAAATATATCGACGGCTTACTGGGATAACCCGCGCGAACCCAAACCGAAAGAGGCCGTCTGAAAACTCGCAAAGCTCATTTTCAGACGGCCTCTTTCAACAAAACATCAGGTTAAGGATTCATAATCCGCGCAATCAATGCCTTATCTTTACCCTGCATGTTGGGAATCTTCACCTGAATACCGTTACCGGGCGCGGCATCCACCGCTTCACCTTTGCGGGTCATGGCATCCAGCACCAGCGTTTGGTTGCCTTGCGGGTGGATGATTTCAATGGTGTCGCCCACGGCAAAACGGTTTTTCACTTCCACCGTCGCCCAGCCGTCGGCATCGATTTCGGTAATCTGGCCGACGAACTGGCTTTGTTTGGCCAGCGAATGGCCGTGCAGGTAGTTTTGGTATTCCTGCGTTTGGTGGCGCTCCAAAAAACCCGAAGTGTAGCCGCGGTTGGCCAAGCCTTCGAGTTCGGCTAACAGGCTGTAATCAAAAGGTTTTCCGGCTACGGCATCGTCAATCGCTTTGCGATAGGCTTGGGCGACGCGGGCAACGTAGTAAACCGATTTGGTACGGCCTTCCACTTTGAGGCTGTCCACACCGATTTCGGCGAGTTTGGCCACTTGCTCGATGGCGCGTAAGTCTTTGGAATTCATGATATAGGTGCCGTGCTCGTCTTCCATAATCGGCATCAGCTCGCCCGGGCGGTTGGCTTCTTCAATCAGGAACACTTTGTTGGCTTCGGGATGGCGCACTTGACCGTTGATGCCTTCAAATGCGGCATTGGCTTCTTCCTGCGCCTGACTGAAATTAAAGCCTTGTAACAATTTGGCATCACCCATTTCATCGGTTTCGGCATCGTGCACTTTGTAATCCCAGCGGCAGGCGTTGGTGCAGGTGCCTTGGTTGGGGTCGCGGTGGTTGAAGTAGCCGGAAAGCAGACAGCGGCCGGAATAAGCGATACATAATGCACCGTGCACGAACACTTCCAATTCAATGTCGGGGCACTGCTGGCGGATTTCGGCGATTTCTTCCATGCTCAATTCGCGCGAGAGGATAATCCGCTCCACGCCGATTTTTTGCCAAAATTTCACGCCCCAGTAGTTAGTGGTGTTGGCCTGCACGGAAAGGTGAATCGGCATTTCCGGCCATTTTTCACTCACCTGCATAATCAGGCCGGGATCGGCCATAATCAATGCGTCGGGCTTCATGGCGATCAGCGGCTCCATGTCGGCCATAAAGGTTTTCAGTTTGGAGTTGTGCGGCAAAGTGTTGACGGTGAGGAAGAATTTTTTGCCGCGTTGGTGTGCTTCGTTAATGCCTTGTTCCAGCACCGGCAGTTTGGCGAATTCGTTGTTGCGGGCGCGCAGGGAATAGCGCGGGCTGCCGGCATAAACGGCATCTGCGCCGAAATCATAGGCGGCGCGCATGCGTTCGAGACCGCCGGCAGGAAGAAGGAGTTCGGGTGATTTCATGAGGTATAAGTTCTTAGAAAATAAAAAGTTTCAGACAACTGAGGCCGTCTGAAACATTGAAAAACAAACCGGTGGAATTATCCGCTTTTTTCACACGGTGGTCAATTTGGCGCACAGGCCGTCTGAAAATGGCTTAAAGCACTTTCAGACGGCCTTTTCAGGCGGATTTGGTTTACAATAACAGGTATTCCGAAAATTTTTATGTCGAGGGAAACCATGTTAGATATCCAACTGCTCCGTAACGATACCGCCGCCGTAGCCGCCCGTTTAACCGCCCGCGGTTACGCATTCGATACCGCCCGTTTTGAAGAATTGGAAAACCAACGCAAGCGGCTTCAAGTCCGTACCGAAGAATTGCAAGCCGCCCGCAACAGCGAATCGAAAAAAATCGGCATGCTCAAAGGGCAAGGCAAACACGAAGAAGCCGGGCAAGTGATGGCACAAGTTGCCGATATTAAAACCGAACTCGAACAAAACGCCGCCAAGCTCGATGCCATTCAAGCCGAATTGGAAGCATGGCTCACCACCATTCCCAACCTGCCGCACGAAAGCGTGCCCGTAGGCGCAGACGAAACCGAAAACGTAGAAGTCCGCAAAATCGGCACACCGCGCACATTTGATTTTGATGTGAAAGACCACGTTGATTTGGGCGCGCCGCTGGGCTTGGATTTTGAAGCCGGTGCGCAGCTTTCCGGCGCACGCTTCACCGTGATGAAAGGCCAAATCGCCCGCCTGCACCGCGCGCTGTCGCAATTCATGCTCGACACCCACACCACGCAACACGGCTACACCGAGTGTTACACGCCTTATATCGTGAACGACAGCACCCTGTTCGGCACCGGCCAGTTGCCGAAATTCGGTGAAGACCTGTTCCACGTTACCCGCGGCGGCGACGAAACCAAAACCACGCAATATCTGATTCCCACCGCCGAAGTTACCCTTACCAATACTGTGGCCGACAGCATCGTGCCGTCTGAAAGCCTGCCGATTAAGCTGACCGCGCATTCGCCCTGCTTCCGTTCCGAAGCGGGTGCATACGGCAAAGACGTGCGCGGCCTGATCCGCCAGCACCAGTTCGACAAAGTGGAAATGGTGCAAATCGTCCACCCCGAAAAATCTTACGATGCGCTCGAAGAAATGGTAGTGCATGCCGAAAAAATCCTGCAACTGCTGGAACTGCCCTACCGCGTGATTACCCTGTGCACCGGCGATATGGGCTTCGGCGCGGCCAAAACCTACGATTTGGAAGTATGGGTGCCCGCACAAAACACCTACCGCGAAATTTCAAGCTGCTCCAACTGCGAAGACTTCCAAGCCCGCCGCATGAAAGCCCGCTTTAAAGATGAAAACGGCAAAAACCGTTTGGTACACACCTTAAACGGCTCGGGCTTAGCGGTCGGCCGCACGCTGGTGGCCGTGCTGGAAAACCACCAAAACGCCGACGGCAGCATCAACATCCCCGCCGCCCTGCAACCTTATATGGGCGGCGTAAGCAAGCTGGAAGCCAAATAACGGCAAAGGCCGTCTGAACACTTTCAGACGGCCTCATCTTATTGTTTCCGCCGCAACTCGGCCTTACCGTATTTCCCATCTATCAAACATACCCATACGACACTTCAGGCCGTCTGAAAAACAAAGTACAACCGAACCCGAAAGACCAACATGCCTAAAGCAACATTCTATACCCATGTCGGCAACCCCTACGCCTTCACCTGCCGTTTGGCCGCCCGCGCCATGCAAAGCGGCTCCCGCGTATTGGTGTGGGCGGATTCTCCCGAAGCCGTTGCGCGGTTGGATATCGACTTATGGCAGTTCGAGCCGACCAGTTTCCTGCCTCACGAAATATGGGAAACAGGTCAGACCTGCCCGCAAAATGTGCCTGTGGTGCTGGCTTACGGCCACACCCTGCCCGAAACGGAAAGCGGTTTGGTGGTGCTGAATCTTGCGCCCGATTTTTGGTGCGACGCGCCGGTGCCGCCTGCGCGGGTGTTGGAAATCGTCGGCAGCAGTTTGGAAGAGTTGGCCGAAGCCCGCGAACGCTTCCGTGCTTATCGAAACAGCGGTTTTGAGATTGAACACCACAACATGCAGGGTAAAGCCTGAAACCGTTTTCAATCTGTAATAAACAACACCTCTCCCCAGCCATTTTCTTTCACGAGAACTTTTCGCTATAACATTTATGGGCGCATTCCTGCCGGTGTGCATCCGTGCCTCATCTATATGATACCGGGGCTTCTACCCTGTTATGCTTTGGGTTACGCTCAAGCTCAATTAGATCACTTCAAATAGACTTTAGACGTATTACTGTCATATTTATTACTTCCCAATAGGAAACATTACTTCAATAAAACCCATATTTTAAAACCAATAGGAAATCATTAGAATGCATTCCATCGACAGAGCACTGTCATTCACAAACAGATTTTTTAATTAGAAAGTTAAAGGAACTCTCATGAAAAAAACCTCAATCATTTTTGCAGCTGTTGCCACTTTTGCCACTGCTTTTGCCGCAGCAGGCGGAGCTTCATTACCGAAATGGAACCATGCTAATGACTCCGGCGTGATTACCAGCCTGAAAGAAGTAAAACACCAAGGTGTAAAACGTGCTGCTAAAAATGATGACAGCGTAAAATTCGTTGCCGAAGCAACCGGTGTACGCGTAGACAACAGCTATCACTCACTGAAACGCGAAGGTAACCGTTAATCCGCACACACACTATACGAGTAAACAGTCCGTACAAGTAAATAAATTCAAACAGGCCGTCTGAAAATCATTTCAGACGGCCTGTTTGATTGGTATTTTTAAATCGTTTCAACCGCAATGAAACGGCAAATCAACCGTTAATCTTTGTTTTACACAATACCGTTTTCTCACCCCTGCTTCATTACCTGCTGCAAAAATTGCTGTGCACGCTCGTGTTTCGGATTGGTGAAAAATTCTTCCGGTTCGGCTTCTTCAATAATTCGGCCGTGATCGACAAAAATCACACGGTCGGCTACTTCACGGGCGAAACCCATTTCGTGGGTAACGCACATCATGGTCATACCGCTGTTCGCCAAATCTTTCATGACTTTCAACACTTCGCCTACCATTTCCGGATCCAATGCCGAAGTCGGTTCGTCGAACAACATCACACGGGGTTCCATCGCCAAGCTGCGGGCGATGGCCACACGTTGCTGCTGGCCGCCGGAAAGCTGGCCGGGCATGGCATCTTTTTTGTGCGCCAAGCCCACACGGTCTAAAAGCTCCATTGCTTTTTGCCCGGCCTGTTCGCGGCTTTGCTTTTTCACTTTCATCGGAGAAAGGATGATGTTTTCCAACACGTTTAAATGCGGATAAAGGTTGAATCCCTGAAATACAAAGCCCACTTCTTCACGCACTTTGTTCAAATCGGTTTTCGGGTCGGCCACGTTCATGCCGTCCACCCAGATTTCGCCGCTTTCAATGGTTTCGAGCTGGTTGACGGTGCGGATAAGGGTAGATTTGCCGCTGCCCGAAGGGCCGCACACCACCACCACTTCGCCTTGTTTCACTTCCAAATTTACGCCGTTAATCACATGCAGGTCTTTGAAGTATTTGTGTACATTTTTGAATTTAATCATATTATTCCCAAATTTCAGACGGCCTTTTTCACCAAATAATTACTCAATTCCACATAAAGCTCCGGTGAGATGTGTTCGGCACGGTCTTGCGGGTTGATGCCTACCGCCTGCAAATCTTCGTCTGAAGCAATTTCTTTCAGATTGTTGCGTATGGTTTTACGCCGTTGGGCAAATGCGGCTTTGACCAGTTTGCCGAAATTCCCGAAATCCCGTGCGACACCGATGCGGCCCTGCTGCGGAATCATGCGCACTACGGCGGAATCGACTTTCGGCGCGGGATCAAACGATTCGGGCGGCACTTCGATCAGCATTTCCATATCGAAAAAATATTGCAGCATCACGCCCAAACGGCCGTAGTCGTTGGTTTTCGGCTCGGCCACCATGCGCTCGACCACTTCTTTCTGCAACATAAAGTGCATGTCTTCCACTTCGTCCGCCACTTCGCTCAGACGGAACAGCAATGGTGTAGAAATGTTGTACGGCAGGTTGCCGACGATTTTTTTTCTGCCCGCCACGCTTTTGAAGTCGAACTGTAAAACGTCGCCTTCGTGAATCACCAGTTTGTCGGCAAATGGCAGGGTTTTCAGACGTTTGATGATGTCGCGGTCGATTTCGACCACATGCAGCCGGTTTAATTTCTTTGCCAACGGCTCGGTAATCGCCGCCAAACCGGGACCGATTTCAATCACGGTATCTTCCGGCTGCGGGCGGACGGCGTTCACGATATCGCTGATGATGCGGGTGTCCTGCAAAAAATTTTGCCCGAACCGTTTGCGGGCTTTATGTTCTTTCATGCTGCTTCTTCAGAATCCATTCCAATCGTGCATTGTAGCGCAAAACACTTGAGGCCGTCTGAAAAACACGGTGTTCAGACGGCCTCGAAACCTTGTTTACAGCCACGCTTTCATTCCTGCCAGCAGCACACCGTAGCGGATGAATTTTCCTGCAACCAACATGATGCAGCTTTTCCAGAAATGCAGCCGCAGCCAGCCGGCGGCAATCGGCAAACCGTCGCCGACAACGGGTAGCCACGCTAATAATAATGTCCAAATACCGTAGCGGTTGAGCCAGCGCAACACTTTTTCAGACGGCTTCTTTTTATCGGGAAACAGCCTTCCCATGCCGTAAGAGGCTATGCTGCCCAAACCGTTGGCGGTGCCGGCAACCAGCAATGCTCCCGCCCACGCTCCGGGGCGGTTTTGAACGAACAGCACAAACGCCGCTTCCGAGGTGCCGGGCAAAATGGTGGCGGAAGTGAAAGCGGAAGCGGCAAGTGCCCAATACAGCCAGAATAAATCCATAGGATGCGGCAAACACAAAAGCAGGCATTGTAGCGGGGATTGAGGCCGTCTGAAACCGCCATCGGTAAAGGAAAAAATTTTCAGACGGCCGGATGTGGTTCGGACGACAACCGGAAGCCGTCTTAAACCAATCCCTGCACAAGCAATTACTCAGGTTATAACCAACCGCATTTCAAGCCGTTTGTCCGAAACACTATCATGCCCAGAAATTCATCGGCATAATACCGCCTCCTCTTACCGGCTTCAGTGGCGGGACAAATCCGAAACAACGCCCGCATATTTTGTATATCCACCTTTCAAAACGGAACGGGTAATGCGTACCTTTTTCAGCATCATATTTCTCGTTGTAGCGGTAACTTTTTTCCATATGTTCGGCTTGGTGGCTTTTATTTCGACAGAACCCGCCATTCCGAAAGGCATCATGCTTTCGGGCACGTTGGCGGTGAGCCTGATTACTTTGATGGCGGGTTTGGCTTCCAACCGCTTTAAAAGGTGGCAGCTCAGCAGCGGCTTGGTGATGCTGGCTTCGGGTGTGGGCATGTTGGGTATCATCTGCTTTTTCATCGCATGGTCGGGCCGCTCCACGCCGTCCGGCGGCATGATCAGGGAAATATTGGAAAGTTTCCACAGCTATTTTTCCGGCAGCAGCATCCTGATCATCTATATACTGGCCGCCACGCGTTTGCTGACGTGGCACAAACAGGTTACCGCCATCGAAAACCGTATTTCCGCACTGAAGCAAAGAATCCAACGGCTTTAACTTCGTTCCGTTACCGCAGGCCGTCTGAAAAATTTCAGACGGCCTGCGGTTTTATCGTTTAACATACAGCGTCTTTACCGCTTTAAAAACACATACTATGAAAACCATCTTAATTACCGGCTGCTCCAGCGGCATCGGCTACGACACCGCCAAACAACTGCATGCACTCGGCTGGAGGGTATTTGCCACCTGCCGCCGTCCCGAAGACGTTGCCCACTTGCGCAACGAAGGTTTAACCGACACCCTCCGACTCGACGTTACCGACAGTCAAAGCATTCAGACGGCATTCGATACCGTGCTCTCCCAAACCGGCGGCAAACTCGATGCCCTGTTTTCCAATGCGGGCTACGGACAGGTGGGCGCGGTGGAAGACATTCCCCGCGATGCCCTGCGCGAACAATTCGAAACCAACGTATTCGGCGCATGGGAATGTATCCGCCGCGCCATGGAAGTGTTCCGCAAACAAGGATACGGCCGGATTTTGGTCAACAGCAGCATTTTAGGTTTCGCCGCCATGCCGTGGCGCGGTGCGTACAACAGCACCAAATTCGCCCTCGAAGGCATGTGCGACACCCTCCGCCTCGAAACGGCGGGTAGCGGCATTTTCGTGAGCTTGGTCGAACCCGGCCCTATTGCCACGAAGTTCCGCCCCAACGCCTTGAAAAAGCTGCACCAATACATCGACATCGACAACAGTTTCCACGCCCGCAGCTACCGGCACCAGCTCAACCGTCTCGAAGCGGAAGGCGCGGTGGCACCGTTTACCATGTCGTCGCCTGATTGCGCCGCCATCTGCGTGAAAGCACTCACGGCTGCCCAACCCAAAGCCCGCTATCTGGTTACTTTCCCCACCGTATTGTTCTGGTATCTGAAACGCCTGCTGCCCACGCCCCTGCTCGACCGCCTGCAACGGCGCGCCGTAAAAGGACAAGAAGTATGAACACGCTGTATCTCGCCTCGGGCAGCCCGCGCCGGCGCGAAATTCTCGAAAACATCGGCTATACCGTTATCCGCCTGCCCGCCGATATCGACGAAACCCCTTACGCCTGCGAACCCACCGCCGCTTACGCCGCGCGCATGGCCTGCGAGAAAAACACCGCGGCCGTTGCCTACTGGCAGCAACAATATCCCTACCAGCCGCTATACCCGCTGATTACCGCCGACACCACCGTTGCGTTGCACAATCACATTCTGGGCAAACCCGCATCTCCTGCCGAAGCCGCCGCCATGCTTCTGGAGCTTTCCGGCACCACCCACCAAGTGCTTACCGCCGTATGCGTGTATTGGCAGGGCGAAACCCGTGCAGTCCTCCAGCAAAGCGACGTTACCTTCAAACCGCTGACCGCCGCCGAAATCGCCGCCTACATTGCCAGCGGCGAACCGATGGACAAAGCCGGCGCATACGGCATTCAAGGCTTGGGCGGCCTGTTTGTCGAAAACCTGCACGGCAGCTTCACCGGCGTGATGGGGCTGCCCGTATATGAAACCGTGGCCCTACTGCAAGAATTCGGCCTACCCGTGCCGCCGTTTCAGACGGCATAAAGGCCGCCGTAGAAGGCATAAACGAGAGGCCGTCTGAAAAACAGGTTTTCAGACGGCCTTCAAATATGGTTTCGCACTTATTTTTCAAACAGGGGCTTATGCCGACAAACGGACGAGTGCCATATAAAAAGCAAACAAAAAACCGCAAACAAAACGGTGCCGCCGTAAAGAACGGCCGTTCCGCTTCTCCCCACGGCTGATAACGCACATCAGCGTACCGGCCAATACCGGTGTGAACAGCAAATTGAATACTTGCAGGTTTTCGCTGCGGATGAAATGTTCAGGAAACACCAGCAAACTGCCCGCACCGATTAACGCACCGACAATCCCATAACCTACGGCTACCAGCCAAGGCCGCGATTCACTGAGGCTTGATTTGGCAGAACCGATGCCTAATTCGACCAAAAATTCGGCAACAATCTGTAAAACGAACTCTGCAAACAGCTCGAATAAAATTCCCATAACAATGCAAAATTCACAGGCCGAAACCTTTGCAAACACCGCTTGCAACGCATTTCTGCGTTGTGCGCTGCCCGCTCGCTTCCCTATCTGTTTGATATATCTGCGTTCGCTGCGCTGCTACACCTTGAACTGTATCCACATCCGGCAAGTTTGCAAAGTTTTCAGGCCGCCTGAAAAACTTTTTAGTGAAACCTGCTTAAAGCGGGTTTTGGCAAAGTTCACTGAATTCGCTTTCAGACGGCCTCTTCCAACCTTATCAAACTATATCAAAGCTTTTTCAAACGGAATTCCGCCGCTTTGGCATGGGCGGTAAGCATTTCGCCTTGTGCCAACACGTCGGCAATCCGGCCGAGCTTTTGCGCCCCTTGCTCAGAAACCTGAATCAGGCTGCTGCGTTTTTGGAAATCGTAAGTGCCCAGCGGCGAAGAGAAACGCGCCGTGCGGCTGGTAGGCAGCACATGGTTGGGGCCGGCGCAATAGTCGCCCAAGCTCTCGCTGGTGTATTTGCCCATGAAAATCGCACCGGCGTGGCGGATTTTTGGCGCCCATTCCTGCGGATTTTCTACCGACAATTCCAGATGTTCCGGCGCAATATAGTTGGCGGTTTCGCAAGCGTCATCGAGGTCTTTGGCCAGAATCATCGCGCCGCGGTTGTTTAAAGAAGCCTCGATAATCGAACGGCGGGGCATGTCTTCGATCAACCTGTTCATGGCCGCTTGAACGTCGTCTAAATATTGCTGCGAGGTGGCAATCAGAATCGCTTGGGCGATTTCGTCGTGTTCGGCTTGGCTGAACAAATCCATCGCCACCCAATCGGCAGGCGTGGTGCCGTCGGCAATCACCAGAATTTCAGACGGCCCCGCCACCATATCAATGCCTACCACGCCGAACACGCGGCGTTTGGCGGCGGCCACAAACGCATTGCCGGGGCCGGTGATTTTATCGACCTGCGGCACGGTTTCGGTGCCGTAAGCCAAAGCCGCCACCGCCTGCGCACCGCCGACGGTAAACACTTTGGTTACGCCGGCCACAAATGCCGCCGCCAACACAATATCGTTGCGCTCGCCTTTGGGTGTTGGCACCACCATGATGATTTCGGGCACGCCCGCCACATGCGCTGGCATGGCGTTCATAATCACCGAGCTGGGATAAGCCGCCTTGCCGCCGGGCACATAAATGCCCACACGGTCGAGCGGAGTAATCTGCTGGCCGAGCAGGGTGCCGTCTTCGTCGGTATAGCTCCACGAGGTCATTTTTTGGCGTTGGTGGTAGCTTTCCACACGGGCGGCGGCGGTTTTCAAGGCCGTCTGAACTTCGGGTGCAATGCGTTCGAAAGCAGCCTGCAAATCGGCTTGGCTCAACGTTAAATCGGCCATAGTTTGTGCATTCATGCCGTCGAAACGGTTGGTGTATTCGATTAGCGCCGCATCGCCGCGCTTTTGTACGTCGGCACAGATGTCGGCAACAATTTGATCGATTTTCGGGTCTTGCGCGGTTTCAAAAGCCAGCAACGCTTTCAGCTCGGCTTGGAAGTTGGGGGATTGGGTGGAGAGATGTTTCATTTGTATGTGCTGCCTTTAATTCTTCAATAAAAATAAAAGTTTTTCAGACGGCCTATAACCAACTCTCAAAGCAATAAAAGGCCGTCTGAAAATATTCAATCCTTGCTCACAAACCGCTTGTTCACGCGCACGCGTTCGCCGCGGCCGGCTTTTTTGATTTCCAGCCAGTCGCTGTAAACGGCGTGAATCAGGGCGCGGTCGGTGTCGAAGCCGTAATCGTGCGGGTTGACGGTGGGGGCCAGCTGTTTCAATACGTCGCTCAGGCGTGCCCAGCCTTGCGGGTCGGCGGTGTTGTCAACGGCTTGCTGCACCAAAGGAATGAGCTTGGTAAATTTGGCTTTGCCGTTTTTGGGCTTGGGCGCGTCTTGCTGCTCGGGCTTGGCGGTTTCAGCGGCTTCTGCCGTTGGTGCGGGCGGTACGGTAGCGGCTGTTTCCGCTTCCGGCTGTTTGCGCTCTTGCTGCTGGCGTTTCTTGCCGCGTTTGTTTGCGAGTTTGCCGCTGTCGGCTTCGGTGGCAGGTGCTTGCGGTGCAGCGGCTTCGGCAACTTGTTTTTCTTTGCTGTCTTTATTTTCAGACGGCCTGTTGTTTTTTTCGGCCGGATTCGGATATCTGCGCACTTGGATTTGATTGTTGTCGGTGCGGTATTCGAACAAATCGAGCGATTTGATCAAGTCGGAAAGTTTGCCGAAACCGTAAAGGCGGGGGTCGAAATCGGGGTTGGTTTTGTTGATGTAGCTGCCGATGGGGCCGAGGTTGGCCCAGCCGAGGTCGTCGGCATTTTCTTTGACGGCGCGGGTGAGCAGTTTGGAAAGGTCGGCTTGCTGGCCGGTATGTTCGGCCGGTTCATTCTGCGCTTTGGTTTTGCCGCTGTTTTTGTTTTTTTCCGGCGTGCGTTTTTCGGGGCGGAAAATTTCGGTGTAGATGAATTTGTCGCAGGCTTTGCGGAAGGCTTCGGGGGTTTTCTTTTCGCCGAAGCCGTAAACGGTGAGGCCGCTTTCGCGCAGACGGCTGGCTAGGCGGGTGAAGTCGCTGTCGCTGGATACAATGCAGAAGCCGTCGAAATTGCCGCTGTAAAGCAAGTCCATCGCGTCGATCACCAATGCCATGTCGGTAGCGTTTTTGCCTTTGGTGTAGGCGAATTGCTGCACGGGGATAATGGCATGCGGCAGCAGGGCGGCTTTCCATTTGGAAAGGCCGTGGCTCCAGTCGCCGTAAATCCGTTTAACGCTGGCAATGCCGTATTTGGCGATTTCGGCCAACAGGCGGTCGATGATGTCGGCGGGGGCGTTGTCGGCATCGATTAAGACGGCCAGTTTTTTATCTGAGGTGATGTTCATGGGTAGGTCTAATTTAAAGGAAAACGTGTAACGGCGGCTTTTCAGACGGCCTCTTTAAGACTGCCCGGCTGCTTCGGCAAATGCGTTGATAATCGGCTGGATAAGCGCGTGTTTCACTTTCAACGCTGCTTTGTTGACCACCAAACGGCTGGAAATATCCACGATATGCTCCACGGCTTCCAGATTATTGGCTTTCAACGTACCGCCGGTGGATACCAAATCGACAATCGCGTCGCTCAAGCCGACCAGCGGAGCAAGTTCCATCGAGCCGTAAAGTTTGATGATGTCCACATGCACGCCTTTGCCGGCGAAGTGTTCGGCGGCGATGTCGGGGTATTTGGTGGCGACGCGCAAACGGTTGCCGGGCTGTGAGGCGGCGGCGTAATCGAAACCTTTGCGCACGGCAACCATCATGCGGCATTTGGCAATCTGCAAATCCAGCGGCTGATACAAACCGTCGCCGCCGTGCTCGATCAATACGTCTTTGCCGGCGATGCCGAAATCCGCCGCGCCGTATTGCACATAAGTGGGTACGTCGCTGGCACGCACAATCACCAGCCGCACATTGGGCAGGTTGGTGCCGATAATCAGTTTACGCGAGCTGCCCGGCTCTTCAAGCGGCACGATGCCGGCGGCTGCAAGCAACGGCAGGGTTTCATCAAAAATACGGCCTTTAGAAAGGGCGATGGTCAAAGCGTTGTCAGTCATGTTTTTTCCCGCTGAGGCCGCCTGAAAATATTATGTGCAAAGCAAAATTTTCAGACGGCCTGCCAAATTTGACGAGGTTTATGATTTAAGCAAAATTTTAATATCGTCGGCGAATTGTGCAGCCGTGCTGCCGTAAGGCTCGAATACTGCCACTTCACCATCTTTATCCAACAGATACGCACCTGCGGTATGGTCAACCAAATATACTTTCTCAGATTGCTCCTGAGCCTTGGCTGAAACCACACGATATTGTTGTTTGATTACCGGCAAATTCTGCCCCTCGGTAACAGTAAGCCCGATAAACTCGGGGTGAAACTGTTTCACATATTTGCCGATTAATTCAGGCGTATCGCGCTCCGGATCCACGCTGGCAAATACCACCGCCACATCTTTAGCCTGTTCGCCAAGCTGATTCAACGCATCACGGTGGGTCAATAATTCGGTCGGGCAAACATCGGGGCAATGCGTGTAACCGAATGACAAAATAACCACCTTTCCTTTCAAGTCACTGATGTTAAAAGATTTTCCGTTACCATCGGTCATAGTGAAATCGCCGCCAATGTCCTCCTTACGCATATCCGAACCGTGAAACCCTGTAGCAGCAGCTGGTTGTGGCACAACCGATGCTGCTGATTCAACAGGCTTGGGCGCAGCCTGTTCTTGCGGCTGGCAGGCAGATAGTGAAGTCAATGCAAACGTGGTAAAAAATAAATTCTTTATCATCCGGTTCATAACAGTTTCTCCCAAAGACCGAAAATGTATCTATCTTAACGTGTTTAACCGTTTTCATGTAGGGGGAAAACGTAGTTTTTCAGGCAAATTCCGTCTGAATTTGCCCCAAGCTACTTTTACCATTAAACCTTTAGTTAAAAATAAACTTAATTTTTATATTTTTCATATACTTGTTAAAAATAAACCTAAATACCCGCCATAAGGCTTTACAAGATTATTTTTATCATTATAATGGCGTTCTCTTCCACCTGCCCAGGTGGCGAAATTGGTAGACGCAGGGGACTCAAAATCCCCCGCCGAAAGGTGTGTCGGTTCGAGTCCGACCCTGGGCACCACAAACCGCTTTCAAGCGGTTGTTTTTTTGTCTGATATTATCCAATCGCATCAACCAAGCCATTATATTTAAAAGGCTTTCTGCCGTTTTTAACGTGTCTTGCTATCTAATTTAATCCAATTTAAGCCGATTGAATCAACCGTTTTTAGTTGGTACAATTTTCGCATAGTTACCAACACCCCTTATTTTTTTGCCAACAAATGCCGCTAAACGACCGCCAAATAAAGAACTTGAAGCCCACGGATAAGATTCAAAAAATATCCGACGGCGGCGGCTTGTCGCTGGTGTGCAAACCGAACGGCGGCAAATACTGGCAGCTTAATTTCAGGTTTGACGGCAAACAGAAAACCTTATCAATCGGCACTTATCCCGCTATCAGCCTTTTTGAAGCAAGAGCCGCGCGCGAACAGGCCAAACAACAGCTTGCAAACGGTATAGACCCCGCCGCAGCCAAGCAGCAGGCCAAACGGCAACAACAGACAGCCATTGCAAACAGCTTTGAAAAAATCGCCCGTGAATGGCATCAAAACCAACTGCCGCGCTGGACGGGCACCCATGCCGCCCGCGTGTTGCATTCTTTGGAAACAGATGCTTTCCCTATTCTTGGAAAATACCCCATTACTGAAATCAAAGCCCCTTTGCTACTGGAAGCAGTAAGGGCGATAGAAGCACGGGGAGTGCCGGAAACCGCCACCCGCGTATTGCAGCGTATCAAGGCCGTTTTCAATTACGCCATTCAGACGGGCAGGGCGGCAGAGAATCCCGCTTTTGCCCTTAGCGGCGTGATTGTGCGTGAGAAAGTCAAACACCAGCCCGCCTTGCCGCAAAGCGGAATCACGGAGTTTTACCGCCGTTTAATCCGCGAACCGATGCGCCAAGAAAACCGAATTGCCATGATGTTGATCATGCTTACCTTTGTGCGGGCGGGGAATATCCGCTTTGCAGAATGGGAAGAAATCGACAAGGACAAGCGGTTATGGGTTATCCCTGCCGAGAAGATGAAGATGCGGGCCGCGCACATTGTGCCCTTGTCTGATTGGACGTTGGAGCTTTTGGAGAATCTATACCCTATTACGGGTTACAGCCGGTATCTGTTCCCAAACTACAAAGACAGCAGCAAGCCCATGAGCGAAAACACCCTAAGCTATGCAATGGGACGCATGGGTTACAGCGGTATTGCTACCCCGCACGGTTTCCGCAGCTTGGCTACCGATGTACTGAATGAAAACGGTTTCCCGCCCGATGTAATCGAACGGCAACTGGCCCATGTAGAACAGAACAAAGTGCGGGCGGCATACCACCGCACCGAATATCTGCCCCACAGGGTAGAGATGATGCAATGGTATAGCGATTTTTTGCGGGAACGGCACAACCAAGCCCGCGCGATGATCGAGAGTGAAACAAGTAAAGAGACTTAAATAATGGAAAGATACGCTTTGAGTGATGAGTCTTACAGTAAACTATGGGATATAAAAAAGACTACTGAATTTAATAAGGCATTATCGTCTTTGGCATTTAATGCAGAAGCTATATTGCGTAGAACATTCTATAACTTTAAATGTAACGATGGAGAATATTTTTGGCATCAAAAAACACAAACTGAAATGCTTGAAATCGAAAAAGAATGTAACAAAGCAATAGAGCTATTCGAGGAAAGAGAAGGGGAACCATACAATTACCGGACTTTCTGTTTTCCAGTAACAGAGGGATTAGCTTTTGAGCAAAACTGGAAAACGATTGTTGAAATGCAACATTTCATAACAACTAAAGCTATTTATGATTATGTTTCAGAATTTGAACATAGAACTTTTGAAGATAATTTTTATGAACTTCAATCAGTTGCCAATTTAATAACAGAATCTATCGTTTTAATTAATATAGAACGAGAGGAAGGAGAAATTGGCATGGAAAAAGTTATAGAAAATGCCCGTAAAGCAGGTTGTGCTAAGCAAAGCCCTTATCAAAAGGCTGGCACAATTGCCGCAGTAAATGAATTATTAAAAGAAAAAAAAAGAGCTACTCAACCAACGTGGCGGGAAAGCCGCATTAAACAGAATGATTCTTGACCTTATTGCACATGGGGATATTCCCGCGCCTAGTACCCCCGTAAAAGAAACAGTTGATTCATGGATAGATAACTTCAAAAATACCCAAATCAACTAGCTGATTTACCCAAATCAACATGCTATTTCAGGAAATCAACAAGTTACTTCATTTAAACCGCCTCATGAGGGCGGTATCTTTTTGCCATAATTTTCAACCACGCCTTATCAGGAAGGAAGCAATTTACTTATGGCAACCATCTTACGACAACAAGAAGTAACCAAACGTCTTGGCATTTCATCAAGCACGCTTTGGTATCGTCTCGACCCCAAGAACCGCCGCCACGACCCCGATATGCCCCGCCCGTTTAAGTTGTCCGGCAGCGGTAACGCGATCGGCTGGCTGGAAAGCGAAATAGACGACTATATCGCCAAACAAGCGGCTAAACGTATCTAAAGGGGGCAAATCATGAAAAACGAAACCGCCCAAAACGCACAAAGCATTTCAGACGGCATCAATCCCCCAAAATCAGGCCGCCATTATGCCCCGTTTGAGCCTGATTCACAATGCGGCGAAATCCTGAACCATATCCGCACCCACGGCAGCATCACGAGCTACGAAGCCTCACAAATGGACATCATGGGCTTTCAGGCGCGTATCTATGACTTGCGCCATGCAGGTTATCCCGTTGTCTGCACCATGCAGCCGCATATCAATAAACGCGGCAGAACCGTTAAACGCGGTATCTACACGCTGGCAAACTAAAAAGGAAAGTAAAAAATGGATTTTCAATATACAAAACAAACACTTGAAACAAGAAAAGAATTATTTGCACAAGCACAAAAGCAGATGGAAGAACTGGATGCTCAAATAGCAGCAACAGAAACAGGCGCGGCGGCAGCAAAAGAAACCGTTGCCGAAGCCGAGCATTTACGCAGCGAACGGAAAAGCCTTTTTGCCCGCCTGCTTTCAATAGGCAAGACCGATTTTGAAAACAGCGAAGTAAAAGAGCTTGACGCGGCCATTGCCGCCAAGAGAGACCAAGCCGACCGGGCGGCCGATATTTTGGCAGCGCAATCCGAGCTTTTAGAGCGTCTGTATGCCGAGCGTTTGGAACTGGCAAACCGCATTGAAGAATTGCGCCGTTTATTGCTTGGATCGCAATATGAAATGTTTGCCGCCGAAATCGAGAATGAGCATATTCCCGAATATCTGAAAGCGGCGGAAGCGTTTGCACAGGCCGCCGCCAAGCTGGCCGGATATGGTAAAGCCGCCGCCATGATGCGCGATAAGCTGATTGAAAGCGGTATCAGGACAACCGCCCCCGCTTACGGGCAGCACATACCCGCCCGCGCCGTTGATTTACGCATTGACGGCTTTAATTTACAGCAGCGGGAAGACGGCAGCCATAACGGTGTTTTCGATGTTTCCGGCCAAGTAGATCAATACTGCAAAGAAGCGATGAAAAACGCGCAGTAAGACATTGCCCATACCCGACACTATACGCAGGCCGCGCAAACGCCCTATAACGCGCACGATGGCGGCTTGCTGAAAGGATATATACCATGACACCGAAACAGGAACACTTTGCCCGTCTGTTTGTGGAAACAGGCAATGCAAGCGAAGCATACCGGCAGGCATACAACGCCGAAAACATGAAGCCCGAAACGATAACCAACGAAGCCTATAAACTGCTTCAAGACCCCGATATTACCGCGATGATTGACGGCTTAAAGGCGGAACACAGGGCAAGACACGCAGTAACCGTGGACGATGTAATTGCAGAGCTTGAGCAGGCGCGGCAGAAAGCATTAAACGCACCGACACCACAATCAGGAGCCGCCGTCTCCGCATCAATGGGCAAAGCAAAGATTTTAGGCTTGATTGTGGATAAGGCGGAAATTGCCGATACCACGCCGCCGAAACCCGAACCTTTCCGGCTTGATGAAAGCGAAGTAAGGGCGGTGATCGATTTATTCGGGGAGAAAGAAAAATCGGCCACCATTGCAGACTTGGAAGCCATCGTAGGAAACAGCGCGGAAAAAATCGGACTGGCCGCCGTGATGTTGTATGTACAGCACTTGATATAGCACTTTATACAACACCGGCCAAACAAAACCATTGACAGCTTGAGCATTGAGAATTAAATTACAGATTCTCTCTCAAATTTGTATAGCCCTTATCAGCAGGGTAAACGCTGATTTTTTCACGCCAAAATTTCACATTGAGCGGCCATTTTCAGACGGCCTATCAAGTCAAGTTATGGCGGTGTCTGCCAACCGTAAGGCGCAGGCTGGACTATACACCAGAGAGAGCACCGCCCCCTAATGGGTTTCTTAATCTCAAAAGTATAGGAGCATTCAAAATGCAAAAAACTCAAACCACGCCACAAGTGCAAAATCCCCAAACCGTACAATTCATTGCCCGCATTGCCGTTCCCGCTGCCTGCTATCCCGAACTGGACGCTACCGGCTGCAAATGGCTTTCACTTGGCAAATTTGCCGACAGACAGGCCGCAGAGCAGGCCGTTAAAGCCTATCCCAAGCCTTACGACGCCTACCTGATTCAACAGGCATAACCCCCTTTTGTTATTCCCCCAGCTTTGCCCCGCGCGGGCAAGGCGGGGTAAGTGCAACCTTTTTTCAGGCGGGTATCGAGATAAGGCCGTCTGAAACGGAGCAGACATCATGAATAACCGCCGTTACGACCTATCCGACCTGAAAGCCGCCGCACATGGCCGCTGGCCTGAAATTCATGCCGCACTTGGTGTGCCTGCCGAGCTACTCAACACCCGTAAACACCAGCCCTGCCCCTATTGCGGCGGCAAAGACCGTTACCGCTATACCGACTATCAAGGCACGGGCGCATTTATCTGCAACCAATGCACCCCCGACGGCGGCAGCGGTTTTGACTTGCTTATGCTGGTGTTTGGTTACGACTTTGCCAACGCAGCCAACGAAACCGCCGCTTTATTGGGTTTTTCAGACGGCCAAGCAACGCAACATCAGCCCCGCGCCCCGTTACCGCCTGCCAAGCCTGCCGCCCAACCGAAAGACAAACAGGCCGCCTTGCTTGCCCTATGGCACGAAGCGCAGCCCATCAACAGCCAAGACCCCGCCGCGCAATATCTGCACGGGCGCGGCATACCTGATACCGCTTTTCAGACGGCCTTAAATATCCGCTATCACCCCGCATTACCCCTATGGGCAACCGACACCGACGGACAAACGGCCAAACCGCTGTTAATCGGTTATTTCCCCACCAAGACGGCCGCCAAAAAGGAAATTGCCGAGCGTAGGGAAAAGCGGCCTGATTTACTGTTTCTGATACTGGAAACCAACGCCGATCCGCGTGCGGCCGTGTATCAGAAGTTTGCCGACGCGCTGGAGCAGTAAGGCCGTCTGAAAAAACGCCAACCGAAAAGGAATGGAAATATGGCAAGACGACATCAAAGGGGCAAGCGCACAATCCGACCATATCGGCAGCTACCGGTAGAAGTAATCCGCGCCCCGCAATTTCGAGCATTGAGCGGCACCGCCGTAAAAGTGCTGTTGTATCTGTTATCGCAATATACAGGCAGTAACAACGGCAATTTACAGGCGGGTCAGACAGAAGCCGCCTCTGCTGAAATAGGCGTTTCCAGCAGAGCAGTAAAGGCAGCTATTAAAGAACTGAAAGATACAGGCTTCATCACAGTAAGCAGACAAGGCGGAAAGAACCGATGCAGCCTATACGCCCTAACCTTTTTTGCCGTTGACGATTGCGGGGGCATATTGGATATACCGGCCACCCACACGTTTACGGACGATTGGAAAAAGCCGTCTGAAAACGAGCTTGCGAGTTTCGCCAAAACAGTTTGAGATGTTAACATTTGCTAACAACACCAGCCCTTGCCGCTGGTGTTTTTTTATCCGTAATACGCTATTGGATTGTTTCAGACAATACAAAGTAGTAACATAGATACAAACACAAAAGAAAGGAGCGACATCATGGCAGCCATCATGACGAGCAGGGAATTTAACCAACACACGAGCCGCGCCATGCGTGAAGCAGACAATGCCCCGTTAACCATAACCAACAGGGGGAAGCCCGCATTGGTTTTATTGAGCTACGCCGAATATCAAAAGCTGGCAGGAAAGCCCCGAAATGCCCTAGAAGCATTAACGCCTTCCCCCGATCTATCGGCAGAATTGGAAAAAATAGATTTTGAAATACCGCCGCGCAGCAAAGCACAACGGCGGGAAGTGGATTTTGGGGAGTAACCGTGTATTTACTGGATACCAACATAATCAGTGAAACGCGCCGCCCAAATAGAGTGAACAGCGGAGTAAAAGCATGGCTGGAATCAACAGATGCCGCGATGCTTTACACCAGCGCAATAAACATCATGGAGCTTGAACGGGGCATATTACGCATGGAACGCAAAGACCAAGTACAAGGGCAGGTATTGCGGGCATGGCTTGAACAAACCGTGAAGCCCACGTTTGAAAACCGCATTTTGCCGATAGATGAAACCACCGCCGCCATTTGCGCCCGATTGCACACCCCAGACCCCGCACCCGAAAACGACGCGTGGATAGCAGCGGCGGCCATACAGCACCGCTTGATATTGGTAACACGCAATACCGCCGACTTTGCCCATACCGGCGCAAGGGTGTTTAATCCCTTTGATGCCGTCTGAAATATCGGCAGCCCGATTTAATCCCCCGAAGACCGTCTAAACAAGGGCGGTTTTTTATGCCCCTATTTTGCATTTACAGCGCGTTTCCCCTTTCAGACGTCCTTACCCCTTATCCAAGCAGATAACGCCCCGTACAGAGCAGATTTACCCCGTTGCAGACACGGAGCGGGGAATTTTTTGACCCGTAAAAAAGCACAAAGGGATACCGATACCGCTTATCCGAAAAAACGAGCCGATGATAATTTAATGACATATTGGAATATGTGAAGCAAACACATCAACAACCGCCAAATGCAGAATCAACATTGCTTAAAAAACAGGCGAAACACCAGCAGAAAATAGGGCAGATTGTTGACAATTTTTCCTATCTTCCAGTCGAAAACCATCCCTGCTTCGAGATGATTTTGCGGACAGATTGTCAACAATTTAGGGTCAATTCATTCAAAATTAATTAATTCTTGATGGGTACTTTTTGCAATAATAAGGGTACTTTTTACCCATCACCTGCTTAAAAATTAAGCAAAAAGGCGTTTTGATGGGTATTTTTTACCCAAGTCATGCCATTTTTACCCCCTTTTGATAGGTACTTTTTACCCACCTTTATAAATTACCATACGCAGTATGGTTCTGATGGCGCAGCCTTAGCTTTTCGATTTTCAGTTTTTTTCAAAAAAAATACAGCGAAAATGCACGGGGGCGAAAATCGCCGAAACTGAAAAATCCGAAAAAACGAAAAATCACAAAAACTTGAAAAACGGGCAAGCAGATTTTCAGACGGCCTGAAGACAGAAATACAGACAGGAAAACGGTCGGCCACAGCACAGGTTACCGCCTTGCAGACAACAGCATGAAGAAACAGGGGGAGAGAGCCGCCGCGCAGCGGGGGCAAAGGCATGGAGTTCCTAAGACGGCCAAACAGCCCACGGAGCCGGCAACCGTGCCATACAGACGGAGCGGAAACGGAAAGCCACCGTACCGATATTGCAGACGGGCAAGGCGGAGCGCACCCCTTGCAAAAGATGCGCCCCCTATCGGCAAAAACGCCGATACCCGCTATCGAATCTCTTACGTCCCTGCACCTGCAAATTCTGCACCTGCAAATTCTGCATTTTCAAAATCAATCCCATGTAAACGGCGGGGGCATTAAAATGTGAAGTAAACACATCAATTTAAATAAAGGCTGAAAATAAGCGCATAGATTAGATTTAATGGCTTTACTATGGATAGGTATTGCAAGGTGTTTGAAACGCAACCTGATGCGAAAATAGACGGCTTGCAGCGCATTTTGAAAATGGAGACGACGGCTCAACACCCAAATGGCAGATTTACCCCCGAAGCGAAGACAAACCGCGTCAACTCATTCAGACGGCCTAAAAACGTCTTTCCCGTCTTGCCCGATTCTGCCATTCAGGCAAAATCAAATATTTGCAAAACAACCCCACGGCAAAACACAAACAGGGGGAGCGGAACAAGGGAAACGGAATTTTCTGACATATTGGCCGCGTGAATTTTCTGACCCGTAAAAAGGCAGGCATTTTTGCCTTTTCGCAAACAACACCAGTCCCGCCGCAAAACGCTTTGACCTTTGCAAAATGTTGGTAAAATTGTTGGTAACTGAAAAATCAAATTTAAATAAATATAATATATTCAAAATATTAATTGAACGTTTCGATAGAGACCCTGCCAAAAGATTACAACCGCTTGAAAATGAAATTTCAAGCGGTTTTTTAATTTGCCATTCATTCTTACTGCAATAATCTAAAAATAAACAGAGCTGAAACAATCTGACAATATCATCACCCTTTTATCTCAGCCCTTACAATTAAAATTATGATTGCAGTCGTTTTCTGTTCACATACATTCAAAAGCGCGTAACTTACTTAAATCAAAGGGATTAGATGCAGTAGAGGTAGCAAACTCAACCACCACGTTTTTGCCCTGAATATTATATTCCACTACGGTAGTATTACCTGTTTGGCGCAAAATCTTACCCTTTTCAATCAGTTTAAACACCGACCATACACCGGTTTCACTGATACCTGCGCTATTGATTTCAGGAGATGCAATATCGATTTTAGCCAAAGCTCCTTCGTTTTTTGAAGGCCAAGTAAATGTTACCGGAGCAACCGGACCATGGCTGTAAACATAACTTTTGCCGTCATAAGAAATATTGGCACTTTCTACGCTAGGATCGAGAATCAATACTTTCACGGAAAAATCAAATGTGGGAGTTTCCGATCCTTTATCGAAATAAGCATGACGGATGGCTGTTACTTTATCTAATGTGGAAAAACGTTCTTTAAAGGTCTCACTTTTAGCCCTCACTGTTTCTAATTTATCCGACTTTGCCAATACGGCAGCCTGACCAGATAAATTATTGAAGTTACTATATATACCATTCGGCCCAAAAATATTGGAGAAACTTTCGAGTGCTACACTATTGGCTGACCCTGATTCAAAAGGATAACCTTGTTTACGCATATCTTGGCAGCTGTTGGTTAATGTTACAAGCTGTTTCTCTAAAGTAGAGATCAACTTTTCATCAACCACCTTATCGGTGTTTTTCAGAATAATGCCCGAAAAATTATCCAGCATCTCACGAAACGGCAGCGGCAAGCGATTTACCTCGGCTTTATATTTAACAAAAGAATCATCAGGCGGAAGATCCACACCTTTCTCGACTGCAACATTAATAGCAACCAAATAAACATAAAGCTCGTTAATAGCTTCTGTGATACCGTTAATGGCCGGTTCCTGGTTGTTGTCAGACACCGTCAATATATGAAAATCGGCAAAAGCATCATCCACCGGAGTGGAATGTTTCAAGGCTGCCAATTCATTTTTAACTTCATTTTCACCTTCCGTACCGAGTAGCTTGGAAAGCCCTGCCTTATTTAACCAATCTGCAACTTTACTACCTGCTTTAGCCGTCAACTGGTTATTAATGTTCAATGTTGTATTTTCGCTAATTCCTTTAATGATGTTCGCCAAAGGAGAGTTTTTTTCCGACAATAATTTGGCAATTTGAATGCTTTCGCGAGTCGATTTGGGTGTAACCAGTGATAAGTCGGCCACATAGCCTTTCCACGCACGGATATAGTTATCAAAATACAGTCTTTGGGCATCGGAGAGAACCGAAGCTTTACTTTGACTGAGCGAAGCATAATTCCCCAATACCCAATTATCTTCACTAAAAAACCGCTCAGCCGACTTGACCATGGTAGGCAGCACTTTTTTAATATATGTTTCTTTTATATAGATAAAATTAATCGGTTGTTTCAATGCACCGCCGCTTTTACGACGAAACAGTAAATGGCTTTGCACACCACCCATGCTTGAAAACGATACAGGCGTTATTCCTCCTATACCTTCACGCGACACAGAAGTGAGAGTGTCTTCCAGAACCATCGTTGCAATATCTCGCCGTGCAATTTCCTGCCTACGACGTTCCACCAATTCTTCATCATAAGGCACACTGGAAATGATACTTTGTTTAGAAAGGACTTGGCTCAAAGCCTGCTCAATGGATTTTTTTTGTTGTTCATCCATTCCGGCAGATTCTGCCTTAGACAGATTGGACATCAACCAATTCTGCATGAAAGCAGCATCGAAATGTTCTTTATTAAACATCATCAAGTATGCTTTCAAAGCGTTATAGCCATTGATGCCGTCTGAACCACTGGTAGTTCTCAGCAATTCGTCGAGCTTGTAGCTGATTAATGGCATCACATTGTCTTGGAGAATCCTACGGTACGCAGACTCGCCCACATCACCCATCTGTCCACCCTGATACAAACCCATTCTGTAACTGAACGGCGGAGAAGAAAGATCAGGAATATCTTCGCTTTTTGTGGTATCCCGTACTTGCTCTGCGAAAGCAACCGCTTTCAACAAATCAGGTGCTTCTGCAAAAGATTTAGTTTTTTGCTCCAGTTGAGTTGCTTTATCGGTAACTTGCGACAAATACGAGCTGTTGTTCGCATAACTGTTCAACATCAAGGTAATCCCGCCGATAACCGCTGCGGCAATAACTGCCACCCCCAACCAATACAGCATTTGGTTACGGAAAAACCAAGATTTATTCTCTCCGGCTAAATTGGCCTCACTGAGAATAACATCCGAAAACAACCTGTGTAGGAAAAAGCTGTAATCCGTATTTGCGGGGCTGGTGCGCTCTGAATCAAGGTATTTTTTCGACAGCTGAAATTCACCTTGCAAACTTTCCAAGGCCGGATTGAAAAGCTCTCCGGTCTGGGTTGCGCTAGAGAAATATACACCACGCCAAACAATGGGCTGCTCGAATTTGGAAGACTTCGACAATTCTTTCAGCAGAGAAAGTACGGCCTGATTCAGGCGTTCAAACTCTTCCGGAAATGCAAATGCCGCGGCTTTATCTTCCGGGGATTCCAGATTATTAATCGTTCCCAACATGGAAGAACGCAATTTATCTTGAATCTGCACCAGCAAATTAGAGGCAGCCGCAAGCGGTGTTTCCAAACTCTCGTTGGCAGATAATGAAATACCGAAATATTGGCTGCGCTGCTCTTCGGTAAGATGTGCGAAAAACTTATCGAACCCATGCAGCAAATCGAGCTTGGTTATCATCAGATACACAGGGAAATGAATGCCTAATTTATTGTGCATTTCATGGATACGTTTACGCAATTCCACCGACATCTCGGCAATATTGGTTTTACCGCCCAGCAAATCATCTACGCCAACGGTAACCAACACGCCATTAATCGGCTGTTTGGGACGGTAACGTTTCAACAGCGATACGAATTCTTCCCAGTCTTCGGAATCTTTTTCGCTATGGTTGTCATGCACCGACAAACGGCCGGCCGTATCCAGCAACACGATTTCATCCGATAAAAACCAATCGCAATCACGCGTACCGGCCAAACCGCTTACAGAAGTGCCCAATGTACTTTCCAGCGGGAAATTCAATCCAGAATGTTTCAACGCGGTGGTTTTACCCGAGCCGGCGGCCCCCAAAACAACATACCAAGGCATTTGATACAGATATTGGCCTTCTTCCAGTCTGGCCAGCAGGCTGTTTTTAGATTTCGAAAACTTAGCGTTTTTCAATACCTTATCCATCTCCGCAAACTGACGGCTCATGGAGCTGATATCCGTTGCACTTTTTAAGATGGGTTCTTGTGCCGCGCGAATTTCTTTTAACAAGGCAGCATTGCGGCGCGATTCCCGGTATTGCCGGAATATACCCTTAGCCAACCAAATTGCCACGATTGCCGCGCATACCGCCAAGCGGATACTTTTACTCGCCAACGGGCGAATATCTCCGACAGAAACCAACGGGCCGATAAACCATACCAAGATAATCAAACCGGCTATACCCAACATCACCCATAAAGAGCGGGATCCTAGAAAATAAAGAAGTTTTTTCATGCTCGTTTTTCCGTATCAATCCAATTTCAGATTACTTGTCCTCAGGTAGATCATTGCGCAACGGGTGATGCCGATTCAGCCTGCACCTCCACACTGCTGCCTAATCTAGGGCCGGTACCGGTAGTAAATAATGTAATCTCAACCCTTCGGTTTTTAGCTCTGTTTTCCGGAGAATCATTCGGTGCCACCGGATCTGTGGAGCCACGGCCTTCCGAACGAATACGGTTGTTTCCGTTTTGTACGTAAGTCAACAGAATTTCTTTAACCGCATCTGCCCTTCCTTGTGATAAATGCCAGTTAGATGGGAAATTCAGACTCTGTATCGGTTTGTTGTCAGTAAATCCGGTAACAACCACTTGCCCGTCAACACTGTTCAACGCCTGCCCTACTGCCGCCAAAACCGGATAGTACTGGTCTTGGATATAGGCAGAACCGGATTCAAATAAGCCATCACCCAAAATAGTTACCGTACTGCGGTCGGGAGCATCGGCAACAGAAACCAATTTCCTGGCAATTTCATTTTCCAGCAACGGACGCAAACGAACGGTGTTTTTCACTTCTCTTTGCTTAGGTGCAACCATAGGCAACTTGAGGCTGTTTACTTTCGTGCTTGCCGTATCGAAGTCGTCTCCAAGAGACCACTGCATCGCAAAATAAGCAATGCCTAACACTACCGCACCTAAAACTCCTACCACCCATAACGGAATAGTCAATCTACGCCGTTGCCTTTGTACGGTATTTTTAACTACTGGGTCATGACCGAACAGATTAGCTGTTTGGTCAGGACGGCGGGCATGAATGATCGCCAGTAAATCTCTTTTGATTTTGTCCACTTCCAGCTCACCGCTGGCCAAGACTTGATATTTACCTTTGTAGCCGAATTGCAAGCACAGATACATAAATTCAATCAAATCAATATTTTTATCCGGATCTTGCTTTAGATTTTGAATAATTTCGAAGAAACGCTCACCGCCCCACGTTTCATCATAAAAAGACACCAGCAAGCTGTTTTTAGACCAACTCTCATCGGCCCAGCCTGCACGCACGGCCAACTCGTCCACAAACGTGCACAAACAATATTTTGCCGCCTGTATTGCGTCATATTTAGCACCGTTTTTTTCAGCGTCTTCTTCAAAGCGGTTAATCAACAAAGAAAATTTGTTGATCAGACTATCTGTAGGCAACTGACTGGTTGTTTGCCTCATAGCATTGACCAAAATGAAAACAGGCTTCGCCGCTTCAATCAATGGGTTGTAAATATTTACATTTCCATAAGCAGCATAATTCTGGTTATTCATACACAGTTCCAAATCAAATTAATTAGCTCAAAGATTTAATCGCCCAAAATTCAACGTCCAAATTCGGGAAATTCCCTGCCAGATGGAAGGCCATTCCTGAAGAAGTATCGAACATATCCCACAGTTCGTTCTTCTTATCCAGCTCGAAGTAGACATAACCGCTGTGATATGGCAGTTCCCGCGGCGCAACCGACAAGGCATGCACTCTGATACCGGGCAAATGGTAGGCCACCAATTCTTTCACTTTTTCTACCGTGCCAATCTTCACCACGCTGGGAATCTTCTGGCGCAGTGCTTCATTCGGCATATCGGCTTTAACGGCCAAAATAAACGAGGCTTTATCCAGCAAAGTCTGATCCGGCGTTTGTGCGACGTGCGTCGCTTCATCGCGCATATCCAGCGGAATTCTGATGGCACGCTGCTCAAGCACAATGGAAAGAGATTTGCGCAGATGGAAAAACAACTTGCCGAAACAGGAAGCCAAATCGTTATGCATATAAACCGGAAGCCCACCTACTTTTCTGGCTGGCAAGAATGTCATCAAATCCGCACAAAGTTTGGATAAATTTACAAACAGCTGCTCGGGATGGGTTTGGCGTGCACCTTCCTGCTCATGCCCTAAATAAGCCAAATACCGGTTAATTGTTTGAAGCATCATGAAATCCATTACTTCAACCGACCCGCCGGTATTCGGATCATTCACCGCATTGGCCAAGCTATTGCTCTTCTGCATCAGCAATCCGTATATTTCGGAAATATAAGCTTTCAAATGCTGTTGCTTTTGACTACCTAAAAATGGTGGGATATAAGTTTCGTCCAGCACCACCTCAAAATCAGCCGAACAAGAATCAATCAATGCTATGGGCAATGCAGTTTGCCCGCTGGTTACATCGCTTTCCAACACAAGCATCGGATTGAGTTCGGCCAATGTCAACTGACGGGTATCCAGTTCGGTATTGGTTGTATCGACCAATGCTTTGTCAAATGCCTTATATCGGAAAGAACCGGCAAACCCTTCTTCCGGAAAACCGATTTCATTATTCACTGATGAAGGCAGCGTAACCGCCAAACACAGTTTGGTATCTTTAACATTGGCAGGCACTTTGAAGCTTAAGCTTTCCAATTGCTTTTCAGACAACATAAAAACCGAGCCGTCAGGGAATACTCCTTCGGCTTCACGCACACCGATAACGCCTCGCTTCAATCCGCCGGTATCAAGTACCAATGAAGAAAATCCCCAAAAATATCCTTCCCGCGATAATGCCAATTGCCGCAGACCGGATTCAATATAACGCTCAAATTGCTGGAAATGCTGAGGGGTAATGAATATACCTTCCGACCAGACTACTTTTGCTTCGATTGCCATGTTTTCAACCCAAATAAATTATCGTTATACGTGTGCAGATTATTTATCTTCGCGGAAAATACCTTTGCTCAAATCATTGGCTTCCTTACGCGCTTTGCCGCTTTCCCGAATATTTTTCTGTTCGGGATGCCGCTCTTTATATTCTTTCAACATTTCCCTCATTTCTTGTTTGGAAAGTTGGCTGACGGTATTTTTACCGATATTCAGATATAGATATTGTCTGCCGAACTGATACCAGCGTTTGTCTTGCTTCAACAGCATCAACCGCCATTGGCTTTCATTCAAATCGCGATAGCTGACAACCACACCGAAGTATTTCAAATGCGAATCGACTTTTACCGGAAATACCTTAACCGTATCGGGATGCAGCATATATTGATTATGCTGAATCAGTTTATCGCCTAATTTTTCTTTGGTTTCGTTGATGAGATCGAAATAATTGGACTGTTTGAATTCACCGTCGGAAGTGAGCTGGTATAAATCCAAACGAACAGGAGAGGGTCGACCGACCATATCGGGGTTAACATCGGGTGCAACGATTATTTGAACATTGACTTTTTCGCCGCTTTCATCCGATTCTTTCGGCGGCTTGTGATCAGAAGCACAAGCACCCAGCATTAAAAAAGAGATTAAAATCAATATCTGCGATATCAAATTCTTTTGCATATTCATTCCCGTGCTTTCTTTAAAGCATCATGTTTTAAACAACCGAATCATGGCCAATGCTTGATAACAATTTCTTACAATTCTAGCATTTGGAAAAAAAATGTAAACCAGCAAACGAGCCTTAAAACAATAATTCTTCAATTACGCAGTAATGGCTGATATAAACCTTAGATAATAAGAACAATAAACAATAAAAATGTTCCTTACTTTTGTTTAAGCATTCTTTTCTATCTCGTAACACTAGGATTAATCAACAACTAATAGTAGCCGTTATCCAGACAAGGAAGTATTTTCACTTTTTACCATCCGCCTCCACAATTATTCTGTATTCTTAAATTGAAACAGGCCGTCTGAAAAGTATTTTTTCAGACGGCCTGTTTCAATTTAATCCGCTATCCGCCCGTCAACGCCATAACTCGGATAATTTTTTTCGGCTTTTCTACAAACTCATGTTTTTCCGGCTTTCGCATAATCGCACTACGAACCGTATCTTCCAACTCATCATCACTGCATCCATTACGCAACATCGGACGCAAAGCCACTTTATCTTCCTGTCCCAAACACAGATGGATATTGCCTGTGGCGGAAAGGCGCACACGGTTGCAGGTGGCGCAGAAATGCTGGCTCATCGGCGTAATCAAGCCAAGCGTAAAGCCGCCGTCGGCACTCTGCCAATAACGTGCAGGTCCTCCGCCGATTTTGCCTTCAAACGGCGTTAAATCAAACTTCTGCTGCAATTCCGCCAATACCGGCTGCAAGCTGACTTTGGCATGTGCCTGCCCGGTTTCTCCCATCGGCATGGCTTCAATCAGGTTGAGAATAAAGCCGTTTTCGATACAGAAAGCTACCATGTCGTCTAAATCCGCATCATTAATCCCCTTAAGCGGGACCATATTGATTTTGATGCGTTCGAAACCGGCTTCTTTGGCGGTTCGGATGCCGTCCAATACCTGCGGTAGGCAATCGGTACCGGTAATATCTTTCACACAATCGTTGCGCAGGCTGTCCAAACTGATATTCAAACGACGTACACCGGCTTCACGCAATTCGCAGGCGTGTTTGTGCAGTTGCGTACCGTTGGTAGTCAACGAAATATCTTCGACACCGGGCTGGCGGTTGATCTCAGCGGCCAAATCAGCCAACCCTTTGCGCAACAGCGGCTCGCCGCCGGTAAGCCGGAAACGCTTGGTACCCAACCGTGCGAATGCGGCAGCCACACGGGCAAGCTCTTCAATGGTCAACCAGTCTTGGGGAATGGCAAAACCTTTGAAGCCTTTGGGCAAACAGTAAGTACAACGCAAATCGCAACGGTCGGTTACGGAAATACGTAAATAATCAATATTGCGGCCGAATGCGTCGGTAAGCATGGCAATACCTGTAATAATGTGTTGTGTTTGATGGTGATTGTATGCTGCCCTGCCCGCTTTGTTGATGCTGCATTGTGGCTAGGGGCTAGTTATTTCGGAGAATATACAGGTCGTCTGAACGTATTACAAAGGCCGTCTGAAAAGTTTCAGACGGCCTTTCCGGTTGCGTGATTACACACCCAGCAGAGGAATCAGTATCGGCACCAACGCGGCGGTCAGCACGCCGTTGAAAATCAACCCTAAGCTGGCATACGCGGCGAGCTTGCGGCTGCGTTCCAGCGAAGCGGCAATACCCATCGCGTGAGATGCCGCACCCATCGACATGCCTTGCGACGTAGGCATGCGCACCGTGCTCATATTCATCAGGCGAAAGCCGATCATCTGCCCCATCATCCCTGCCAAAATCACCGTTGCGGCGGTAATAGCCGGAATACCGCCGATGGTACGGGTAATTTCAATCGCAATCGGATTGGTAACGGATTTTGCCGCCAACGACAACACCACATCCCGCCCGGCTCCCATCCACTTGGCAATATATACGCCGGTAATGATGCCGGTAATGCTGCCTGCTGCCTGCGATATTACAATCGGCAACCACTGGCTGCTGATTTTTTTCCAATTGAGATACAACGGTACGGCAAGCGATACCACGGCCGGCTTCAGCCAAAAGTCGATAAACTGCCCGGCTTCATGATAAGTGGCATAGTCGATATCGAATGTTTTCAGATAAAGAATCACCGCAATCGTACTCAACACTACCGGATTGCAAAAAAAACTGCCTGTCCGTGCCCGCAACACATTGGCAATCCAATAAACGGTTACGGTAATGAACAACAGCAATACAGGATGGGCGAACATTTCCATTACCACAGCCTCCTCATCCATTCATGCACCTTTCCGGTAACAAACATCACCAAAAAAGTGCTGACTACCGTAGCGGTAACGATAGAAAGCAAATCGCGCCCCACCAAATCAAGATAGCTCATCACGGCTACGCACGGTGGCACGAGAAACAGGGAAAGATTCCCCATCAGCACATCCACCAACTGCTGTAACCACGACGTTTTCACCCACCCCGCATGCAGTGCGGCAAACAGCAGCCCCATGCCGACAATACTGCCGGGCAATTTGATGCCCGTGAAATAAACCACGCCCTCGCCCAATGCCAAGAAGCCAAAAATAATACTCAACGGCCTGATCATATGTGTGTTTTCTCCTTCTCCGCCGATAACGTGCCGTCTGAAAAAACCTTTACAGAAGGCCGTCTGAAACCAGCCTTCCGTCTTCCAAACCGCCTGCCATCTTGTTTTATTAAGTTGTTAATCTGTGTAAATCATAACGCCGTAGAGGCCGTCTGAAAAGACGAAACCGCTGCGATGTCCAAAAGAAAAACGGAATCTGGTTAAGATTCCGTCTACATCGCAACAATATGCTTCTCTGTTTCAACTTTGCTTATAAGGATTTTCCACACCGTCTACCAAGCGGTGCAGATATTCGCGCAACTGTGCTTCGCCGCAGCCCATCAACAACGCATCTTCAAAAGCATCCTGTGCCGTCTGAAAAAGCTCGGTCATATTTTCCGTCATCACTTTTATTTTTTCGGTACACGATACGATTTCACCGTTATCTCCATACCACTTCGGCATTTCGGGCATACTCATATCAGCTCACCTAGTTCAAAAAACGCGAAGGATCGTTTTTCTTTACCCGCCGCGCCGTAGCGTATTTTGAGTTCCAATATTTATTGGAAAGGCTGGTAATTTCGATACGTTTGCCCGAGCGCGGCGCATGGATAAAACGATTGTTGCCGATATACAGCCCCACATGGGAAATACGCCCGCGCCCCAAAGTGCGGAAAAACACCATGTCTCCGGGTTGCAAATCACTGCGGCTTACCGCAACCCCCATTTTCGCCTGCTCCGCCGAAGTTCGCGGCAAACTGATCTGCATGCTGCGGCTGAAAATATGCTGCATGAAACCGCTGCAATCAAAGCCCGTGCGGGCAGAAGAACCGCCGTAACGGTAAGCCACGCCAAGCAATCCCATTGCACTGCGGATTAAATCATCGGCATTGTGGCCGCCGGATGATTGGGGACGCCGGCTGTAATCATCGGCTTGCAATGTCTGCCCCGACTGAAGGCGGATTAAATTTTCCAACTCGTCGGCCTGCAGATTCCTCGCGCCGGGCAACATCAAACAGGCTGCTGTAAAAACGGTAAAACACCATCGCTTAAAATGAATCGTCATCTAATTTTTCCGTAAACTGCTTTTCAGACGGCTTTTTGTCATTTGTTACCGCCCTTTATGTTATGCTCTCTGCTCCAATCAGCCGCTAAGATACAGCAAAAGCCATGATGATTCCAACTTTACTTGCTATGCGTGATTTCTCACGAATGCGTGAAATCATTGCCATCCTGACCAAATACGGTTTGGGCGAGTTTGTGCAGCGCATCAAGCTGTCTTACCAAAACAGCAACGAAGATGAATCCGCACCTGAAAGCCGCTATATGAGCACCCCGCGCCGCTTCCGCATGGCATTTGAAGAATTGGGGCCTACTTTTGTCAAACTCGGACAGGTATTGTCTACCCGCGTCGATATTTTCAACGCCGAATGGATTGAAGAATTCGAACGGCTGCAAAGCGACGTAGCGCCGATTCCCACCACCGATATTCACGCCCTGATCAAATCCCACCTTAACCGCCCCGTTGCCAGCGTATTCAAACACATAGGCTCCCAACCCATAGGCAGCGCATCGATTGCGCAAGTACACCGTGCCGAGCTTATCAACGGGGAAATCGTAGCCGTTAAAATCAAACGCCCCGACATCGAACCGACCATACAGGCCGACTTGCGTATTTTAACCCATCTGGCCAATCTGATTGAATCAGAAATACCCGAAGCGCGCCGCTACCGGCCGGTACAGATGGTGCAGTATTTTTCGCGCAGCTTGGCAAAAGAAACCGACTTATCGGTAGAGCTGCGCTATATGCAGCGGTTTGAAACCACGTTTCAAAACCACCCGTTTATCCATATTCCCAAAGTTTATCAAGAATATTCCAACCGCCACATTCTCGTGCAGGAATACGTTTCCGACACTTTGTTGAAAGACATGCCGTCTGAAACGCTTGATGCCGCCACCCGCCGTACACTCGCCGGCCGCATTACCGACACCCTCTTTATCATGATACTCAAACAGGGTTTTTTTCATGCCGACCCGCATCCAGGCAATATTTTCCTTAACAGAGACGGCCGCATCACCCTGATTGATTTCGGCTTGGTCGGCCACCTCAGCAGCACCCGCCGCCGCGAAATCATCGACCTCATCAACGCCCTCACCCACCGCGACCAATTCACCATGCAATATGTGTTGATCAACTGGGCGCAAGGCGAGCTGCCCGATGAAAACCTGCTCGGTGCCGACGTTTTGGAAATGCTGCTCAACTACGAACACACGCCCATACGCGATTTACGCATCAGCCAAGTGATCAACGACATCACCCAAATCATGCGCCGCCACGGGCTGACCCTGCCCGGCGACTTGGTGATGCTGTTCAAAACCCTGATTACCCTCGAAGGCGTAGTCAAACGGCTCGACGGCAGCACCGAACTGCTGGAACAGGCCAAGCCGATTGTGGCGGAAGTGTTCGGCGAACGCGCGTCGCCCGAACACATACTGCGTAAAAGCAAAATGCACGCGCAAACCATCGTGCAAGCGCTCGACGAATTGCCGCAAAACCTTTTCCGCCTCAGCCGCCGCCTGCAAAAAGGCCAAGTGGGGCTGAATATCGATTTCAAGCATTTCGACCAACTCAGCCACCAAATCGACCGCGCCACCAACCGCCTGACCATGGGCATTGTTACTGCCGCGCTGATTATCGGCTCGTCTATCGTGATGAGCATCGAAACCGGCCCCAAATTCATCGGCTTTATCGGCTACCTGCTGGCTTTTGCCAACAGCGTGTGGATTATTTGGTCGATTTGGCGGTCGGGCAAACATTAAAAAATACCTCACTGCCAACCTAACGGCCGTCTGAAAAGACCTCCTTTATCCGGCCCTCTCAACCGAGTCGTGCTGAGATACTTTCAAAAAGTTCGGCTAAAAACCTTTTAATCCTCAAAACTTGACTATAAGTCTGATTTGCAGTAATGTTTGCAGCCTGAATTTAAATACGCCGATTTGACACAGCTTGCGGGCGTTAAACCAGCTAAAGCGTGCGGTTATGCCATCCCATGGCCGACCCGTCCGTTAAAGCCCGCTGTGTCGAAACATCGGGCTTTGTTGTATCTGGAAAAATTATGATTATTTTGGACAACGTCTCCAAGCGCTACCAACATCGCGATAAAACATGGTTTACTGCCGTCGAACCCACCACTTTGGAAATCAAAGCCGGCGAAATATTCGGCCTGATGGGTTATTCCGGTGCGGGTAAATCCACTCTGCTTCGTCTGATTAACCTGCTCGAGCGCCCTGACAGCGGGAAAGTAATCGTCGGTGGCGAAGAATTGACTGCTTTAAGTGCCGCCGCTTTACGTAAAGCACGACAAAATATCGGTATGGTATTTCAGCAATTTAACTTACTAAGTAACCGTACCGTTGCCGGAAATGTGGCTTTTCCGTTGGAAATCGCCGGCTGGCCTGCAGATAAAATCAACAGGCGTGTAACCGAATGTTTGGAAATCGTCGGTTTGGAAAACCGTGCCGAGCATTATCCCGCCCAACTTTCAGGCGGCCAGAAACAACGTGTAGGCATTGCTCGAGCACTGGCTTCCAGCCCGAAAGTGATCCTTGCCGACGAACCGACTTCCGCACTCGACCCTGCCACCACACGCAGTGTTCTGGAATGTTTGGAAGACATTAACAAACGATTTAACGTTACAATAGTTATCGTAACTCACGAAATGAGTGTTCTCCGCCGTCTGTGCGACCGTGCCGCCCTGATTCATCACGGTAAAATCGTTGAAGTGGTTGATGTAGAGAATAATCAAATCCATGCCCAATCCGAAATCGGGTGCGAGCTGGTGCGTGAGGATTAACATGGCTGATTTAACTTTAACGCAATCCCTACAAACTATTAGTGGAATGCAGAACGAAATCATTCAGGCACTGTGGGAAACCTTTATTATGGTTGGTCTTTCCACTACATTCGCCACCATATTCGGCACGCTTCTGGGTGTATTGCTGTTTGTTACCGCCAACCGCCAGCTCCATTACAATCGCCCCGTCAATCTGGTGCTCGACAACATCGTAAATCTGATGCGGGCTTTTCCGTTTGTGATTTTGATGATTGCCATGATTCCGGCCACCCGTGCCATCGTCGGTAGCACCATCGGTCCGGTTGCCGCTTCATTGGTATTAAGCGTTTCCGGTTTGTTTTACTTTGCCCGACTGGTCGAACAAAATCTCCGTGAAGTTCCCCGCGGCGTAATCGAAGCAGCCGGCAGCATGGGAGCATCACCCGCCGCGATTATTTTCAAAGTGCTGCTCAACGAAGCGCGTGCCGGTATGGTTTCCAGCATTACTGTCTTGGCCATCGGCCTACTCTCATACAGTGCAGCAGCAGGCATGATCGGCGGTGGCGGATTGGGCGATTTAGCTATCCGTTACGGCTACTACCGCTATCAAACTGAAGTTATTATTTTCATCGTGGCAATTTTGGTACTGCTGGTTATCATGATTCAGGGACTAGGCAATTTCATTTCCCACAAACTCGACAAACGCTGAATATTTGAATCAAACTGTCTGAAAACAACCTTTTCAGACGGCCTGTAAAAACTTTACCACCTACTCTTACCTATCTGTATAAGGAGTATTCGAACATGCAAGCAAACGCTTTACTCAGAACCTTATCCGCCGGTGCATTGGCTTTGGCTCTGGCTGCCTGCGGCGGTCAGCAGGAAACTGCTCCTGCGGCTACTTCCCCTTCTTCTGCCGATAATACCGCTGAGAAAAAAGAAATCGTCTTCGGCACCACCGTCGGTGATTTCGGCGATATGGTAAAAGAACAAATCAAACCTGCCTTGGAGAAAAAAGGCTACAAAGTAAAATTGGTTGAGTTTACCGATTATGTACGCCCCAATTTGGCTTTGGCCGAAGGAGAACTGGATATCAACATCTTTCAGCACAAACCTTATCTGGACGATTTCAAAAAAGAACACAAACTGGACATTACCGAAGTATTCCAAGTGCCGACCGCCCCTCTGGGCCTCTATCCCGGCAAACTGAAATCGTTGGACGAAGTAAAAGAAGGCAGCAGTGTTTCCGCACCGAACGATCCGTCAAACTTCGCCCGTGCTCTGGTTATGATGAACGAACTGGGCTGGTTGAAACTGAAAGCCGATGTCAACCCTCTTACCGCGTCTAAAAACGACATTGCCGAAAACCTGAAAAACATCAAGATCGTTGAATTGGAAGCCGCACAGCTGCCCCGCAGCCGTGCCGATGTCGACTTTGCCGTTGTTAACGGCAACTATGCGATAAGCAGCGGGATGAAACTGACTGAAAACCTCTTCCAAGAGCCGAGCTTTGCTTATGTAAACTGGGCAGCCGTTAAAACCGCCGATAAAGACAGCCCATGGGTAAAAGATGTAGCCGAAGCCTATAATTCCGAGGAATTTAAAACTTACGCCAAAGAACGCTTTGCAGGTTACAAATATCCTGCCTCTTGGGGCGAGCAAGCGGCACAAGCTGCTGCCGCAGAAGCCGCTTCAACTGCCTCTGCTGCCAAATAAACTTACCATTTAATTTTTCCGGCAAACGCCTTCCGATTAGGAAGGCGTTTTTTCTGTGCTGTCTTCTTCATAATAATCAAATTGAAGCAAACTACTCTTTTTATTACTGGAACATCTCTTTCTTTTTTATTGGTGGAAGAAAATTGGAAGAATAAATGTTTCTCCACAGAAATTGACATACCACATCTATCTTTTCGCTAATTTGGCTATAATCCCGTCTGAAAATAATGCTGCCGTTATCTGCCAACTGATTCTACACAAAAGCATTTATGACGACTCCGCCTATACGCCCGCAAATTTCCGTCGGGCTTCTCTTATTTGCTGTGGTACTACTTGCTATCAACCTCCGTTCTCCGATTATTGCCATCGGGCCGGTGGTCGGCTTTATCCGCGATGACTTAGGTGTATCCGGCTCTTTTATAGGTATGGTAGGTGCGCTGCCGATGCTGGCTTTCGCCTTGTTTTCACCATTAGCCGCACGGTTTGCACAACGCTTCGGCATGGAAAATGTATTGGTGGGGTCAATCATATTGTTGTCTGCCGGTATTATTTTGCGTTCCGCCTTACCTTCGCCAACCCTGCTGGTTGCCGGTACTATCGTTTTGTCGTCAGCCATTGCAATGGGCAATGTATTGTTACCCGCACTGGCAAAACGCAACCTGCCGAAACGTATCGGTTTGGTTGTCGGCACTCTGTCGGCAACCATGTCGGTTTCCGCCGCCTTAGCCGCTATCATCGCCGTACCGATGGCACAATGGCAAAACTGGCAATGGCCACTCGGTATCTGGATCTTGACTGCATTGGCGGCATTGGCTGTATGGTTATATATCCGCACGGCAAACGGCGAAACCACTACCCGTAGCCAAACGGTTTCAGACGGCCTCAACGTATGGCAATCCCGCGCTGCTTGGTGCATTAGCGTATTTATGGGCATACAGTCGCTGTCTTTTTACGCCATGGTCAACTTTCTGCCATCGGTATTGGTTGAGAAAGGCATGACACCTCTTGCCGCCGGTGCTTGTGTTTCCCTGTTTCAAGCAGCATCATTGCTCGGTGTACTGGCAGCTTCTTTCCGCTTTGCCCGCAGTAATAAAAAGCAGCTCTTCAACTTGATCGCAGCCATGTTAATGTTTGCCGGCATTACCGGGCTCTGGTTAGGCTCCCCATCAACCATGTGGCTGTGGGCGGCGTTAACCGGTATTGGCGGTTCGGCAGCTTTTTCTGTTGTCTTGATGCTGTTTGCTTTACGCACCGACAACGCTTATGAAGCCGCATCACTTTCTGGCATGGCGCAAACGGTCGGCTACACCGTTGCCGTTTTCGGACCGCTCGGTATGGGGGTCTTATACGACTTACTCGGTTCGTGGTCAGTATCTATGGCTGCCTTAACTTTACTGATGTTCATCGAATGCATATTGGCGTGGTTTGCAGCCAGCCCGAAAACTCTTTCTCAAAGCCAAACAGAATAACTTTCGCACCCTGCCGCCACATACCCGCCCGTTTCCAGAATAAAATTCCATACCTTTGAGTAATATTTATATCCGATTTCTCCAAGGCTCTTCTTTCAGGCCGTCTGAAAACATTGTTTTCTATACCGAAACTAAGGATTTTGGTATAATGCGCCGTTTAATTGACGAGCGGGGCGTAACAACAGACAAAGTGTACGCCGCTGCGAAACCACTACTTTTTAAGGATAAAACATGGGCTTTTTGCAAGGTAAAAAAATCCTGATTACGGGCATGATTTCCGAACGCTCCATCGCTTACGGTATTGCCAAAGCCTGCCGCGAACAAGGCGCGGAGCTTGCTTTCACTTATGTTGTCGACAAACTGGAAGAACGCGTGCGCAAAATGGCTGCCGAACTGGGTTCGGAGTTGGTATTCCGCTGCGATGTGCAAAGCGACGAAGAAATCGAACAAACTTTTGCCGGTTTAAACAAGGCATGGGGCGGACTGGATGGATTGGTTCACTCTATCGGCTTTGCTCCGCGCGAATCACTTAACGGCGATTTCTTAGACAGTATCAACCGCGAAGCCTTCAAAATCGCCCACGAAGTTTCCGCATACAGCCTACCTGCATTGGCAAAAGCCGCACGCCCATTGATGAGAGGCCGCAATGCTTCAATTGTTGCCCTTACTTACCTTGGTGCCGTGCGTGCCATTCCGAACTACAACGTGATGGGCATGGCAAAGGCCAGCTTGGAAGCCGGAGTACGCTTCACCGCAGCCTGTTTAGGTAAAGAAGGTGTACGCTGCAACGGAATTTCCGCCGGCCCGATTAAAACCTTAGCGGCATCGGGCATTGCCGATTTCAGCAAACTCCTGAACCACGTTGCCGACCACAACCCGCTAGGCCGTAACGTAACGATTGAAGAAGTAGGCAATACCGCTGCTTTCTTGTTGTCTGATCTCTCTTCCGGCATCACCGGCGAAATCACTTATGTGGACGGCGGTTACAGCATCAACGCGTTAAACGACCCTGAAGAAAACGCTTAAACAGGCCGTCTGAAAAAAAAAAAAACAGAAATCAAAGCACCCGAAACAATTTTTCGGGTGCTTTTTTATTATGATTACAAAAAATCAACCGCATTCGGGATGCCGTTTTAAAATGCTGTAAAAAAGTTACACCTTGTTTTTCAAACGGTCTTTTTTCTACCCAAACGGGAACTAAAACGACAATTTCTTATCAAAAAACAAAATTTAACTTTGCAATACACTCTGTTACATTAAAACCGTTAGTATGCGCGGTCTTGTTTTATTGAGTTGTATTAAGCAAATTAAATTAAATTACCCATATACTTTAGAAAAGGAAACATTATGGCTATTGTACAAGAGTTTAAAGAATTCATTATGCGCGGCAACGTGATCGATCTGGCGGTCGGTCTGGTTGTCGGTACTGCTTTCAGCGGTATCGTAAAATCATTGGTTGACGATGTAATCATGCCTCCCATCGGTATTCTGATTGGCGGCGTAGACTTCTCCAACCTCTTTATCACACTGAAAGACGGTACTCCCGCCCCTGAAGCCGGCTATGCTACCCTGCAAGCCGCCCAAGCCGCCGGTGCCGTTACTTTGAATATAGGTTTGTTCATCAATACCGTTATCAGTTTCCTGATTATCGCCGCTGCCATTTTTATGGTAATTAAAGGCATTAACAAACTGAAAAAAGAAGCACCTGCTGTTGAAGAAGCTCCGGCAGAACCTTCTGAAGAGATTCTGTTGTTACGCGAAATCCGTGATTCTTTGAAAAAATAATCGCCTCTATCGCCGAACATAAAAACATGCCGTCTGAAATATTGTTTCAGACGGCATGTTCCATTTCAGATTAACTTCATCAGCGAATTACTGGACTCTAAGATTCTCTTCACGCACAGCACTCACAATATCCATACCGAAGAGAGCATTAACATCGGTTTCGTCGAATACATACTGGGCGTTGCAGAAATCACAGTCAATTTCCACACTGCCCTGCTCCGCCACTACCGAACCGACTTCTTGCCCGCCCAACATCAGCAACATATCGCTCACTTTACCGCGCGAACAAGTGCAGGCAAATTCAATGGTTTCCGGCTCGAACACGCGGGGCGGTGTTTCGTGGAACAAACGGTACAACACATGATGCGCATCCAGTGTAGTCAACTCTTCCGCAGTTACCGTTTGCGTCAGCGTAACCATGTGTTCCCACGATTCAGTATCAATTTCCTGCTCAGGCAAGCGCTGAACCAGCAAACCGCCGCAAACTTCGTCGGAGGCCGCAAGCGAAATATGGGTATCAAGCTGCTCCGAGCGTTTCATGTAATTTATTAACATTTGCGCAATACTGTCGCCTTCCAGCGGCACCACACCCTGCCACGGATCACCGTCTTGCGGCTGTAACGTAATAACAAACACGCCGTTACCGCCTAATAAATCACGTAAGCTTTCGTTATCATCAATGGCAGACTGTTCGTCCCAACGGGCAGTCGCACGGCAAGTCTGTTCGGATGTAGCCTCTACCACCAGCATTTTCAGACGGCCTTGCCCCTGTACTTGGATAGTCAGCGTGCCGTCAATTTTCAAATTGCTCGATAACAGCGAACCGGCAGCCAAGAGTTCGCCCAATGCCCGGCGGATGGCTGCGGGATAATGCTTCTGCCCGACAATATGCTGCCACACCTGCTCCAGGCGCACATGCAGGCCGCGCACAGGCATATCGTCGAAAATAAAACGGGTACGGCAATCATTGCGGGGAGCAGCTGCCTCAGTAATATTCGAGGTCATGGTTTTCTTTCAAGCATAATCAGATTGTCTGCAATATGGTTACAGGCCGTCTGAAATCAAGTACCTAAAAGCAAAAGGCCGTCTGAAAAATCGTTTTCAGACGGCCTGCCGTAAATTATTCGCGCCCTTCCGAACGTTTAAAATCCCGCGGACGGAATCCCAGCGCGGCCAGCGCGGCAAAATACAGCGCGGCTCCAAACAGCACCAATCCCAACAACTGCACCGCCTTATACCAGCCGGCAGCCTCTACCCATTGCAGCGGCAGATACATCTGCACCGCCCACAAACCGCCGCCCATGGCCGCAAGCGCGGTAAAAAGTTTTGCCAAAAATGCCGGCCATCCCGCGCCGGGGCGGTAAATATCGTGCTTTCTCAATAGCACATACAGCAAACCTGCATTCAAACATGCACCCAAGCCAATTGCCAACGCCAGCCCCACATGCTTCAACGGACCGATAAACGCCAAATTCATCAACTGCGTGCACACCAGCGTGAAAACAGCAATTTTCACAGGTGTTTTAATATTTTGACGTGCATAAAACCCCGGTGCCAGCACCTTAATCATAATCAGCCCGATTAAACCGAACGAATACGCAATCAACGCATTCTGCGTCATCACCGCGTCGTTCAAAGTAAACTCTTTATACATAAACAGCGTAGCCACCAGCGGAAACGACAACACTGCCAACCCCACTGCGGCAGGCATAGCCAACAACATGCACAGGCGCAGACCCCAATCCAGCAATGCGGAAAATTCCTGAGGATTATCACTCGCCGCATATTTCGACAAAGTAGGCAGTAAAATCGTACCCAGCGCCACACCGAGCACTCCGGTAGGCAGCTCCATCAAACGGTCGGCATAATACATCCACGACACACTGCCCGATTGCAGGAACGACGCAAAAATCGTATTAATCACCAACGAAATCTGCGCCACACTTACCCCCAGAATTGCAGGAGCCATCTGCTTCATCACACGGTTTACCGCCGCATCCTTAAAATCCAGCTTAGGCAGCTTCAAAAAACCCAGCTTCGCCAACCATGGCAACTGAAAACCCAGCTGCAACAAACCGCCCACAAACACCGCCCATGCCAAAGCCATCACCGGCGGATCGAAATACGGCACGAAAAACAGTGCAAAAACAATAAACGAAACATTCAGAAAAGTAGGCGTGAACGCCGGAATACTGAATTTATGGTACGTATTCAAAATACTGCCCACAAAAGAAGAAAGCGAAATCAGCAAAATATAAGGAAACGTAACCTTCAGCAGCTCCACCGACAGCGCAAACTTATCCGCATTTCTCGCAAACCCCGGCGCAGATACATAAATTACCCACGGAGCAGCCAAAATGCCGGCCGCCGTTACAATGACCAAAATAAACGACAACATCCCCGCTACATGACGCACAAACTCACGTGTCGCCTCTTCCGAACGGGTTTGCTTATACTCCGCCAAAATCGGCACAAACGCCTGTGCAAACGCCCCCTCTGCAAAAATCCGCCGCAGCAGATTAGGCAGTTTGAACGCCACAAAAAACGCATCCGTTGCCATTCCCGCACCGAACGCCCGCGCAATAATCGTATCGCGCACAAAACCGAGAATGCGCGAAAGCATGGTCAAACTGCCGACTTTCGCCAGCGCACCGAGTAGATTCATAAAAATTTCCGTTCAGCTTCTTATAGCAGAGCGCATATTGCCAGATTCAGATGGGCAGTCAAGCAGACTTTAAACGGCACAGTGCAGCATGAGGCCGTCTGAAATCTTGTTTTCAGACGGCCTCATCCGTTCATTCCAATCTAAAATGTAAATCCGGTTTCCAACTCGTCATCGCCAACCAACTCGACCAACAACGTATATAGCGGAGCCAAGTCGTTGTAACGGCGTGATGCCCGCCTCAGGTAATTGAGGAACCGCGGAATTTCGGGGCGGTATTTGTCTTTGCCGTCGCGGTAATACAGTCGTGCAAAGATACCGGCCACTTTAAGATGGCGTTGTACCCCCATCCATTCGAACCAACGGTAAAACTCATCAAAATTTTCCGGCACGGGCAATTCGGCGGCACGGGCTTTTTCCCAGTAGCGGATAACCAAATCCAGCACGAATTCTTCTTCCCATTCGATAAAAGCATCGCGCAGCAGCGACACCAAATCGTAAGAAATCGGTCCGTAAAGCGCATCTTGAAAATCCAACACTCCCGGTCGGCCTTTTTCCAGCATCAGATTGCGGACGATAAAATCACGGTGCACATACACTTGCGGCTGCTCCAACAACGGCGGCAACAGGGTATCGACGGTTTGCTGCCACAGTTGGTGCTGTTTGAAATTCAAGCTCTTGCCCAATTCTTTGGCGACAAACCATTCCGGAAAAAGATTGATTTCGCGCAACATAACTTCTTTGTCGTATTCAGGCAATACGTTTTTTTTACTGTGTTTCTGCAAAGTAATCAGTTCGTCAATCGCCTCAAGTAACAAAGCCTTATGTGCAATTTCTCCGCTTTCTTGCTGCATGGCTGTCAGGAAAGTGGTGTTGCCCAAATCGTTTAACACCATAAAACCTTGAGCTTCGTCTACATGCAGAACCTGTGGTACGTTTATCATGTCAAATAATTTTTGTACTTTCAGGTAAGGTGCTACACTCATTTTCTCAGGCGGTGCATCCATACAGATTACGGTGCGGCCGTCTGAAAAAGCGGCGCGGAAATACCGCCGGAAATCGGCATCGGCTGCGGCAAAACTTAATTCGAAAGACTGGGCGGGATAAACCGTTTCCAGCCAATTTTTCAGTTCGGTTTGTCGTTGCATGGTCGTTTTTCATTTTTTCAGGTTAAAATATCCGCTATTCTAACTGGCAAAACCGATTTAAGGTGAGACTTTGGCTCGTTTATTTTCATTAAAACCGCTGGTATTGGCCTTGGGAGTAGGCTTCGGCGCAGCAGCGACGGCGCAAGCCGCCGGCGACTTGTCGCTCGGCAACACCTGCCTGAACTGCTCGCCGGAAAAACTGCGTAACGAAGCGGAAGCACATGCCGTACCCGACATCAAACGCAGCGGAGAAGAACCTCTTCCGGCGGACTATACCCGCATTACTGCCGACCGACTCGAAGGCCAAACCAATATCAAAGTGCGTGCCGAAGGCGATGTGATCATTGAACGCAACGACCAAATACTCAACGCACAATGGGTAGACTACGACCAAAGCCTCGAAATCGTGCGGGCCGGCAATACGTTCACGCTATATCAAAACGGTTCCACCGTCAGTGGCAGTACAGTCGAATACAACTTAGCCGAAGGCACCGGCATTTCGCACAATGCACGCTTGGAAGCCGAACACGAAGGCCGCCGTTTGCAAAGTGTGAGCGAAACGGCCGAAATGCAGGGCGACGGCCGCTACAAGCTTACCAATACAAAATTCAACACTTGCGAGCGCGGCGATGCAAGTTGGTATATTCAAGCGAAAAGCATTGAAGCAGACCAAAACAGCGGCATCGGCGTGGCCAAACATGCTTCGCTGGTTTTCGGCGGAGTGCCGGTTTTATATACGCCGTGGGCCGATTTCCCCATCAACGGCAACCGTAAAAGCGGCTTGTTGGTGCCGACGCTTTCTATCGGTTCAGACGGCCTCGAAATGGCCGTGCCCTATTACCTCAACCTTGCACCGAATTATGATGCAACCGTTACGCCCGGCTTTATCAGCAACCGTGGTGCGCAATTAGGCGGACAGTTCCGTTATCTTGATCCTAAATTCGCAGGAAAAATCGAAGGCACTTGGATGCCCGACGATAAACGGAGCAAACACAACAACCGCTACCGCGCACAGTGGGAACACCGCCACCAATTTACCGACCGTCTCAGCGGAGGCATAGACTTCCACCAAGTATCCGACGACGACTATTACCGAGACTTCTACAACCGCGACGATATCGCCCGCAACGTCAATCTGAACCGCCAAGCATGGTTAAATTACAACTCCCGCTTGTTGGACGGTTTTTTTGATGGTTATTTCACCGCCCAAAAATACCAAACTCTTGCCAATGCCGACGGCTACAAAGACGAACCTTATGCCCTGATGCCGCGTTTTTCCGCCCGTTGGCAGAAAAGCATAAGCGGTGCGCAAGTCAACGTATTCAGCCAGTTCACCCGCTTCGACCACGATAGCAAGCAGGCCGGCAGCCGTGTGGTGCTGTATCCTAGCGTCAAATGGGATTTGCATAATGCATGGGGTTATCTGCGCCCCAAAATCGGTGTGCATGCCACCTATTACGATTTGGATAAATTTGAAAAGAAAAACGCACGCACACTCAGCCGCACATTACCGGTTTTCAATGTTGACGGCGGCCTGACTTTCGAGCGCAAGGCCTCGCTCTTCGGCAACAATTACGTCCAAACCCTCGAGCCGCGCCTGTTTTACAACTACATTCCGACCAAGTCGCAAAACGACCTGCCTAATTTCGACTCTTCGGAAAACAGCTTCAACTACAGCCAGCTTTTCCGTGAAAACCTGTATTCCGGCAACGACCGCATCAACTCCGCCAACAGCGTTTCCACCGCGGTGCAAACCCGTTTCCTCAACCCGAACAACGGTGCCGAACTATTCCGTGCCGGTATCGGCCAGAAATTTTACTTGAAAAACGATAACGTATTGCTCGACGGAAGCGTGGACCGCTACACCCGCAACCGTTCCGATTGGGTGGCGTTTGCCAACGGAAAAGTCAGCAATAGCGTAAGCGTGGATACCGATGTACATTACAACCAAAACTTGAAGCGTACCGAAAGCTTCTCCACCGGAGTACGCTACAACCCCGAGCCGGGCAAAGTATTGAGTGCACATTATAAATACGGGCGCAATGAAAAAATATACTTGCAAAAAAACGGCGAATATTTTTACGACAAACTCAGCCAGATAGATCTTGCTGCCCAGTGGCCGCTTACGAAAAACCTGTACGGCGTTGCCCGCTACAACCATGAAATCAATGTTAAAAAGCCGCTGGAAATACTCGCCGGTGTCGAATATAAAAGCGGCTGCGGCTGCTGGAGTGCCAGCGTGGTCGGCCAACGTTACGTTACCGGCCTGAACAGTAAGAAAAACGCCGTATTTTTCAACCTGCAACTTAAAGATTTGAGTAATATCGGCAACAATCCTTTTGAAAAACTGCGTTTAGCCATTCCCGGCTACAGCAAAACCAACGAGGTAGTCAAACAATGAACTGTAAATCCCTGATTCTCGCCGCCACCCTCGGCCTTGCCCTGCAAACTGCCCAAGCCTCTGATGTCAAACTGGTGGATGGAATTGCTGCGATTGCCGGTACTGAAGCAATTACTCACCGCGACGTACGCCAAGGTATCGCCGAAGCACGGCGTAATCTGCCTAAAGACAGCCAAATCAGTAATGAAGAACTGCGCCAACAAGTGCTGCAACAGCTGATTAACCAGTCATTAATCGTACAGGCAGGCAGATTACGCAACATCAACGCCAGCGATGCCGAAATCGATGAAACACTCGCCCTCATTGCCCAATCCCGCAAAACCACTATCGACGGCTTATATGCGCAATCGGCCAAGATCGGAGTAAGCAAAGCCGCGATGCGCCGCAGCATCGCCGACAGCATTATTGCCCAAAAGGTTCAACAACAGGCGATTATGCAAAACAGCCGCGTAAGCGATGCCGAAGTGGACAATCTGCTTGCACGCGCCAAAGAGCAAGGCATTGCCCTGCCCGAGGGTAAACCGATGCGCCAATACCGCGCCCAACATATTTTGTTGAAAGGCGAAAGCAGTAATGCATTGGCTGCCGCAGAAAGCGGTATCCGCAAAATTTATAACCAAGCCCGCAGCGGTACTGATTTTGCTTCATTGGCACGCAGATTTTCCCAAGATGGCAGTGCGGCGGCAGGCGGTGATTTAGGTTGGTTTGGTGAAGGCCATATGGTTCCGGAATTTGAAGACGCAGTTAAGGCTCTGAATCCCGGTCAAATCAGCCGCCCCATACGCACCCAATTCGGCTGGCACGTTATCAAGCTCAACGAAGTGCGTGAAGCGGGCACTCCCGAAGAACAGCAACGCGAGGCTGTACGCCAATACATCGCCCAACAAAAAGTGGAACAGGCTACCGCCAACCTGCTGCAAGAACTGCACGCCAACTCGTTTGTAGAAATCCGCTGATTCAAGCATTACAAGCTGAAAGGCCGTCTGAAAGACTTGTTAAAAATCTTTCAGACGGCCTCTTTTAAATAATATTCCGCAACCTTCTTACCGCTTACGCCCCAACAGGCAGATAACCGAACTGGTTCCCTGATGGCGGCTGCCTTCGTCCATTTCTCGCAAACTATGCTCGGCAATCAGCCATTCCAAACCGTCCAGCGCACTTTGCATTTCTTCCAACGTGCCAAGCATGACGGGATCGCTGGGGCCGCCGGTGCCGTAGCCGATTTGGTCGGGATGGTAAAACACGCCGGCAAACAAACCTCCGCTTTGCAATGCGCCGATAATGCGCTGCATCACGCGGGTACGCTCCGGTTCTGCAAAATGGCAGAACACCGAAGTAATCACGGCATAATGTTCAGACGGCATCTGCATTTCGGTAATGTTTTCCAAACGGGTGGAAAAGTGCACGCCTTTGGCTTCTGCCAGCTTTCGCGCTTTTTCCAGGCCCACCGCCGACATATCCACCCCTTCCGTATCCAAACCATGCTGGGCGAGAAAAACACCGTTACGGCCCTCTCCCGTAGCCAAATCCAACGCCCGCCCCTTTCTAGGCAGGTAAGGTTTGATACGTGCAATAAATTCATTCGGCTCAGTACCAAAAACATATTCGCTGCTTGAATAATGTTCGTTCCATTTAGACATGTCGTTCCTCTATATTTTTCAGACGGCTTCTACAATACATCAGGAGGTGCGTTTTCCAATACTACATTTACCCGGGTTTGCTCGTCTGGCAAAGTAAATCCGGCTGCCTCCCACGTGTCGTTAACCAATTGGCGGTAACGGATACGGTAAGTTCCTGCGGCGAGTTTGAATGCGGTGAAATCGGCATGGGCAGGAATATAAACCGTGCGGATGGCGGTATCGCCTTTGGCCAGATAAATCTGCACGAACACCGCCGAACGGTTGCGGCGGTTATCGATTTTTACCATACCGTTGCCCCGCTCCGCCAGCACGGGATAGCCGTCGAGATATTGGGCGAATTCGGGATAATGCTCGGAAGCGGCAACCGCACGCGGCGGCATATCGGCAGCGGCTTCGCGTTGTTGCTGCGCCAGCCAAAACAGGCCGCCCAGCAAGAAAACGAAAAAAGCCAGCCCCAGCCAGAAACGGCGCTGCCGCAGTAAGTTTTCAGACGGCATCGGCTCCGCCTGTGCGGGCATAGGCGGGCTTAACGGCATCTCCGACCCCCAGCCTTGCTGTTGCGCGGCAATCCATTCATCGTGCGCACGCCGCTGTTCGGGATCGGACAATACCGCATACGAGCGGTTAATCAGGCTCATGATGCGGTGTGCGTCGGGGTTATCCCGGTTTTGGTCGGGATGGTATTTTTTGCAAAGCGAACGATAAGCCGCGCGGATAACTTCTATAGGTGCGTCCTGTGCGACTTTGAGATTGTCGTAATGGGTATGTATGCGTTTCGACATGGGCTTTGCGGTGGGAAGAAAAGGTTATTGGGAAGGCTGTTTCACAATATCCGTCAACGGCCAGCGCGGTTTCACATTAAACCCGCCTGAAGGTTGGGCCTGCTGCAAACGCATTGCGCCGGCAAAGGCAATCATCGCGCCGTTGTCAGTGCAATACTCCATCGGCGGGAAATAAACCTTTACGGCTTCGGCAGGCGGTTTCGCGCGGCCTTTTGCGTAAGGCGGCTGTATTTTCAGACGGCCTAAGGTTTCGCGCAGTTTCCAGTTCGCCCCCACGCCGCCGGCCACCACCAAAGTACGGAAGCCGGTATCCAGCAGGGCCTTGTGCGCTTTGGCCGCCAACACATCCACCACCGCATCTTGAAACGCACGGCAGATATCGTTGCGGGTTTGTTCGGGCATTTCACCGTCGTTTTCCGCCCGTACTTTCTGCACAGCAGTCAGCACTGCGGTTTTCAGGCCGGAAAAGCTCATCTGTAAATCGTCGGAATGCAGCATCGGGCGCGGGAAACTGAATGCATCGGGCGAACCGAGTTTGGCAAGCTGGGAGAGTTTGGCTCCGCCCGGATACGGCAGGCCGAGCAGTTTGGCGGTTTTATCAAACGCTTCTCCGGCGGCATCATCCACACTTTCACCCAAAAGCGTGTAATCGCCGACACCGCGCACCGCCATAAATTGCGAATGCCCGCCCGACACCAGTAACGCCACAAAAGGAAATTCAGGTTTTTCATCGGCCAGCAGCGGCGAAAGCAGATGCCCTTCGAGATGATGGACGGGAATCACGGGCTTGCCGAGCGCGAAAGCCAAAGCGTTGGCATAGCTGGAACCGGCCAGCAGCGCACCGCCCAATCCCGGACCTTGCGTGAATGCCACTGCATCAATATCGGTATACCCTGCCCCGGCTTCTTCCAAACAGCCCTGCGTCAGCGGCACCAGCCTGCGGATATGGTCGCGGCTCGCCAGCTCCGGCACCACGCCGCCGTATTCGGCGTGCATCGCCATCTGCGTGTGCAATTGATGCGCCAGCAAACCGCGTTCGGTGTCGTAAAGCGCCACACCGGTTTCGTCGCAAGAAGATTCTATTCCCAATACCAACATAACTTGAGGCCGTCTGAAAAAGTAAAGCGTAATATTTTAGCGGATTTTCCACCGCCATGCGTATGAATGCGCAAAGGCCGTCTGAAATACTGTTCAGACGGCCTCATGCTCACCGAGAGATTTTTTACTCGAAGGTTTCTTCTTCCGCCCCTTCATCCGTAGCGGAATGGCTGCCGTCCATCACGGCTTTGATTTCTTGAAACAAAGCGCGGAAATTTTTCGGCGGTTTGTTCAACTCCTGCTCTTTGCGCGTGTTGCGGATTAAAGTGCGCAATTTGCCTGCATCGGCATTCGGGTATTCCGCAATAAACGCCGTAAGCGCATCGTCGCCCCCTATCAGACGGTCGCGCGCCTGTTCCACCCGCTGTAAAAAAGCGTTGTGGGCGGCATTGTCGCCGCGCAGCTTGGCCAGATAGCGTTCGATCGGTTCGGGATCGGTATCGCGCATCAGGCGGCCGATGTATTGCGCCTGCCGTTTCAAGGCACCGTTGGAAGTAATTTTTTTATACGCCAGCACCGCTTCGTACAAATCTTCGGGCAAGCCGATTTTTTTTAAGGTGTCGGGGGAAAGTTTGGTCAGCTGCATACCCAAGTCTTGCAGGCTGTCCATCTGTTTTTTCACCTGGGTTTTGCTTACCCATTCTTGTTCGTTATTACTCATTTTTTTGTCTCTTTATCAGGTTGCCGCATTCTAACACAGCCGCCCGCTTCATCCTTGCCGCTGCTATATTTTTACCGAGGCCGTCTGAAAGCAGTTAAAATACCGTGCAACCTTCATTGACGGCAAAAATCATGTTCAATCACAGTAAAAACGAACTGCTGCAACTCTGCGATCAGGTGTTGACCTTAGCCAAGCAAAGCGGTGCCACGGCCGCCGAAGCGGATTTGAGCGAATCGCTCGGCCAAAGCGTTAATGTGCGCCTGAACGAAATCGAACAAATTGAATACCAGCAGGACAAATCGCTCGACATTACCGTATACGTCGGCCGGCGCAAAGGCCGCGCCAGCACCGCCGACTTCTCGCCGCAAGCCCTGCGCGATACCGTGCAGGCCGCCGTCGATATTGCCAAATACACCGCCGAAGACGATTGCGCGGGTTTGGCCGATGCCGGTTTGATGGCTCGTGAAATCGGCGATTTAGACAAATACCACGAATGGGATTTATCCGCCGAAGCCGCCGTCGCCCTTGCCAAACAATGCGAACAAGCCGCGTTGGATACCGACAACCGCATCACCAATTCCGACGGTGCAGGCATACAAACCGGGCATTACCAATATGTTTACGGCAATTCGCACGGCTTTTCCGCCCACCAGCAAGGCACGCGCCACAGCATTTCATGCAGCGTGGTCGCCGCCGATTCAGACGGCATGCAGCGCGATTATTGGTATGACACCTCTTGCCGCCATCTCGATTTGGAATCGCCGGAAAGCATCGGCCGCATTGCCGCCGAACGCACCGTGCGCCGTTTGGGAAGCCGCAGCATCCCCACCGGCAGCTATCCCGTGTTGTTTGACACCGGCGTTTCCGGCGGCTTGATCGGCCACCTTATCGGCGGCTTAAGCGGCGGCGCACTCTACCGCCAAAGCAGCTTCCTCATCGACAGCCTCGGCAAACAAATTCTGCCCGCCTTCATCAATCTGCGCGAAGAACCGCATATTCCGCGCGCGTTCGGCAGCACTTATTTCGACGGCGAAGGCGTAGCCACCCGACCGCGCTTCGTGATTGAAAACGGCATCGTGCAAGGTTACTTTTTAAGCAGTTACAGCGCACGCAAACTCGGCATGCAAACCACTGCCAACGCGGGCGGCGCGCATAATCTGTATTTGAGCAGCACCCATGCCGCCCAAGCCGGTTTGCTCAAAGAAATGGGTACCGGCCTGCTCGTTACCGAACTGATGGGGCAAGGAGTCAATACGCTTACCGGCGATTATTCGCGTGGCGCGGCGGGCTTCTGGGTCGAAAACGGCGCGATTGCTTATCCCGTGCAAGAAATCACCATTGCAGGACGTTTGCAGGATATGTATCTGAACATCATCGGCGTTGCCGACGATGCTCTGAAACGTTCGCCGAATAAAATCGGTTCGATTCTGATCGGCGGTATGACTGCGGCGGGCACTTAACCGCACCGAACGGCCGGAAAATGGCGCAACGTTTCAATCGGATTCCGCCTTCCACCCACGGACAAACCGGCTTCCGTAACCTGACTGAAAAGGCCGTCTGAAAAATGTTTTCAGACGGCCTTTTGATTTCTTACGGTTTATGACAAGCCTCATACAGCGGCTGCAACGCCCTAATCGTTTGCACAATCCATTCCACGCTGTCCGCTTTTCCCAAATCATCCCGTTCGATATGCTTGCCGATGCAGAAAAAATCCTCGTCCGACTGCAAGACAAACCCCTGTTCCGCCTGCCGTGCCACGGTCGGATAATCGGCATACTCGCTCTCGCTTCCATGCCAAATATCGAAACTACCGAAAGTTTCAAAGTCAAGCCCATCCGGCCATTGATTATAGTGGGCAAGGGTAATCGGCGATTTTCCCGCTTTGTAGCAATGCCAATCCAAACTCACGGTCAACCGGCGGCGGTTGAGCAGCACCGACAAAATGGCTGCCGAATCTTGATAGGAGGCGTATTTGAAATAGGCGAAAAAGTGGGCGCGCACCTGCCAGCCGTTGCACCAGCGTTCGATATGCGGCGGAGCGAACGGTTCTCCCAATTTTTCGGCCGTTTGCATAATGATAGCCTGCCAAATCTGCCATGCGGCTTTGTAATCGGCTTTGATTTGGGGAATGGTTTCGGGTTGGTATTTTTTGAGTTGTGCAAATTGGAAAAACGGCCGGTTGAATAAATCACAGCTTGCCGGAGTGAGCATGGTGTTCCCTTTACGGAAAGTTTTATCAAACGGCTTTCAGACGGCCTCTCGACCCAAACCTTGCTTCAGAAGGCCGTCTGAAAACGGACGGGATAAAGTTTGGCACGGCCGGAACTTTTCAGACGGCCTTTTGCCTCGGCGTTACAACGTGGTATCCAGCGCATTGGAAATATCGTTCCAAATATCGTTGATGTCTTCGATACCGGCGGAAAAACGCAACAAACCTTCTTTGATACCCAAGCCTGCTTTCAATTCGGCCGACATGCCGCTGTGCGACTGGGAATAACTGTGGTTTACCAAACTTTCCACTCCGCCGAGGCTGGAAGCCATTTTGACGAGTTTCATGTTTTTAATTACGCTGTTGGCCGCAGCTTGGGTATCGTTTTTCAAATAAACCGATACCACGCCGCCGAAACCGCGCATCTGCCGTTTTGCCAATTCGTGATGCTCATGCGACGGCAAGCCCGGGTAAAACACTTTGGCAACGGCGGGATGCGCCTCAAGGCGGCGGGCGAGTTCGGCGGCGTTTTCAAGATGCTGCTTCATGCGCACCACCAACGTTTTGATACCCCTCAATACCAGCGCACAATCCATCGGACCGGCCACTGCTCCCGCATTTGTCATCATATTGCGCAACGGTTTGGCGAGCTTCGCATCTTTTACCGCCACCACCCCCATCAACGCGTCGGAATGGCCGCACAGGTATTTAGTAGCGGAATGGAACACAATGTCGCAACCCATATCGAGCGGATTTTGCAGGTACGGCGTGGCAAAAGTGTTGTCCACCCCCACTAATGCCCCCGCCGCTTTGGCTTTGGCGGCCAGCGTTTTGATGTCTACCAAACGTAAAAGGGGGTTCGAAGGGGTTTCCAGCCAGAGCATTTTCACTTTTCCGTCGGCAAGAATAGCATCAAGGCTGGCGGCATCGGTCAAATCGGCAAACACCACGTTCACGCCCCAATGTGCGTATACGTCCACCAACAAATCGTAGGCACCGCCGTAAATATCGGCCACCGCCACGATGGTGTCGCCCGGGCGTAAAAACGTGCGCCAAACAGTATCGATTCCGGCCATGCCGCTGGCAAAAGCAAATCCTGCCGTGCCGTTTTCCAGCTCGGCAACCGTGTCTTCCAGCACCTTGCGAGTGGGATTGTTGAGGCGAGAATATTTGTAAGGCACATTTTCACCGATTTCGTGCATGGCAAACATGCTGTTCTGATAAATCGGCGGCATGATGGCGCGGTTGTGCTCGTCGCAGTCGTAAGAGGAGTGGATGGCTTGGGTGGCAAATTCCATGGCGTTCGATCTTTAGATAAATAAAACAGTATTTTATCACTATCTAAAAAATAGAAACAATCAATGTCGGCTGTGGTTTCGAGTGATATAATCCCACCTCTAAAAAGCAGCCGAATTTTTTGGCAACAATAAACAGGCCGTCTTAAAATGCGAAGCCGTTTTCAGACGGCCCGACACAGGCTTAGGCCTTGTTTTTTCATACCACCGCACACACATAGGGCATCCGCCCGTTTTATTCTAAGGAAATCCGCCGCATGAACGCCATTGCAGACGTGCAATCCAGCCCCGATTTACGCAATATGCCGATTAACCAAGTCGGCATTAAAGATTTACGTTTACCCATCACTCTCGACACCGCCGAAGGTTCGCAAAACACGGTCGCCCGGCTGACCATGACCGTTTTCCTGCCTGCCGACCAAAAAGGCACGCACATGTCGCGTTTCGTGGCGCTGATGGAAAGCCAAACCGAGGCCTTGTGTTTCAACCGTTTGAAAATACTTACCGAAGAAATGGTGGCATTACTCGATTCGCATTCGGGCAAAATCAGCGTATCATTTCCGTTTTTCCGCAAAAAAGCCGCACCCGTGTCGGGCATCCAATCGCTGTTGGATTATGACGTTACCCTCACCGGCGAAATCAAAAACGGCGTATACAGCCACACGCTGAAAGTATTGGTGCCGGTAACCAGCCTGTGCCCGTGTTCCAAAGAAATTTCCCAATACGGCGCGCACAACCAACGCTCGCACGTTACCGTAACCATCACCTGCGGCAGCGAAGTCGGCATCGAAGAAGTGATCGATTGCGTGGAATCGCAGGCCTCTTGCCAACTCTACGGCCTGCTCAAACGCCCTGATGAAAAATACGTTACCGAAAAAGCGTATGAAAATCCAAAATTCGTGGAAGATATGGTGCGTGATGTCGCCACCCGCCTCATCGCTGACAGCCGCGTGTGCGGCTTTGTAGTGGAAAGTGAAAATTTCGAGTCGATTCACAACCATTCGGCCTATGCTTACATTTCCTACCCTTAAATACGGGGTGGGAAGGCCGTCTGAAAAACATGGCATCCGTTTTTTCAGACGGCCTCTCTTTCATTTTACGGTGTTTATAAAAACATAACTTTACAACCTATTGTGTCAGAATACTTCCTACTTTCCGTCTAAAGGCATATAGATTACAAAACTGCCCGCCGCGAACAGCCGGGCTTTCGTTTTTTGCCCCTACTTCGACTATCATACTTTCAGGCCGTCTGAAACGAGCAATGCCATGAAAAAACTACTCTATTTTCTCACTACCTTTTTTGTTTTCATCACCGGCGCACATGCGGTAGATGCTTCCAAACTGCTGCCGCCCGAGCAGGCGTTCATACCGCAGGTCAACGTAACCGACCAAGGTATTAACGTGCAGTTTGCGATTGCCGACGGTTATTATCTCTATCAAGCGAAAATCCTTGCCGATACCAATCCCGCCGGCCTGCTGGCCGCACCACAATACAGTAAAGGCGAAGAAAAAGAAGATGAATTCTTCGGCAAACAAACCGTGTATCACCATGCCGCACAAATCAACTGGCCGTACGCTAAAAAAGCGCAAAAATACCAATTAACACTGCAATATCAAGGCTGTGCCGAAGTCGGTGTATGTTACCCGCCCACCGAGACCACTTTCGACATCACCCACAACGGGCTTTACCAGCCTCAGGCCGAAGCACCGGCAAACAGCAAAGACCGCTTCCTGCAATCGGCTCCGGCGGCATCGGGTTCGTCGACCGCTCCTGCCAAAGGCTTGGACAGCAGTCGGTTCAAACTTTCATGGGATACGCTAAACGCCAATTTATTGGCGTTTTTTCTCGCCGGGCTGGGCTTGAGCTTTACCGCCTGTATGTATCCGCTGCTGCCGATCGTATCGAGCATCGTGGTAGGCGATAAAAACGCGTCCAAAGGCCGTGCTTTCGCCCTTTCCATGGTTTACGTGCAGGGCTTGGCGCTCACTTACACCATGGTCGGCGTGGTTGCGGGCTTAACCGGCGCGCTGCTTACCGTGTGGCTGCAACAACCGTGGGTGGTGCTGGCGGCGGCGGCCGTGATGGTGCTGCTGGCTTTGTCGATGTTCGGCGTGTTTACCCTCCAATTGCCTGCTTCCGTACAAGGCTATTTCCAAAACCAAAGCAATAAATTAAGCGGCGGCAAAATCGTTTCCGTATTCGTGATGGGCATGCTGTCGGCTCTGATTGTCGGCCCCTGCGTAGCTCCTCCGCTGGCTTTTGCCCTCGGCTATATCGGCCAGACCGGTGATGCGGCATTGGGTGGCTTGGCTTTATACACGCTGGCACTCGGTACCGGCGTGCCGCTGATTGCCATCGGCACCTTCGGCGGCCATATTCTGCCCCGCGCGGGCACTTGGATGGACGGCATCAAATACGCTTTCGGCTTTATCCTGCTTGCCGTTGCCGTTTATCTGGCCACGCCTTATCTGCCCTATCTTTTGGTGATCGCTCTGTACACCTTGCTGCTGATCATTCCCGCCGGGCTACTGTTGGCCGGCTCCAGAAAGCAGGCAGGCCGTCTGAAAACCGCAGGCTTGGTTTTGGGCACGGTGCTACTGGCCGGCGGTTCATGGTTTGCTTACCAAAGTGCTAACAAACAAACCACCGCCCTGCACCACTTCCTCACGCTTGCGCCGCCTGCCGCCGAAGGAGAAAGCAGCACACACGGCCATGTTTACACCGATGTGTCGGAATTGAAAGCCGCCATGCAGGCCGCTTTGGAGCAAAACCCACAAAAACCGGTATTGCTTGATTTTTATGCCGACTGGTGTATTTCGTGCAAAGAAATGGCGGCCTACACCTTCAACCAGCCTTCGGTGCATGAAGCGGTGGATATGGATCGTTTCTTCCAAATCGACGTTACTGCCAATACGCCCGAACATCAGGCGTTATTGAAAGAATACGGCTTGTTCGGCCCACCCGGAGTGTTTGTTATCCGCGCCGACGGCAGCCGCAGCGAAGCCTTGCTGGGCTTTGTGAAACCGGATGCATTTATCGAGTGGTATAAGCAAAACGAAAAGTAATCCCTACAAAGCGAAGAGGCCGTCTGAAAAGTTTTTTCAGACGGCCTCCCTCTCATTCCAACCACTTCAAAATTCCATGCTTTCCGCTTCAAACTTCCTCAGCAACCGAGCCTGACATTCCCCCAGATGGCGGCGCATTAATTTGCAGGCACGGTTACGTTTGCCTTCTGCCAATAAATCGAGTATTTCGCGGTGTTCGCAATAAGTATGGCGCAAACGGTCTTTCGGCTTGTCGAATACGGCAATAATTAGCGACGAACGCGCACATACGGCATGCATCATTTCCAGCAGCACATCGTTATCGAGCAACCGTGCCAATTCGATATGAAACGCATTGGCCAAACGGTTCCAGCTCACACGGTCGCCGCGTGCGAAAGCCGCTTCTTCCTCGTCCACCAAAGCATACAGCGGTTGCAAACGCTCCGACAGGCTTTCGTCGTTTTGATCCAGCAGCATGTTTACCACGGTTTCTTCCAACGCAATCCGTGTTTCGAACACATCGCGGGTTTCTTTCGCGTCGGGCACATGTACGAATGCGCCGCGGTTGGGCAGCAGGTCGACGATTTTATCGTGTGCCAACAATGAAAGTGCGCCGCGCACGGTGTTGCGCGAGCAAACCATCTGGCGGCACAAATCGGATTCGGTCAGCTTTTTACCCGGCAGCAACGCATGGTCGGTAATACCGTCGAGAATGCGGGAATAAACGCGGAAAAGCTCCGAGTCATGTCGCCCGCCGGGTATCATGGAAGAAGTGGCCGGTGCTTCCGGCTGGTTGTTTTCGGTTTCGGTCATAGCGGTCTCATGCCGGCATTATGAGTTGGAAATATATGGACGGCCGCTTCGTTTTTTCCGGAAATTACGGCTGTACGAATTGGCTTTATCCGGCGGGCGGATTATAAACCATTGCCGGATTTTATTCTTGATTTTACTGAAACTTGCCGCCTGAAAGCAGATGTTGCCGCCTTTTCGGGCAGTTTGTGCAAAATATAACGGCGGCAAACCAAAGCGGCTACCCTTCGGCCACCTCAAAACTGTGCGTTATCTTGGCCGCCTTGCCCAGCATAATCGAAGCCGAACAATATTTTTCCGCCGACATCTGCACAGCTTTTTCAATCGCGCTTTCTTTCAGATTGCGGCCCAATACTTTGAAATGGATATGGATTTCCGTAAATACCCGCGGCGTTTCGTCGGCACGTTTGGCCGTTACGGTGGCTTGACAGTCGGTGATGTCCTGACGTTGCTTTTCGGCAATCATCACCACGTCGATACTGGAGCAGCCCGCCACGCCCATCAGCAGCAATTCCATCGGGCTGGGGCCGCGTTTGGACTGCCCTTCGACGGACATGCCTTCCATAATAACACTGTGGCCGGCCTCGTTGGTGGCCACAAAGCATGAATTGTCCAACCATTTTGAAGTGATTTTCATCTCGGATTACTCCTCTTCCCGCAGCGGTTTTTCCGACACCAAAATGCCGTCCGAATCGCTGTACAGATAATGTCCGGGCGTGAAGGTTACGCCGCCGAACGATACGGCTGCATCCACTTGGCCCGCTCCGTCTTTTGCGCTTTTGCGCGGATTGGTGCCCAGTGCCTTCACGCCGAAATCAAGTGTGTTGATGGCTTCGCCGTCGCGGATTACGCCGAAAATTACCGCACCCGCCCAACCGTTTGCCGCGCCTGCTCCGGCAATCATGTCGCCCATCAATGCGCTGTATAAAGAACCGCCGCCGTCCACCACCAACACTTCGCCGTCGGAATGGGTATTCATCATTTGCTTGACCAAACCGTTGTCGCGGTCGCATTTAACCGTGCGGATTCTGCCGCAGAAACTGTAGCGGCGGCCGAAATGGCGGAACTGCGTTTCGCATGACGGCGTGTCGGGGGCGGTGTCGATTAAGTCGGCGGTAGAAAAATAAAATTTCTCGCTCATGTTTCTCTCCTCGGTTATGGGGCGATCCCGTTTTCAGACGGCCTCTGATATTTATAGAAAGCATGAGACCGTCTGAAACGCATTATAAATCATTTGCGGAAACGGAAAAGCGGCCGATGGCTTTGCCATATGTACGAAGCCGTCTGAATATCTTTTTTCAGACGGCCTCTTTGGAATTTCCGACTCTAATCCTGCTGCAAGCTGTTGACCACACCGTTTACACCGGCGGCTGTGGCCAGTTTGTATAAGATTTCCTGAGGCATGTCGCTATGCCACAAACGGGTAATGTTGGCGACAACGGGCAGGTGGCTTACCTTGCGTACACGCACCACAGCATCGACATCCAAACGGTAGGGGTGCTCCGGCTCGAAACTGAGCGTGCCCGCTTCGCCAAGAATGATGTGGTGGTTGCCGCGCAGAGCAATATGTTCCGCGGCCACCAGCCACTCGTCGGCACGGTGGTGCTTGTCTTTACACAACACAACGGGAGTATTCAGACGGCCTACTTCGTCTTGAAGGGCACGGTTGCTCATCAGTTCTCCTCCCAAATAGAGGATATCGGCCTCGGCATCCAGAGCTGGCGCAATCTGGCGGACATCGCGCACCCGCACAATCACGGGTTTGCCGGCGGCATGATGGCGTTGCACTTCGGCCTGCATGGTGCGGATTTGTTCCTTTTCACTGCTCCGGTCGGTGTCGGCATAAGGGCGCGAAGGCAGATAGAAAGGATCGGCGAACACCGCATCGGCCGTACCCGCACGGCTGCCATCGGCAGTAATATCCAACATTTTTTCTCCGCCGAACGCCACACCGCGCACCGTGATGATACTGTTTTCGGGTTGGGTTTCACGACTGATGATGCGCCACTCGTTCAACACGCGGATGGCCCGTTCCACAAATGGCAGCCTTTCCAATTCGTTGGGATGAAACACGCGCTCGTCGCCCACCGCCCCGATAATGGTACGCTCCTCGCCTTTGGAAACATGCTCCTGCAACCCGCGGCTGCGGATAAATGCCACCACACGTTCCACTGCTTCAGCAGAAGCCTGTTTATGCATCACGATAATCATCTGAACCTCCCTGATTGGCCTGACCGAATAGTAGCAATAATCATCCACATACGCCAACAAAGCACTTGTTCGGACGGGCTATGCTATACTTCGATAATCCGTTTTTATTCCTTTATCATGATTTGCCTGCCCCGCTCCGGAAAATTCTGGCTGAGATTCATCGTATTTGGCGGCTTCATTGCCATATTGCTGATATTCGGTTTTTACGCTTCCCTGCTGTATGTATTCAGCAGCGAACGCATTCATGCACTGGCCGACGAATCGGTGGCCGGTACCGGGCGTTCCATCCGCTTCAGCGACAAAATAGGCCGCAACTGGCTACCCCGCCCGACCATCGTGCTGCGTGATGTCGTACTCAGCAAACCCGACAGCAGCGCATCTGCCGTCCATATCGAAGAAATGAGCATCGGCCTCGCATGGAGCGGCTTGTGGAACCGTTCCCCCATTATCGAAAAATGGGTGGTTAAAGAAGCCGATGCCGAAATCACACGCCGAAGCGACGGAAGTTGGAGCCTGCGGGACTTATGGAAAAAATCAGACGGCTCCGTTGAAATCAACCGCCTGGTTGTGGAAAACAGCCGTCTGAACATCAACCTACCCGACGGCAGCTATCACGTCCGGCAATTCGGTTTGAACGTGGGAGGCGAAAACGAAAACAGCCGCGTTTTCCATTCCGAAGGCACCGTCAGCCGCGCTCCGTCCGAAACCGCTTCGTGGAAAAGCAACGGCACATTGCGCCGAAACGGTAAACAGTGGGAACTGCCTGCACTGAATGTTGAAGCCCAAGCCCCCGTTAACGGCGAAACAGCCACCGTAGCAGCCACAGCGGATTTGGTTTGGCAGCCACAAGCCAATACTTTATACACACGCAACCTCAACCTGCGTGCCGACAGCTCGTGGCAGCAGTTGCACCTTACCGCCCGTAGCCCGCTGCTGCTTTGGAAAACCAATCATCTCACCATCAACAAATTAAGCGGCGTATTCACCGCCGGCGAAGGACACAACCGATGGGACGGTTCGCTCTCTCTTACCCGCGCCAGCCTGCGCCCCGGCATCGCCACCGTCAGCAAAGTCGAATTCAACGGCGGCTACCGCACTGATACAAAACACACCACCTTCAATATTTCCGGCCCGCTAATCTGGCGGAAAAACAAGCTGTTGCAGTCAGAAAACCTTTTAATCACCAGCCATCTCGACAATACCCAATCTTCGCCCAATTCACGCCTGATCAGCCGTTTGAACGGCAATTTCTCTTTGGTAAACAACCGCAATTGGACAACCGAATTGAAAGGGCTGTTTGACCGCCAGCCGGTTACTTTCTCGGCCGCGTACACGGCTGCCGGGGAAGACCCTGCCAAACTCACTGCCCAACTCAATCTGCAAAAACTGACCCTCGCCCCCTATTGGAGCGACTTTCAGGCACAGGCCGGCGACCTCTACCCCGCCCTACTTAACCGCCGCCAGATTCCTAACATCGAAGCAGGCATCAAAATCGGCAGCCTAACCATGCCCAACCTCCAAGTTGACGACCTGCAAACGCTGCTTTATGCCGACAGCCGCCGCATCGCCCTCACCCATTTCCGCGCGGGTTTATACGGCGGCACCACCGAAGGAGGCATCAGTATCGCCAATACCACTCCTCCCTCCTACCATCTGCAGCAAAACGCTCAAGGCGTACAAATCCGCCCGCTGCTTCAAGATTTGCTCGGTTACCATAACATCAGCGGCACCGGTGATGCCGTGATTGACCTCACCGCACAAGGGAATGATCGCAACAGTCTCACCAAAGCCCTTAACGGCAGCCTGCAATTGAATGTATCTGACGGCTCGTGGATGGGCGTAGACATGAACAACATTCTGCAAAGTGTACGCAACAACACCGCCATCGGCGGCAACGGACGCAATCTACAAACACCCTTCCGCCAGTTTTCCTTAACCAGCGATATCCGTAACGGTGTCGGCAAACATATCAACGCAGAACTTTTGTCCGACAGCCTGAAAATTAGTAGTAACGGACAAACCGACCTCAATACTCAAACCGTATCTGAAAACGTATTAATCCAAAATATCCGCAACCCCGAAGCCAAACCCGTACCGCTCAAAATCAGCGGGCCGGTCAACAACCCTTCCGTAACCATCGATTTCAACCGCCTGACCTCCGGCCTGAACACCCCTGAAGAAAAACAGCGTGCTTTAGCCGAAACGCTGAAAGAGCAATGGCTATGGTTAAACCCGCGTTGATTTGTATCGCTTGGATTAAAGAGGCCGTCTGAAATATTTTCAGACGGCCTCTCATCTTTACCCAAACCGATCAACGGTTCGAGCCTTGCACCATATCCATCAAAAACAGCCGGCAATCGAGATTGCCGTTATACAGCGGCACTTTGCGTTTGGGCGAAAGCCGCATGAACTTCGGCATGTCGCGGTCGCCGGTAAACATGCCCACCAGCCAGCCTGCGTAATGCTGCTTCAGCCAAGTACCCAGTTGCGGATACAGAGCCTGCAATGCCTGCACTTCGGCCAAGCGCACGCCGTAGGGCGGGTTGGAAATCATGATGCCGTTTTCACCGTTGGGGCGCACGGATTGTGCGTCTTTCACTTCCCAGCGGATGATGTCGTCCACTTCCGCCGCCTGCGCGTTGGCGATGGCGGTGCGTATCATGTGGCGGTCGTTGTCGCTGCCGCCGATGGCGGAGGCCGTCTGAAACTGAATCTGCTGCTCGGCTTCGCGGCGGATTTTTTCCCACAATGTTTTATCGAACCCTTGCAGTTTTTCAAACCCGAAACGGCGCATCAGGCCGGGGGCGCGGCGGGTGGCTATCCATGCCGCTTCGATGGCAATCGTGCCGCTGCCGCAAAACGGGTCTTGAAACGGCTGCGTGCCGTCGTAACCGGCCAGCAGCAGCAAACCGGCGGCCAGATTTTCGCGCAACGGCGCTTCGCCGGTTTCTTGGCGGTAGCCGCGTTTGAACAAGGCTTCGCCGCTGGTGTCGATAAAAATCTGCACGGTTTGGTCGTTGATAAAGGCGTGAATGCGCACGTCGGGCTGCACTTTGCCCACGCTCGGGCGGGCGTTGCAGGCTTCGCGGAACGCGTCGCACAGGGCATCTTTGATTTTCAGGCCGACAAAATCAAGGCTCTTCACCCGCGCGCGCTTGCCTTCCACTTTCACTTTAAAGGTTTGTTCCAGCGCAAACCAGTTTGTCCAACGGATATTGCGGGCGAGTGTGTAGATGTCGTTTTCGTTGCGGTAGCTGCCTTTGGTCAGTTGCAGCAGCACGCGGCTGGCGGTGCGCGAATGCAGGTTGACGCGGTAAACGTGTTCCAACGTGCCTTTGCAGGCAACGCCGCCGTCGGTCGCTTCAATCTGTGTGCAGCCCTGTGCGGCCAATTCTTGGGACAATACGGTTTCCAAACCGCGCGGGCAGGTAATAAAGAGGGAATATCGGGTCATGGCACTTTCTTTGTGAAGAAGCATTCAGGCCGTCTGAATGCGGTAGAAAAACTGATTATAGCCGATAAACAGACCGGTGCTTTGGCAAAAATGGCCGCCGCTTCTCTTTAGGTAGACATTCGGCTTACTCCACAAAACAGCCACCTTTTCGTTTACAAACCGATGCCTCTTCTCATTTTACTCTGCCTGCACACTTACCCGGCTTCGGCCTGCTTGCCGCCAAGCCTTGAACCGCATCACTATCCGAGCATTTTGCCAATGGTTTAGGCCGTCTGAATTGTTTTCAGACGGCCTTATCTTTATACTTCCATAGTTCAAAAATATTTAACCCCGTCCACATTCGAAAGCCTGTCATGACCGACATTCTAAACAAAATCCTAGCCACCAAAGCCGAGGAAGTGGCCGCCGCCAAAGCCGCCGTTCCTCTTGAGGAAATCAAACGCCGTGCCGAAGCCGCCGCTCCGCCGCGCGGGTTTGCCGCCGCGATTCATGCCAAACATGCCGCCGGTTTGCCCGCCGTAATTGCCGAAGTAAAAAAAGCCAGCCCGTCGAAAGGTTTAATCCGGCTGGATTTCCATCCGGTAGAAATCGCACAAGCCTACCAACGCGCGGGAGCGGCCTGCTTGTCGGTGTTGACCGACGAACAATATTTCCAAGGTTCGCCCGAATATCTGAAGCAGGTGAAAGCCGCCGTAGAACTGCCCGTGTTGCGTAAAGATTTCATCATCGACGACTATCAGATTTACCAAGCCCGGGCATGGGGAGCCGATGCCGTCCTGCTGATTGCCGCCGCATTGGAAGCCGAAGAGCTCGAACAATTCGAGCGTACCGCCCACTCGCTCGGCATGTCGGTGTTGTTGGAGCTGCATGATAAAAGCGAGCTGGAAAAATGCCGCAATCTCACCACGCCGCTATGGGGCGTGAACAACCGTAACCTGCGCACGTTTGAAGTGTCGCTGCAACAAACGCTCGACCTGCTGCCCTCGCTCAGCGGCAAAACCGTGGTTACCGAAAGCGGCATCGGCAGCAAGCAAGACGTGGAATTCATGCAGCAGCACGGCGTACACACGTTTCTAATCGGCGAAACCTTTATGCGTGCGGATGACATCGAAGCAACGGTAAAATCTCTGTTTTAATATAGTTAATAAACTTAACCCGCTTCGTCATTGCCGTGCCTTAATTCAAAGAGAATGATTTTGTGAATTATTGAAAAAAGAAAAAAATCTGTTCCTTACTGAAGATACTCCATTTTGTATCAAAACAAATTTGTTTGCCGTCAGCTAACCAATAAAAGAAAGGCCGTCTGAAAGCGAACTATGTGAGCTTCGCTAAAACTTTTCAGACGGCCTCTTGTTAAATACCGGCTTTTATTTCAACTTGGCCAGTTGCGCTTGTACTTTCGCCATTTTGTCTTCCAACTCGGCCAGCTCGGCGCGGTCTTTTTCGACCAGATGTGCAGGGGCTTTGTCGGTATAGCCGGGTTTGCTGAGTTTGGCGTTGAGTTTGTCCAACGCTTTTTGCAGCTTCTCGGCTTCTTTGTTCAGACGGGCGGTTTCAGCGGCTTTGTCGATTTCCACTTTCAACATCAAGCGCGCATTTTGGCAAACGGCCACCGGCGCATCTTCGCTTTCGGGCAGTTTGTCGACCAGCTTGGCTTCGGTCAAACGTGCCATCATCGGCACATATTTCAGCAAGGCTTCCAAATCTTTGCCGCCTTCGACAAACAACGGCGCTTTCACGCTCGGAGCCAAGCCCATTTCGCCGCGCAGGTTGCGCACCGCGCCGATTAAGTCTTGCAGTGCGGCCATTTGTTCAAACGCGGCAGGCACGATTTTTTCGTTGTCGGCAACCGGCCAAGCGGCCAGCATGATGCTGTCGGTCTTCTTGGCATTCGCCAGCGGCGCAACTGCCTGCCACAGCTCTTCGGTAATGAACGGCATAATCGGGTGCATCAGGCGCAGCACCACTTCCAACACGCGCACCAAAGTGCGGCGGGTGGCGCGCCGGGTGGATTCGCAGCCGGTTTGCAGTTGCACTTTCGCCAGCTCGATATACCAGTCGCAATACTCGTTCCACACAAATTCATACAGCGTTTGCGCTGCCAAATCAAAGCGGTAGGTATCGAATGCTTCGGCAACGGCAGCTTCGGTTTGTTGCAGACGGCCGATAATCCATTGATCGACAAAGCTATACGCCAGCGGCAGGGTTTCGTCTTGCCCGCAGTCTTTTTCTTCGGTGTTCATCAACACGAAGTTGGTGGCGTTCCACAGCTTGTTGCAGAAATTGCGGTAGCCTTCGGCGCGTTTGAAATCGAAGTTGATGCTGCGGCCGAGGCTGGCGTAGCTCGCCATCGTGAAGCGCAGTGCGTCGGTGCCGAACACAGGAATGCCTTCGGGAAACAGCTTTTCGGTGGCTTTTTTCACTTGCGGCGCTTTTTCGGGGCGGCGCAGGCCGGTGGTGCGTTTCACCAGCAGGCTTTCGAGGTCGATACCGTCGATTAAGTCGACAGGGTCA